>JBAYJX010000070.1:0-2538 GCA_041664905.1 archaeon | reverse complement strand
TAGAATATTTTTCCCCGCCAGTTTAAACGTTGTTGCAATTTTAGTAGCACTTGTTGTCTCATCAGCAATAGGGATAATTTTTGGAGTTTTTCCTGCAAAACGTGCAGCTTCACTTTCTCCTATTGAAGCTATTAGATATGAGTAAGTTTGTTTGATAAAATAATGTCTAACAGAGGATAGTTTAAAAGTAGAATCCACGCTTGGGGTGTGTGGGACGACGGAGCGTTACCGTCTCCTCTGACCTATAGTATTCTAAGAAGAATATTGACTTCGTAATTAATTCGGTATTTAATTAATGTAATGTCCGATCAAAATACGAAACACCCTGTGGTTAGATGTGCCTATTGCAAAAAGAAGTACTTTAGATCACTTCAAAGAATAAATGAAGCTAGAAAATATAGATGGAGAAGTTTTTGTTCAAAAGAATGTCAATCGAAATTTAGAAAAAGAGGAAGTTGGTTAATCTGTGCTAGGAAAGGTTGTAAAAACAAATTTTACAGGAACTCGTCCATTATAAGAAAAAACACACGATGTTTTTGTAGCAATTCTTGTGCGGCAGTTGTAAACAATTCAATTCGTATTCCAAAACTAAAAATATTGAAAAAATGTCGGATGTGCGACAAATACTTGAAATGTGGTAAAGTTTATTGTTCTTTAGAATGCAAAAGTCTGGGGACACAAATCACGACAAAAGAAATTTTGATATGGATTAAGAGATTTTATAAGTTAAATTCTAGAATACCGCTTAAACGAGAGTGTGTTCATTATTACGCGACTAGAAATAGATTTGGTACGTGGAATAATGCAATCACGGCTGCAGGTTATGATCCAAATCCTGTTATGTTCGCTAAAAAATATATAGCCAAAGATGGTCATAAATGCGACTCTTTGTCTGAAAAGATAGTTGATGATTGGATGTTTAGGAGAAATGTAAAACACGAGAGAAGTGTACCATATCCAGGACATGAACAATTTACTGCAGATTTTGTAGTGAATAAATATTGGATTGAATTTTTTGGGTTAAGTGGAGAGTCAAAAAGGTATGATTTTTTGAAAAGAAAGAAAATAAGGATTGCAAAAAAGTTAGGATTAAATTTGATAAAAATTTACCCGAAGGATTTATATCCGAAAGGCAATTTAAATAAGGTACTTAGTTTTTTAGCAAATGAAAAGTAAGTTCCAATATGCTGGTGAATGTGCAACTCCCTCATCCCCGACAAGATATTTGAATTTTATAAAAAAAGTGATATATTCATGTTGAATATGGAAAAAGAAGATGAAATCGATAAAATAGCTCTCTTTATAAGAGAGGAAGCGAAAAGAAGAGGAATAAGTGTGGGTGATTATTTAAAGTTAGTTAATGATGATTACGACCGTCGAAATAGTGTTCGATCTAAATCAGAACGAGGATCTGATGAAAAAGAACCAGAGTGTGAAAGAGGTCTTCATTAATTTCCTTCTTGCATTTGGGGAAAGTTCGTATTATCTTGTTAGATAGTAAACATGGCAAAGAAAAAAGGTGAACAAAAAGATGCTCCAGTAAAACAGGAAGGCGCAGAACAAAAACTTCAAGCTATTAAAATTGCAATGGAACAAATTGATAAAGCATATGGCAAAGGTTCCATCATGAGACTTGGAGAAAATGCAAATAGTAGAAACAAAATTGATGTAATTCCAACCGGATCAATCGCCCTAGACTTGGCATTAGGTGTTGGGGGTCTACCTAGGGGTAGAATAGTTGAAATTTACGGTCCTGAAGCCTCTGGTAAGACCACACTAGCCTTGGCGGTGGTTGCCGAAGCACAAAAATTGGGTGGTCAGTGTGCTTTTGTAGATGCAGAACATGCCCTTGATCCGCAAAGAGCTGAAATAATGGGAGTTAACCTCGATGATCTTCTTCTTAGCCAACCTGATACAGGAGAACAAGCTCTAGAAATTACTGAAACATTAATCAGGTCTGGCGCAATTGATGTTATTGTTGTTGATTCTGTGGCAGCCCTTGTTCCACGAGCAGAGCTTGAGGGACAGATGGGAGATGCTGTTATGGGACTTCAAGCTCGCCTCATGAGTCAAGCTTTAAGAAAATTAACAGGAGCAATTTCAAAATCAAAAACAATTCTTATATTTACCAATCAATTAAGACAAAAAATAGGAGTGATGTTTGGTAATCCTGAAACAACAACTGGAGGCTTGGCATTAAAGTTCTATGCTTCAGTCAGACTTGATATAAGACGTGTTGAATCAATCAAAGATGGGGATAATGTTATTGGTGCAAGGGCAAGAGTAAGAGTTGTTAAAAACAAAGTTGCGCCTCCTTTAAAAGTTGCTGAGTTTGACATCATGAACGATGAAGGAATATCTAAATCCGGAAATTTACTTGATGTTGCAGTAGATCTTGGAATTATTACGAAATCTGGTTCATTTTTTAACTATGAAGGCAAAGTAATTGCACAAGGAAGAGAAGGAGCAAAGGCATATATCAAAGAAAATCAAAAATTTGCTACAGAGATTGAGAAAAAAATTAGAGAAATGGCAACT
>JBAYJX010000069.1:0-2551 GCA_041664905.1 archaeon | reverse complement strand
TAGGTTTTTAGTGGTTCAATTGCATAGTAAGCTATTGGGCTGAAATTGGTTTTGTTTATTAGTCCTGACATTGCTAAATCACGCAAAATTGAATAGGTAGTTGTTTTGCTTAGTCCTGTTTGTTCAATGATTGTTTCTACTGGTAGTGGTTCTACTCGCCACAGTAATTTGTAGATGGTGAAGTGAGGTAAAGAGAAGTCGGGAAAAAGATGCTTATAGTAGTCTAAGACTACATCAACATCAGGATCCATACAATCTAATCAACCCCTAAAAATTTGCCCATAATTAGTATTTCTGATTGGGCGATTAATATAGGTTTAGTAGAAATTAAATCAACTAAATGGTTCATTTTTTCATTGTACATAATGATATTGTTAATATGGGATATATAAGCCTAATTAAAAAATTTGTTTAATTCATTAAAGAATATTAGAATGATTTAAAAATTTTTTGATATACACCTTTTTCATGAAAACACTTCAAATTGTGTTAATGGGATGGGAATATGACCGAATCATTTATGGTTTAAAGCAAAAACCTGCCAGCAAAGTAATCTTTATTTCCTCTGATCCTGTCAAGACTCCGGATAAGAATTGGGGTAGGGCTTCTACTGATTTAGCCGAGCAAATTGGAAATTCAATCAAACCAATTGTAGACTCAGAAATACTTTTCTTTAATTACCACAGTTTAGATGATTGTTTAAACAAGACAATTAGTTTGTTAGAAAAAGTGGTTAAAGAGTATGATGAGATTAACATTAACATTTCTGCAGGAACTACATTACTTAAGACTTCTATGATGCTTGCTGCACAATTCTACCCAATTAACTTGTTTTATGTAATACCTAACCAGTACACTCACCCAGGTGAAATTATTACTACTGGGGTGAGGGGCTTAGTTGATTTACCCACTATTAATCTTAGTCAATTGGCTTTGCCTAAAAAGAAACAAGCAGAAATACTCTTATTGTTGAGTGAAGAGCCTCAAACTTTTACTACTTTGACTAAAAGTTATGCTAAAGAGAACGAGATTAAAATAACTCCTGATAAACTTAAGACTTTGAAGTCTTGGTTATTTTATTATTTGAAGAAACTTGAACAACAAAACTTGATTGTAACTCAAACTAAAACCAAAGAATTACATATAACACTTAGTCAGACAGGAAAATTCATCAAACTAATACTAGAACACAAAAAAGGAACAGACCCACTCCAAACAAAACTCAAAATAAAAAGCACAAAAAAATACTAAAACATTTTTCATAAAATCATTCATACTAAGACATTGTGCACACGTTAGAAGCTCTGTTTCAGCAATTATTATGGGCGTGGTTGATTTTTACTCAACCAAAAAGTTGAATCAATTATGAAAAAAATAGACTGTTTGATTCAGCAAATATTTTTGTTGCATGATATTTTGTATTTGGACCAACTTCGGGAGTGTTTAATATTTCGTCTAATGAAAACCATTTTGCTTGTTTAGATTCTGCATCAATTTTTAGTTCTCCTGAAATAACTTTTGCGGTGTAATATAGTGCAATATCTCTTTTATCTCGACAAGGCAATAACTGTACTGCAATTGGCACAGGTAAAGGTGTAGCTATTTTTGTTCTTGCTTTCTCATCTGGCTTTTGTAATAATTCAACAGTCAATCCAGTTTCCTCTAAGACTTCTCTAACCGCAGCTTCATGAGGTAATTCAGTGTCTTCAATGTGACCACCAGGAAGTAGCCAAAAAGGACTTCTATCTTGTTTTAACAATAAAAGTTTATTTTCGTGAATCACAAATACAGTTGCGGTATAATGTATCGGGCGGCTAAAATCATAAGATTCCATAATCCTAAATTTGTAAGGAAAAGGTTTTCAATTAACCCATATTCTTTAAACTCTTGATTTAGATAATTTACTTAAAAGACATTAGTAGTTGATTTCTTAGCATTTCAGCTACTTTTGGATCCTTTGTTATCTTTATATTAAATTCAAGTTTTTGTTTTACTTCTTTTCTGAAAAAAACTTCTTTAAACAAGTCTCCTAAATTATGATTTCTGTTATATATCTTGTCAATTATTTTCTTGGTTTCTTTACTTGAGGTTATCTCAGCATAACTATCCCCTTGTACGAAAAACCCATCATCAAATATTGGTTCGGTTACCCCAAGTTTTACCTTAGTAAATCCCGCATTCAAATATTGCTCCTTTACCCATTTATCCAAAGGGCTATTTCCGGGACTCATCATGAACACTTTTCCACAAGTTGAAGCCATTTCTTTTATTAAAGAATAATCTCGAAAATTAAGATTCAATGGAATGTACAAGTGCCTTAACCAAACTACTACCATAGGATTTCCCTTGCCAACTATTTTTTGTTTTGTACATATTTCAGCACAAAAGACCGACAAACTACCCAAATCATCAAATTTCAAATTAATTGGCTTTGTGAAATTTGGGTTAATATCATATTCTCGAACGGCTTTATTACAAGAATTTTCTAGTTCAGCTGAAGCTTGTTTAATTGTTTCAATCCATTTTGGGTTAATTTCATATTCATTCGCTT
>JBAYJX010000068.1:0-2639 GCA_041664905.1 archaeon | reverse complement strand
CCTTTTTGCTTTTATATATCCCAGTCGAGTTAGCGCTCGATTATTGCTATTCTATTTAAGTATTAATACTTTTGCGAATATAGTATACGTGCTATCATGTGTCAACATAATTATTGGTGAACCTATGCAAGTACTGCTAAAACAAAATTTATTAAGAATGACAAAAGAGAAAGGCTTATCAATAAGCAAACTTGAAAGAGATGCTGGTTTACATAAGAATTTTATTAATAATTTTTTGTATGATAAATCGAAAAACCCCGGCATTGAGTCAATTATAAAAATTGCTAATGTGTTAGACGCAAGCATTGATGAATTGATTGGGAAAGAGCCAGAACATCAGCTCTACAATTTAGAAATTACTCGAAAAGATATATTCCTAGA
This sequence comes from archaeon, assembly GCA_041664905.1. Classification (GTDB taxonomy): domain Archaea; phylum Iainarchaeota; class Iainarchaeia; order Iainarchaeales; family JAAZKV01; genus JAAZKV01. The sequence goes on along the minus strand of JBAYJX010000068.1, from coordinate 2,258 downwards.
GGTTGCCAATTATTTATTAAAATTCATTCAAACTGAACAAAATACTAAAATTAGCTTAGAACAATTCTTTAATGCGGTAAGTCAAATATATGCATATTCTTTGAAAAAAGATATGTTTGATAAAGAATTTGCCGATTGGTTTATCAATAGTAAATCGTAATTCAAAAAACCACGTGATCACTTTGGCCATTACAGAAATAACAGAATATTTTTGAGATTAATTTGAGTAACTTTCGTTAACTGCTTTTAAAATAAAAAGTTATCAAAAAAAACATGAACAAAAGAAAAGATCTTAACAACTACCACGCACTTTTTGCATTCTCAAGGGAAACTCAAACTTTAAAAGGAATAGAATCCATGTTGCATTGGGATCAAGACACCCACATGCCTCCTAATTCGATAGAGATCAGATCAAAACAAAATGCGCTTTTAGATACCATAATTCATAAAAAACAAACTAGTAAAGTTTTTGGCAGCCTTTTAAAAAAGTTAATAAATTTAGAAACTGGCAAAATATTAGCGACTTCGTTAAGCCCGGAAAAAAAAGTCGCTATCAAAGAATGGCACAGAACATATGTTAAATTAATTCGTCTACCAAATACCTTTGTAAAAGATTTTGCTGCTCTTACTTCAGAAGCAAAACACGCCTGGGGTATTGCTCGTCAGGAAAACAATTTTCTTAAATTCAAACCATTTTTAGAGCGCATTGTTGTTATGTGCCAAAAAAAAGCAGAATTACTAAAGTATAATAAGCACCCGTATGACGCTTTGCTTGATGAATACGAACCAGGATGGACAACCCAAGAAATTGAACAACTATTTTTATCTATTAAAGAACCATTGATGAATTTGTTAGCGCTTGCAGCCAAAAAACCTAAAGTAAACGACGATTTTCTTTTTGGCTCTTTTAATAAAGACAAACAACTAGGTTTATCTCATTTGTTGTTAAAAAAAATGGGTTACGACTTAAATTGTGGGCGCTTAGATCTTACCATTCACCCCTTTACAATAAACTTTCACCCTACCGATGTACGTTTAGCGACTGCAATCCATCCCTTATCACTAATGTCTAATATATTTGCTACAATTCATGAAGCTGGACATGGTATATATGAATTAGGATTGCCTAAAGAGCAGTTTGGCTCTCCTCTTTGCGAAGCGATTTCTTCTGGAGTTCACGAAAGTCAATCGCGCTTATGGGAAACTCAATTAGGACAGTGTTTACCATTTTGGCACTATTTTTTCCCATTATTAAAAAAAGAATTTCCCCGAGCTTTAAATAAAGTTACTTTAAAAAAATTTTTAGCAGCCATTAATAAAGTAACACCAGGACCTATTCGAATTGAAGCTGATGAAGTATCGTATAATTTACATATTATTTTGCGTTTTGAAATTGAAAAAGCTCTGATAGAAGGAACTTTATTAGTCAAAGATCTACCGGAAGTTTGGAATAGCAAAATGAAAGAATATTTAAATGTGGTAGTAAAAAATAATGTTGAAGGTTGTTTACAAGACATTCATTGGTCAATGGGAGCTTTCGGTTATTTTCCAACATACGCCTTAGGTAATTTATATGCAGCACAATTTTTTGAAACTTTCAAAAAACAACATCCGAACTGGGAGAAAGAGGTTGCATCAGGCAACTTAATTCCCATCAAACAATGGCTGCATAAAAACATTTATCAATACGGCAAGCTTTATTCCTCGCAAGCACTAATAAAAAAAATAACCGGGAGCAAATTAACAACAAGTTATTTTATTGAACACCTTTATGCTAGATATCAAAATAAAGATAGAACACTTGTACAGTAACCTATTTGGGTTAGAAAATTTTATAAACATTAGTCTCTTGACAAAATGCATTTTGTTTTTTGTTATATGTTTATTTAATTCCCTTGGTTATGCAGAAAATGCCACATCAGTAATTCCAGATAAACGTGAATATCCCGTAAACAACTCGATTAATCCTTGTGTTAACTTTTATGAGTACGCCTGTTCTTCTGTTATCAGTGGTTTTAAATTACGTGACGATCGTTCTAGACATAATTTTGCTTTTAGCGATGCCGGAGAACGTTTATTAGAATTTAAAAAAAAGTATTTTATGGACTTGGCGCAGAAAACCCCTGAATCAGCCATGGAAGGTGAAATAAAGAATTATTATTCAGCATGCATGAATCAACAAAGCAGACAAAAAGAGGAGCTGGATTTGGTCAAACAAACCAAAGAGATCTTGGCAAAAATAAAAACTAAAGAAGAAT
>JBAYJX010000067.1:0-3176 GCA_041664905.1 archaeon | reverse complement strand
TTTGTTAAGCGAGCCCCGCAGGGGCGAGCTAAGCGAACCGCGAAGCGGTGAGCGAGGAAACCCGAGCAATCTCGTTTCGAATTTGTTCGTAAGCGTTCACACATTGAGCAATTTCCTCAAAATATGTGGCAGGGTGGGGACTGCCACATACAGAAAACAGCGTAGAATAGCCCAAATTGTATGAATATTGCAGGTGTTGGTCGAGTAATAGGAAAACAAATCAAAATGCAAAAATTTTTCAGACCTGCGGGTCTGTAAAACATAACAACAAAAAAATAGAAAATAATTAACTGCCAATGAAATACATAGCATATGTTAGAAAGTCTACAGATGAGAAAGATAAACAGATTCTTTCCATTGACCAGCAAGTAGCAGAACTCAAAGAATATGCTTCAAAACAAAACTTGGAAATTTTAGATTTTGTCTGTGAAGCAAGAACAGCCAAAACCATTGGACGTCCATTATTTGCAGAAATGCTTAAAAGGATAGAAAATGGAGACGCCCAAGGTATAGTTTCTTGGCATCCTGATAGATTAGCTAGAAACAGTATTGATGGTGGAAAAATAATTTACTCGTTAGATACAGGGAAACTAATTGATCTAAAATTTCCCTCATTTTGGTTTGAGAACAGCCCACAGGGTAAATTTGTACTCAATATGGCCTTTGGGCAGTCCAAATATTATGTTGATAACCTTTCTGAAAATGTAAAGCGAGGTATGAGACATAAAGTGAGACTTGGAATTTGGCCTGTTGAAGCACCGCTTGGGTATTTAAATGACAAAAATACTAAAACTATTGTTGTTGATCCTGTTAGAAGTAGAATTGTCAAAAAGTGTTTTGAAATGTTTGCGGAAGGAAAGCATTCTTTTAGTTCAATTTCTGAGTTTCTGTATAAAAATGGAGTTACTACTCGAATTGGTAGAAAAATAAACCCATCAACTATTAAAAGAAAGCTTTCCAATAGATTTTACCTTGGAATATTGGATTACAAAGGTGAATTACATAAAGGAATACATAAACCCATTATTTCAAAAACACTTTTTGATGCTGTCCAAAGGCAAATTAATAGAATAGAAAAACCAAGGTACAAATTAGGAAAAAATTTTCCTTTCATTGGTTTGGCAAGATGTGGAGAATGCGGTGGTGCTATTACTGGTGAAGAGCATCTAAAGTTGGTTAAGAGGTTACATAAAAAAGTTAGATATGTATATTACAGATGTTCTAAAAAATTTGGTGTCTGTAATCAAAAATACATATCTGAAATTAATCTTGCCAAACAATTAAGAAGAAAAATTAAAAGCATATTCGTTCCAGATCAATGGAAAGAAAAGTGGCTAGCATTATTAGAACAAGATAAACTTCAAGAATCAGTCAAAGCCAAAGAAAACACAGCTTTGACTGAGATAGAACTGCAAGCTACAGAAATAAAACTAAACAAGTTACTTAATGCATATTTAGAAAGTGTAATATCAGAGGAAGATTATAAAATTAAAAGAATGAATTATTCAATATTAAACTTCAACTTCAAGAGAAAATAGAAGAAATAAAACAACACGGGAGCAGTTGGCTCGAACCACTAGAACATTTCATAATGAGTGCATTTCAGGCACAAAAAATCGCGCAAGAGAAAAATGACTTCGAAAGTTTGGCAACTTTCGTAAGAAGTGCCTGCTCGAACTTTTTCCTAACCGACCAACACCTGCAATATTCATACAATTTGGGCTATTCTACGCTGTTTTCTGTATGTGGCAGTCCCCACCCTGCCACATATTTTGAGGAAATTGCTCAATGTGTGAGCCCAGAAGGATTCGAACCTTCGACCTTTTCCTTAAGAGGGAATTGCTCTACCACTGAGCTATGGGCCCGCAAGTATTTGTATTTTATCAAAAATTGATGATTTATGCTTACTTTATGGAAAGGTAATTATTTTTCCATTGTAAACATCACCTATTTTTTGATTGTTTACATAAAAACCAATGTTTAGATCATAAAAATCAGGAATTTCTGGAAACTTAAGTGTGTAAATAAGTAATCCTGAGGCTATAGGAGAAAGACTATTAAGTTCAATATCTTTAATTTTAAATTTACTATTTGAAACTTTTAATTCAATGTTTTGTTTGTTCCAAATATTTTGCCCTACATTTCGGACAAGTGCATAACCTTTCTTATGATCAAATGAAGTTGCAAGCGGATTTAAAAAGGTGAAAAGAACTTCACCACTAATCTTTTGGGCAGGTTCTCCTTTAATTTTATTTATAGATCTAATTTCTTCGTAAAATGAAAAAAATTCAGTGTCAGATTTTTTCCACGAAAATTCTTTAAAGGGTTCGTCTTGATAATTTAAAATAAAAGGGGTAACAGCAACTATTTTTTTGTCTTTACTCCAAACGTGTTCAAAAGCATATTTAATTCTATCTGTAACTATTTTTTCATTTGCCTCATCAGTCAATCTTTTATTTGTTCTTACCCAACCTGTTTCAGTAATAAAAATGGGAAGTTCTTTATTAACATTAAATGTTTTTAATAAATTTAATTCCCATTCATATCCCTTTATACTTTTTCTTCCCACAGCTTTCTCGCTACCGGAAAAGGCTGGGTTTGGGTATGAATGACTGGCCCAACCATCTATAAAATTAAAAACATCAGGAACTTCTTTTACCATTCTTTGCATGAATAGTTTCTGATCCATTGATATTCTAGTGTTTGTAGCAGACTGATCAAAACCTGCATTTAAAATAAAAAAATCTTTGTTTGAATTTTTTAATCTTTCACTAAAAGTTTTAAGGTATGTGGCATAGCCTTCAGGATCAATTTTTCCTCCCCATTCTTTTGAATGATTTGGCTCGTTTGAAATGACTACATATCTATTTTCAACAACCCAATTTAAAGAATTAAAAAAGTTAACCCATAAATCAATATCTTCAATTGTTGGTATTTTCCAGTTTTTCCCGTCAAATTCTGATGCAATTCTAACAATTGGAATTAAATGAAGTCTTCTACATTCATCAAAGAACTTTTGCCAAACACCTTTATCTCTTTGATCCTCAGTTATAACAATTGTTACATAACCCCAATCTCCATTATTGGAATTAACCAAATTAGAAGCATCTTTTAAATCCGAATGATTTATTATTCCAATTCCATATATGTTATTTGGTACCAGACTTGGATCATAT
>JBAYJX010000066.1:0-3336 GCA_041664905.1 archaeon | reverse complement strand
TTGATGGCGGCTCAAATGAAAGGGATTGTGAATCCTTCTTTGCAGTTGCAACACCAAGACACCCTAAACGTACTCGAAAAGCTCCAAAAAGGTGAAGAGAAACTATTCAACATTTCTCTTTACCTCGGAGCCAGAGCATACGACAAAGAAAAACTAGAGTTATTAACAAAAAAGATTTTGGCAGAATTAAATTCTATTATGATTATTCCTAAAATTCCTTTTTTGAAAATGAATGAAGGCGCAAAATCCTTGTATCCTATTCAAGAAGATAAACTAAACATTAATCGAAATATTCCTAGTGATGCTTTGGCGGCTTGTTTTCCTTTTACAACAGCTTACTTGAACATTGATCAAGAAGGAATACTATTCGGACTAAACAAACTAAACAATATTCCGATTATTTTGGATCCTTTTAGTTTTGCTAATTATAATGGTTTAATTTTGGGCACAAGTGGAGGCGGGAAATCGGTTACGGCGAAATTATTTATTTTGAGAAATATTTTGCGTGGGGTTAAGACGATTATGATTGATCCGCAAGGGGAGTATGTTGAGTTAACTAAAGCTTACAATGGTCAACTTGTTGAAATTCATCGTGAAAGTAATTCTATAATTAATCCTTTTGATTTAATGAACTCTGATTTAGGAGAAAAAACTATTAGTTTAATGGATTTGTTCAAAATTTTGTGTGGGGAGTTAACTGAGGTTCAAAAGAATATTTTGGATAAAGCTATTCACAATGTTTATCAACAAAAAGGAATTCTTCCAGACGATTCAAGTACTTGGGGTAAAGAACCTCCGATAATGGAAGACTTGTACAATGAAATAATCAAGGAAAAGAAAACGGCATCAAGATTGGAAAAAATGACTTATGAAGCTTTAGAGAATAGGTTGAGGATTTATGTTAAAGGTTCTTTCTCGTTTATCAATAAGCAGACTAATCTTGATTTGACTAATGATTTGATTTGTTTTAACATTGCAAATATGCCTAGTCAGATTAAGCCTGTGATGATGTATTTGATTCTTGATTTTGTGCATAAGAAGATGCAGAAGGATAAGGAAAGGAAGACTTTGATTATTGATGAGGCTTGGTCTTTGTTACAATTCGCAGAACACTCAAAATCAATTTTCGAGTTAATTAAAACTGCTAGAAAGTTTGGTTTAGGAATTGTGATTATTACTCAAGAAGTTGAAGACTTATTGACTTCTCCTGCGGGAAAAACTATTTTAGCAAATACTGCATGGAAGTATCTTTCAAGGCAAGAGCCAGCGTGTATAATGGAGTTAGCTGAAAAATTTCACTTAAACCAAGAAGAACAAAACTACTTACTAACTGCGATGCCTGGAGAAGGATTACTTTTTGCAATGAACGACCACATACCTTTACGAGTAGTGCCAAGTCCAAGTGAGTATGAATTAATTACGACTAATCCGGATGAGATTAGAAAAAGAGAAGAAAAGTTAAAAGAGTTAGGCACTACAGAGAAAGAAAACCTAGAACCTTACAAGTTAGAAAAAAATTATTATTTAACAAATGAGTTAAATGAGCAGCAAGTAAGTTTTTTGAAGAGTAATGGTTTTGTTGAAGCTAAGTTATGCGGTTTAGAGACTTCTCCTAGAAATTATTTGGTAAAGCAACCTAGGGGGAGTGAGAGTGTTGAGCATTACTTTATGGTGCAAGTAATTGCTGAAGAAGTTAGGCACTACACTAAAAACGTTAAAACAGATGCTACAGTAGACCCAGATGTTACGTTTGAAATAGAAAAAAATGGTGTTATAGAGCGTTTTGCGATTGAAATAGAAACCGGTTCCCAATTAGGCAACGCTTCAAACCTAGCAAACAAAATAGAAAAAAACAATGCAACTTACTCTCAGTGGTGGTTTGTTGTAACAGACAAAAACGACAAAGACGTATACGCATGTTTTCACCAAACCCTAACAAGAACAGAAACCAAACCCCTAATAGAAAAATTGTTTACAATAGAATCTAAAATGATTTCTTGATAAATATTTTGTTAGGTTGTTTTGTTATGAAAATGTCTGTTCTTTGTTATATAACTAAAAATGACGAAACTTTGATGTTGCATAGGGTGAAGAAAGAAAGTGATTTGACTAATGGGCATTTTGGTAAGTGGAATGGTTTGGGCGGAAAGATTGAACCTAATGAGTCTCCTGAGGAAGCTGTTAAGCGAGAAGTTTTCGAAGAATCGGGTCTAAAAATAACAAATCCAATACTAAAAGGCATTATTACTTATCCTTCAACAAGTACTGATGAGGAATGGATAAATTTTGTTTTTATTGCAAAGAAGTTCACTGGAAATCTAATTGAGTGTAATGAGGGTAATTTGGAGTGGATTAAAACTTCCCAAATAAAAAAACTAAATTTGTGGGACTCAGACCGCTTATTTTTACCGTTACTAACTAAGAAAGGAATATTTACTGCAAAAATTACTTATGACAAAGAAAAAGTAATTGATTCAATTATAAACAAATACAACTAATTCACCACAACTTGCGTACTATATCTTCTATCACTAATATGCTTTCTTTTGTCTTCTTTATACTCTAAAGTCCCATCCACAATTAGGACAATTTCTTGGAAACATTACTCTTGGATTCCATTCATATCCACATTTATCGCAATGATAAGTTTCCTGACAGGGATCAAACATACTCATTCTTTCACCTTCTGACTAATATATCGTATGATAAGATATATTTAAATACATATTCAATAATTGAAATAGTAGTAACAAAGACATTAAATAATTAAATTAGTGGTTTTATGAAAGAAAGCTTTAATTTTGGATTTAGCGGAACACTCTATTTTACATTTCAAACAATTTACTTTAGGAAAGAGATTTCATTAAAACAATTATCGGGCGAAACAAATTGCCCAAAAACAAGCATTTCTGAACAAATTCGAGTACTGAAAAAAAGAAATTTAATTTTAGATAAATACCAAAATAGAGAAAAAATATTCTCGATAAACCAAGATGAACTAAAAAAATGGACAAAAATAAACAATGTTGATGAATTAAACTCAATAGTATTATCTTCAAGAAGATTTTCTCAGTTTATTAACAATTGCAAAAAAAAAGGAACAAACAAAGGACTACACTCAGAATTACTTATGAAACAATTTAATGTACCCGTGAGTGATCAAGAAAAAATCAAACTTTTTGAAGAAAATCTGGCTCTAAAAACGGAAATTGCATATTTAAATGAAAAATTAAAACAAATTAAAAAGCTAATCTAAGTTGTAGGTGAAAAAATGAGTGTGTGGGGTGTTTATTGAGAATTATAATTCTGGGCGAGGAGATTCAAAAAGTGGTTCTT
>JBAYJX010000065.1:0-3466 GCA_041664905.1 archaeon | reverse complement strand
CCGATTCGTGGAAACTTTTCGCTAAAATCCGTTCCAACAAGTAACCCAAGCCAAATTAATTTCTCACGAGTGAGTTTTAATTGAGACAAAACTCTTTCAAGTTCAATGTGCTGGGGTTTAACATCAACGTAAAAGTTTTTACCAGCAACTTTTCGTTTTCCACCCAAACCAATATTTCTAAACAAGTGATTTGCACCAAATAATAAACAATCAAAATCCTGACTAACTACTCCAAATAGTTGTCCCTTTGAAACCATTACACTAGCTTGAGCTTCCCCTTCCTGAGGAGCTTGAACCACTGGAACACCCATATATGAAAGCATTTCTTTTGCTTCAAGAGTCATCTGGGGAGTAAGTTTTAGTGCACGCGAACCAAATTTTTGAGCATCCCCTAAGTTTCCTTCTTGAAGTGCAGTAGCAGATTTTTTTTCAGCATCAGTTCTTGCTTCTCTTCTTTTCTTCAAAGTCTCATACTTTAACTCAGAGGGTTTTCCATCAAAAACATAAACAGGTTTTACCCCCATATCAACTAAATTTAGGGTACGATAAAACAAACCAGTTAAGTGAGAAGTAACATTGCCATGCGAATCAGCTAGAGGTAAGCCATCAGGCCCCCTAATTGAAGCAAGGAATTGGTAAAGCATATTATAAGAATCAATTCCGACTCTTTTACCAACTAAAAAATCAAGCGAAATCTCTTGTTTCTCAACTAACTCAGAAAGATTAACACCCAAAAAAAATCACAACCTAAAAAATTAGTAAACTAATTTTCTTAAACCCAACTCATAAAGGAATTTTTAATAAAAAGAACTCTAAGCATACACCTTAGACACCCCTCCAGCTTGCCCCAGAATACCTTTAAATACTACTTTGGCGAAATATTGTACTACACGGAAAATTGTGTATGGTACGCTGGTGAGCATACCAAGCACCATAAAGCAAAATGCTTTATTGGCGCAAAATCCAAAAACATAACTCTCTATTGCTCTTGGGAAATTCTCCGAGAGCAATTTATTCTTTTCATGGGATAAGTGGTGAATTATTTAAGAACTCAGAACTAAATTAAATTGCCATTGTTAAATAAGGAATCATGTTTAAGGTAAGCGAAATTATTAATATCCAAACAAATATTCTTCCAATTAACTTGTGAGTATCTTTTTTATCCATCTTCATGAAACCAAAATAAGGCGCAAGTATTATTTTAGCCATTTTTCCCCCATCAAAAGGCTCTGAAGGAAAATAATTAAATGATCCGGCAGCAAAACTAATTATTATAAAAAATAAAAGAATTTGACTTATCATTGAAAGAGTTGTTGATGCCCAAAAAATTTCTGGTGGTACAACATAATCAGTTGGTACTACAGCAAACTCTACCCCAATCCTCTTAATCCCTAATTGCTCAAAATTAAACGGAGTAATTCCAACATTCAAATCAACAGGAATATTTTTGTCATTTGTTCTCTCGATAGTAAATCTAATACTCCCATTAGCATCCTTAAACAACTTGTTTAATGTCTCAATACTATTAATGTCAACCCCATTAATTTCCTTAACAATATCTCCTGCAAACAACTTTCCCTTAGCAGGAGCATTAGCATCAACCCCACAAAAAGAAACAGTATCACTAACAGAATTTACTTTTACTCCGCCAAAAGACTTCTCTGCAACACCCTCAAAAACAGGATTAAACGGAACAAGAGCAGTAATTAAAATTAATAAAACAACCCAAGCAACTCCAAGCGTAAACAAATTACTAGCAGAACCCGCACTCAACACATTAAGTGCTTTTTTGTCATCAAGTTTTTCAAAAGTTTTATTATCCTGTTCAACAAAAGCCCCAAAAGGAATTATTCCTGCCAAAATTACCCCGACAGATTTTATTTTCTCTTTATAATAAATCATCATTATTCCGTGACTAAATTCATGAATAACCAAAACCATTACAAAAGAAATCCAAGCAATAAGGGGGATTGCAACACCCAAACCAGGAATTGGAACACCGGGCAACACAGGAGCAACCGAAGGACATATTTGAGTATGATTAATCAAACTTATTACTGAAAGACCACCATAACCCACAAGAATTGCTAGAGACATCCCCCCAAAACCAAGAATTACAAAAGCGATTAAACAAAACCAAAACAAAGGAGCAAGAACTGGAACCGCAAACAATACTTTACAAAAAGTGTAAAAGAAAAAACCCAAAACAACTGCTGACCCCAACAACAACAAAATTCTTTTCCAACCACCAATTTTTCTAGCAAACCAATAATCAACCGCAGTTACCCCAAAACCAAGAATTGAGCCAAGTATACAAATCTTTTCAAACCATTTTGCATGATGAGCAATAGAAGTAATAAAGTTTACAAAATGCTTTGTTTTAAGCATGGTGAGAATGTATTTGAACATAAATGGAGTGGCAAAACTAAACCTAAGCAAAATAGAATTTGCAACTAAAACCGCTCCCACTACAAGCAGAAGCCAAAATAATCCTTCATTGTTTAGTTTAAGTAAAAAGATTATTGCGAAAACCAAAAACAAAATTCCTAATAAAAGAACATGATTTAACTTTGACTTTGATTCCCTAACATAATGCACAGGTTTACTCTTGGCTTTACTTTTAATTGGCATAAAAGAAAAAAAGCACTAAATGATTATAAACAAAAGCTTTTGAGACTGGAAATTAACTAAATAACTCTTCAATTTCATCTTCAGTTAATTTTGCTTGCTTAAGAATACTGTTCAGAGTCCCTTTTGAGATTTCCTTGTGCATTGGAACAATTGTTTTAGTATTTCTTTCAACACAAATAAGTTTTACATGAGAGCCTTTCCGAGAACATATCTGAAAACCTTTTTTGGTTAAGAATTTTACTAGTTCGAGGCCAGAAATAGTTTTATGCATGAGCAATTACCTTTGCCTTGAACTCAACCACATGCCTCTTTTCGGGCAAGCCAATTGGATCATCTTCCAAGTATAATTCAACTGCCTCTTTCAAATTCGAAAGAGCCCCTTTTTCAGTTAAACCTTGCGAAGAAACCCCTAGTTCAGGACAAAAAGAAACAAAAAACTTCCCTTCCTTTGTAATTACTGCAGAGAATTTTTTTTCCAATTGCTTCATATCATCACTAAACATATTAACCACTCCCGCATTATAAAAATCTATTGAACAAGAAAAAGTTCTTTATAAAGATTTATGAAACTACGACGATTGACTTTGCCACATTAAACTCGCTTTATTCATAAATATTATCGTGGTGGTCATAATCTTCAAGCGAAATTGTTTTGTTTTTTTCGTCAACTGCAAAAGTGAGAACAAAACTTTTCAGAATATGAACTCGCTTTAAGTAATTTAATGGAGAGCGAAGATTTTTGTAATGCTGAATTGAGATAGAGTCACAATTAGTTAATTCCTCAACTTTCTTTTTTATCATTTCAAGTTGCTCAGCATCTTTTTTAGCAAGTTTT
>JBAYJX010000064.1:0-3631 GCA_041664905.1 archaeon | reverse complement strand
GCCATTTTCGTTTCAAGTAAATGTGTGAACGCTTACGAACAAATTCGAAACGAGATTGCTCGGGTTTCCTCGCTCACCGCTTCGCGGTTCGCTTAGCTCGCCCCTGCGGGGCTCGCTTAACAACATTTTTCTCAGCACGATTTTTTGTGTTTGGCTTCGCCAAACTAGAAACACAGAACACAAAGCTTCAAAGAACAAAGCAATTATATCACACCGTGCGGGTGGCTGACGGATACCCGTCAGGTACTCAGTCAACTCCGTTGATTGGCCGTAAATACGGCTTTTGTCCATGTTACCGTCCGCTGGACGGTTAAGAGCTAGCCGTTTGGACAAAATAACACCATTTCAGTCGCAATTTGCCTTTACAGGCAACTGAACCAAGTGCTACAGGAAGAAATGGTGCTCCGCACAGCACTTGGTTAGAGAACAAAACAACAAAACCATTGCTCCTGAAAGTTCCCTTAACAGGGAATCCTGCCCAACACAAAACACCCCAAAGCTACAGGGGTGTGGCTGACGTCATGTGAAGGGTAGGACAAGATAAGATCTTATTATGCAGTTTCTAACGAAGTTGAATAATGTTCTTTTATAATTTTATTACCCAAATCAATCAATTGTTGATGCTCTACATTTGATCTAGGATCATTCGCCATATCTACAACATGGTTGTCATCGAAACCTAAAAGCTGACCATCAACCTTTGATGTGTCCGCAGATCCTATCCCATTTTCTTGTTGAAATTTATAGATTGCGTTAGTCGGATCTCCATTGTAATAGGCAATATGCTTCGGTTTTTGGTCTGGGTGTTCTGAAAAATATTTTTCCCAATATTCTTTTGCACTTACAGTATTTTCAGCCCTTTTATATTTTGCGTTTGAATCTTTGAAATCATCAACATATTTATTACCTGTTGGGTGTTTCTCCTTGAATATAAATATGTCTTGAGAAAGACCAGACATATATAAAAGTGAACCCATTGAATCCTCGGGTACTCCAATTTTTCGCATTTCATCTCTTAAGACGCTATCAAATCTGCCGCTATCGTTTCTTTTATATGCATCATCAATTGCTTTGATAACGGGCGATTCGCTAGTAAGATCATTTACCCAAGCTTCAAATTTATTTAGTAGGACTTCATCATATACTGGTATTCTTATATCTTGACCTTGCTCATTTTTTATTGTTTCAGATGCATATCTTGATCCAGTATTTGGATCAACTGGAGTATCTTTAGAAAGAAACACTATACCGCTATCAACAGGAACACCAGGTTTTTTTGGATCAGTCCAGATAAAAACATCATTCCACTTTGTTTCACTTTGTGGATGTGTAAAATCTTTCTCCCAGCCATTAAATGCAAACGGATACTGTGAAGCGAGGACATCAGATGGATATACAAAGAAAACTTCGTTGTTTGTTTCTCCGCCATAATACCTGTCAGATGCAATTTGAGCGGCAAGGTGTGTGGAAGTGTAATCTGGATATGTGGGAGCAGCCCCCATAGACTGGTGAAGTGTGGCATCAAATCTTTTTAGTGCTTCCTCTTCATTCTGTGCTTGTAACACATAATTGCTCAGAAAAATTTTGACTGTTGTTTCATCTCTATCTTTTAGTCCAATTCTTGCTAAGGGTGGATAGATTCGCTTTTCGTTTTTCATAACATCAGTAAAACCATTAACAAATGAATTGTAATTACTTGAATGATTGACCATCGGATCGCCTCCAGTATGGTCTCGTAGGCCTTGTCTTGTTACATGAGTAAGAAAATGTGGATTCAATCTTTTCCATAACGCAATATATTCTTCAATTGAAAGTTCTGCAAGAACCTCAGGTTTTAATAAATCTCTTTTTTCTTGATTTGTTAGTGGTGTTTCCGCAAGTTTTTCGTAGTATGCCTCGACCATTTTTCTTGTATCTGGTAAGTTCTCATCTTTCATTCCTTGCTCTAACTTTGTCGCCTCCAATTCTTGAACTTGTTTATCTGGAATATTTAATTTTGTTTTTAATTTAACTAGAAGATTTGATTGCCGATCATCTAATTCTGTTTGGGTAGTTGCTATATCTTGATGAAGAGCGTCTCTTTCTCGTCTTTTTTCTCTCAATTGAGACGCTAAATTGTCTCTACCTTCTTGATCATTATTTTTTGAAATTGTTCTTGGATCAAGTAAATCCTTTTTAACTTGTTGTATTTCAATTGGTGCAGGTGATTCACTCATTTCTAAATTATTACACTTTTAGAAACAAAAAGATATATTTGAATTGACGACACTTATCTTCCGTGACATCGCTTCCATTTCTTGGAACTGTTACAAATGCATGGATCATTTCGTCCAATTTTTAGAATCCCATTTTTAGCATACAAAACTAATGATCCATACGGATCATCCAAAAGCGATAATTGGATATTTGAAATGGTTTGTATTTCCCTAGATAAAAATGCTATGTGATCCAATATCTTCTCGCATATATCTTCTATATCTCTTTTTTTACTATCAAATAATCCACCAACTTTAATAACACGTTTTGTCTCATTGTTATCTTTTCTTGTAATCTCGACAATCTCTTCCATAATAGTTGGTTCCTTCTCGTCAAAATTCCACATGCTTAAAGAAAGATTTGTTGGTGTAACCTGCTTATATCCATGTTTTACTGAAAAAGATCCTTTTAGTGATGAAGAGTAAGTTGTCTTCTTGTTTATTAAATCTTGATCAATATATGAATTGCCATATATTTCTAAGTTTTTCCTTTCTCGTTTGACTGTGTCAGCTATAATTTTTTGCATTTTAATTTTCACAGAAACATTAACAATCGAATCAAGTTTTAATTTATCTAATCCCCAAACTGTTAATATTTCTAACTTGCTAACTTTTTTATTTGCGCACCTTGCAAAAAAGTCTGCTGTCTTGATATTATTTCCTGCCACATAAGTTTCATAAACAGGTGTTTGACCTTTATTAAGAATACTCATGAATACTAATGCGAATTGGTCTGAAATTTCAAAAAACAACTGCATTATTCTAAATGCAATATTCTTTGCCAAATCACTACCTTCTAAATTATCATCTTTAAGACTTCTTAATTTCTTGAATAGCATTTCCGCAATGTCCAGTTGTGCTCGATAGTTATATTTATTAATTGATGACCATATGACTCTTTCGTAATTCAAGGGATTAAGGTTGTTCCATCTCGCAATATCTTCTTTTGTCGTAGGTGGAATATCAATAACTATTTTTTTGATCATTTGATTTAATCGCAACTGTTTAGCCGATTATAACTTAATGATTTAGCAAGATATAGTTGATTATTTTTCTTCACAGAGTAAATTAAAAAGTGAACTCAACTTTTTGGATTACTTTTTTTAATGACCACTTTGGACAATTTGAAGTAATTCAGGTTGAGTTCGCCAGAGTGGTCATTTAAGTTGTAAGAAAACTATAAGACATAGAACATTAAAAATTTTTGCCTTTTGATTTGAGGACAGAACAAAAACGAAGTTCGGCAGGCACTTTTGTTAAGCGAGCCCCGCAGGGGCGAGCTAAGCGAACCGCGAAGCGGTGAGCGAGGAAACCCGAGCAATCTCGTTTCGAATTTGTTCGTAAGCGTTCACACATTTACTTGAAACGAAAATGGC
>JBAYJX010000063.1:0-3863 GCA_041664905.1 archaeon | reverse complement strand
CTCTTCGAAAAGAGTCTGGAATATTACTTGAAAATGCAAAAAGGCTGGTTGAAGAAGAAATTGACAAAAAGTAGATGGTTTTATGGCTGTATTAAATTATTGGAAAACACAAAAATATAAAAGTGAACCAGAATCCGAGTTTATGAAAAAAGGTTTATTCCCCTCTTGCAAAGGTGCTTTTCCAGATTGCCCTGAGGAGCCAAGCTTAATGAATTCTATGTGCAGAACCTGCCCAAAAACTGATGGAATGAAAAAACCTAAAACAGAAGAATAAATTATTTACAAATTTTAATTTCAGATTTATTCTCAATCTCTGATCATCCCGGCAACTGGAGACTTCGGGTTTTGTTCAAGTAATGCTTTAGTTATTTGCACCCAGTTTTTATCTAAATTAAGTTTAATTATTCTACGCATTGAATTTATAATTATAGGAATGTCGATGTTTGAAAATAATTCTACTTTTGAATTTAATGTTTCTAATTTATTTGTTTTTGAAAAATATTTTTTAAATAAATGTTTTGAAATAAATATTTTGCCACGCCAATTATTTTGATGAATCTCCAAATACTCTATTTTGCCAAAGTCATTTTTTATCGCACTTATTGTCATGTCTGCAGTGTCTGTATCAAAGAATTGATTTAGATTTAATGGAGTATTGCTAACAATAGTTATTGGATATAATCCTGCAGCCATTCCAAAATAATAATTTTGGCTTATTAATTGGGAATTTCTAATTAAACGATTAGTTTGTTCTAATATGTTTTTATGATTTATCGGGGGATTAATGTGTTGGTATATGTAATCAACAGCTGGTTTTAAGTCAGGTACCCTCAACAAGTGAATTCCATGTGCAAAAGCATATTGTTGAGCAGGTAAAGAGAAGTCACTTGTCGAAAATATTGCTCCGCAGTCAGTAAATCGAATTAGTTCTTGTTTTGATTTTTTATCTGCAAAGTAGTTTTCGGATATATCTTTCATTACTCCTGTAAAGTTCCGAATTACTTCTAAGTCGACTTTTTTATTTAAGCACTTTGCTTCACATAAAAGCCTTACGGGGTAAACAAAAGGTATTGGGAACAAAAGCTGTCCTAATGCATCTATTTGATGGGAACATCCCCTGCCAGATAATCTAAGAATTCCATTTTTCTCTTTTAGCCCATAGTATCCTTGTGTTTGTTTGTCTATAACTTTGAAACCTTGTTTTGCTAAGAAAACTTTTACTAGTTCTTCTAGAATAATTCCTTTGGCTTGTCGAGGCTGCATAATTTTACCTTTATAGTTACTTGAAATTCTATAAAACTAAGTGTAGATTAACTTAAATGCATTTACTCCATTTACTATTCGCATCAAGATATATTTATCAATAATCAAGATTCTAAATTTGTTTTTATTTTTTATTGCCCTTTGCCAATTATCTTCACTTACTTTGCCAGTGCATATTGCCACAAAACCAGCCATATTGAGGTCTTGAGCTTGTAAAACTGCTGAACCTAATTCTTTAGGAGTTAAGCTCTTATTGCTAGCCCAGGATTTACATTCATAATTATTGTCGCTCCTATAAAAATCTAATAAGTATGGGTACAAAGGTATTTGAGTTATATCTGTTCTTCCTGCTCCTGCTAATCTAATTATTGCTGAACCAAAAATATTGTTTTTGTTCTTTTCAAGAGCAATCATGAAGTTTTGGGTTAGTTCAGGATTTTCTTGAAGGTAATTCAGTAAACCCTTTACAAAAAGTTCGAGTTTTTTTCCAGTTGGGTCTGGAGACTCTAAATATGATTTTATTTTTTTAAGTTCAGTTTCATTTTTTGAGGGTTCGTGGTGTATTAGAAGTTCTAGTTTTTTGGCAAAATCAATTTCTTTAGTTAAAAGTTCGCCTAAATAAAAGAATTTGTCTTGTTGTATTCCTTTAATTGGCATAATTGAATAGTCACAAATTATTCTTAGTATTGAATCGTTAAAGGCTGGTTCAAACAGTGTTGTATTAGTGCAGTAATCCATTATGCAAATTATGCCTGACTTTTTATCTTTCTCAAACTTGATTATATTTTCTTCTTTATCAATACTTGCAGCATAACCAAGCGTATGCACATTGTTAATCAAGTAATCAAAAATTCCTTTTTCATTGAAAGTCACTAAATATTCTTTGTGAAGTTTTAGTGTATTGGGGCTAAAAAAACGTAAGCAATTTTTACACTGAATCTCATTCTGTCTTTCAAAATATATTTTTTCGTCACAATTACTACTCTTGCAATTAAAGTAATCTTTTTCTTCAAGTTTTACAATTCCCAAAAGTTCAAAATGCTGAGCTTGATTTAATTCTGCTAAGTCTGATTCGTCTATTATTTGTTCGTTTTTAATCAAGTTTATCACTTCCAAAATTTATTGTTGCTCCAAACTTAGAAAAAAAGTCTTTAATGTATTGTTTATTTTCTTCAGATATGAACATGCTTGATGAACAAAATACTAGGAAGTCCTTATTTTGACGAATCTTAACAGTTCGGTATTTTTCGTCAACAAGAAGAGTAATTGAAACAATTTTTTTGTAATCTTCTTTAATATTAATGCCGGTCTTTTCAATATTCTCAAATGTTTTATTTAAACCAGAATTTTTTGTTAATTGTACTGCAGGGTTACCCGGAATGGATGTCTGACTGAATTTGATTTCAGTAATAATTACATTTCCAATTGTTTCTGGGTTGATTAATAATTCTCTAATTTTTTCAAGAGTGTCCTTTTTTGATTCTGCAAAGTGCCGCTCAATTGATTCTTTCTTTTCTTTCAATAAATCTTTGGCTAGTTCTTTGACCATTGTCATTGTTTTTAATTTTGCTTCTCCAGGAATTTTTATTATCCCATTTGTTGAAATCTTAAAAATATGAGTTTTAGCTAGTTTCATTGGTTTATTTTCTCGTAATTGATGAAGTATTTTTTCTGTCGGAAATCCACGCAAGCAGTATATTTTCTCGTCAGGATTTATCATTATGTGCCAACAAGAGCACTTTTCGCTCAATGCAATTGGGATTCTACTTTCAAACAAATTTACTTCATTGGGAAGCAGTTTAAACAAATGCTTTCCATCACCTTTAGACAAATAATACTCAGTAAATTCTCTTTTGTATGCAAGATAACTCCAATACAAATCTTTAACATACTCTGAGTTTTTTTTAAATACTTTATAGGCTAATGCAACGCGATCATATTCTATTTCTTTTTTGCAATTCTCAATTTCGACTTCAGTTAAATACTTTTTAGACTGTATTAATTTTACAAATAAGTCAGCCCCTTTCTTTTTACACATCCTTGTTATTAGAAGCAATTCTAATAAAGCGGGCTTATTATTTAATTTTGCATATTCAATTAACTCTAAACCCAGTTTATCTGTATTAAGTTCATTTTGAAGACACTTCTGAGAAGGCAAAGGCCAAGCAGTACCTTGCAATAAATGTTTCTTAATTATTTTGGGGCTTTTATCAAGTATTTTTTCCATTTGGGGTGAGTTAATATCAACTCCAATCCAAAAATTGTCATTCATACAAATCTACATATTTATTAAACATAACATTTAAAGACATTTCAACAATCCCCCCAAAAACCGTTTTTTAAAACCTCTTAAAATTTTTGAGTGCTAGTTTTGATTCTTATTTTTCTTCCCATTTTGGGCAGTAGAATTTTAGTTTGCAGTTTCTGCAGTTGTTTTCGTCTTTTGTTGGTATGAATTCTCCTTCGTAGTTGTTCATTATTTTGTTTGCGGTTTCTATTAGTTCTTTTTCTACGTCTTTTATGTTGAATCCTTTTGTTCTTCCTGATGTTACGTTTCCTTCTTTGTCGAGTTCTGCTTCTAGTGGTTTTTCTAGTCTTAG
>JBAYJX010000062.1:0-4113 GCA_041664905.1 archaeon | reverse complement strand
TTTTCTTGCTCTTGTATCTTAGTGGTGTACGATGATAATTGTTTAATTGCTGAATCTCTACTAATCTCTAACTTTCTCCTTTTTTCAGATTCTTGTTCAACCACTTTTTGAATTTTTAAATTATTTTTAGTTTCAAGTAATACTTGCTTGTTATGAATTGCTTTTTTGAGTTCATTTGACATAGATCTAGAAAGTTCTTTTCGAATTAAAGCCTCTTTCTTCCTAAGCAGTATTTCTTGTTTTTCGTGCTCTTTTTTCAAAACAGTTGATATTCTATTTTCATAAAATTCCTTAGTTTTAGTAATTTGTTTTTTAAGCTGGGCATGCAATGCAAGAACTTTTTCTTTATTGTCTCCTTTGAGTTGGGTTATTTGTTTTTTATATAATTTCTTTTTTTCTTCAAACTCTGCCATGGCTTTTTTTTGGGCTAGCCATATCCCAGTGATTTCATTAAAGGTTTTCCTTGAAACCTTTTGGTGGCATAAAGGGCACTCAAATTCTTCAACCATGTGCATAAACTCCATTACTTATAATCCGCTTTTGAAATAATTTCTATTAATTCTTTTCTTAACAATATTCTTTCTTTGTAACGTGCAATGTTGTTTTTGAAAAAGTCGCCTTTTGAACCAATTTCATCCTTTTTCACTTCAATCAGTTTTCTAATCGGTTGAGCAGAAGTTTCGGCATTGGATTTTTGTAACAATCCAGTAACTGAAGCAATACTATTTACAAGCATCGATTCCGATTCAATCAAGTATTCATATTTCCTAATGTCCTGAAGTAATGTATCAATTGTTCTGGATTTTTTTGACCCAATCAAACTAAATAATCCTGATGAAATTGGCTTAATTGAATTAACTGCTTCTTTTGCTATTTCAAGATTACCCATATTTTCACTTCACTTTAGGTATATGTTTCCCATGTGTTTGTTGTAAATAAACGAGTCGTTTGTTTGTGCGGTGTTTTTTGCATCTAGCATTGTTACTAGTTGCGCGTCTAAGTCATCCGCTTTAGCTATGATAAGTGCTTCTGGGGTCATTGGTGGTTTTGGGCAACCGTTTTCTACTGATCCGTGGTGTGCAATCATTGTGTGTAAGAGTTTGTTTTTTGTTGTTTCTTGAATGTCTAGTTTGTCAAGTACGCGTGTTAGTTCTTGTACACCAATAATCATGTGACTTAGTAAGTTTCCTTTGTCAGTTACTTTAATTTGAGTAGTAGTTTTGAATTCTTCAATCTTACCAATATCATGCAATACTGCCCCTGTAATTAGTAAATCTTTGTCCAAGTTACTGTGGTGTTTTGATACATCTACACAAATACTTGTAACTGTTAAAGTGTGTTCTAATAATCCTGCTACCCATCCATGATGAATGTACATTGCAGCTGGACTTTTTTTAAATTTTTCAACAAAATCTTGGTTTGAAAAAAAAGCGTTTAATACTTGTTTTAGTTCAAGATTTTGGACCGAATCCATATACTCTTTGAGTTTAGTAAACATTTCTTCAGTATCCCTATCACTATTTCTGATAAAATCAGCCACATCATATTCTTCAGGCATCAAAATTTTGAGTTTCCCTTCATTAACACTAAAATCAATTTTCCCCATATACTCTGACACTCTTCCTTCAACATAAATAACATCATCCTCTTTTAGAGAATTAAGTAATTCTTCCACTTTTGCTTTATTTTCAGAACCCCAATACTTTAACATCCCATCCCCATTAGCATCCTGAATTTTAATCTCAAAAAACCACTTACCCCCACTAGTTTGCCTTAACTCTTTGGTGAACCTAACTACAAATACGTCTTTGAATTCTTCATTTGCCTTGTACTCGGCTATTGACTTTTGTTTCTCATAAACCATAATATACTTTTTTGTAGACAATTCTTTAAAAAGGTATCCAAACAAGGTTTTTTCTTTTAGAGGCAAGAATGGTTTAAATAATGAAAAGAACCAGAATTAATTAAATGACTCCTCAGAAAACAGCTCAAGAACTAGCAATAGAAAAAGTACAAGGGCCTTGCTTGATTAAAGCTGGAGCTGGAACAGGAAAAACCTATACCTTAGTGAAAAAGATTGCTAAGCTTGTAAATGAGGGTTTATGTAAGCCTGAGGAAATTTTATGCCTCACTTTTTCTAACGAAGCCACAAATAATTTGAAAAAAAGTGTTGATGTGGGGCTTAAGACTTCTTCTGAAATTACTATTAAAACATTTCACGCTTTTTGTGCGGACATATTAAAAGAAATGGGAAATAAAATTGGGGTTAGTCCTGATTTTGATATTCTTCCCCCAGAAGATTCCAAGATACTAATGCACAAGTACTTGGGCGTTGATGCATACAATTCGAACAGATATGTCCACTCTATTTCAACCGCAAAGGATTTTGGAGTAACAATTGAAAAACTTAGCGAGTATTTAGAAAATTTGAAATCCAAATTTGAAGGAATTGAAGATCTTGATGCTCTCGCAAAGAAAATGGATCTTGAGTTTAAAACTCTTTACTTGATTCCTGCTGAGACAAAAGAAGCCCGACAAGAACTTAAAGAAAAAAAGGCTAAGATAAAAGAGTTTATTGAAAATTATGAAGAATACTCAAAGTACAAAAACTTCATTGAAGCGTGGGGCAAATATGAGCTTTTGAAAAAAGAAAAGAATTACCAAGATTATTCAGACTTGAACTTTAATGCATTAAAAGTTTTAACTACTTACGGAGAAGGAGAAATATCAAAAAAATTCAAGTTTCTCTTTATAGATGAATTTCAGGACACAAACAAACTCCAATTTGATTTAATTGAATTACTCGCAAAAGACCACCAAAATATTACTGTAGTTGGAGATCCTAACCAATCCATTTATGCTTTTAGAGGTTCTTTTGGAGGTGTTTTTGGGGTATTTGAAAGTGCATTTGACTTGAAAAAAACAGATATATTTAATTTGGATAAAAGCCGACGATCCCCAAATACAGTTCTTGAAATCTCACACGAATTAATAAAAAAGAACTATACTTGTCCTGAAGAATGTATTCAAATAGAAAACTTTGAAAAAAGAGAAGGAGATACAATCAAAATTTTTGAGTTAAAGAACGGTTCTGAAGAAGCACGAAAAGTAGCCGAAATAGTTGAAAAAGAAATTGAAGATGGAACTCCTTTAGATGAAATTTGTATCCTTTACAGATCCCACAAACAAGGAAAAGAAATCGAACAAGCCCTAGAAGCAAAAAACATTCCACTCATTTCCGCGGGCGAAACAGACCTAATGCAAAAACCTGAAATAAGAACAGTAATTGCTTATCTTGGAATACTTAACAATTTACAAGAAAGAACTGGAACAGGAGAACAAGCCTGGTGGAACTTATTCCACTACCAAAATACCCTTTCTTCCCAAGATTCAATAAAAATTGGCAGATACTTAAAATCAAAAAGAGAAGAAGACATGTCAATAGACTTTGCAACAATTATTGACCTTAAAGAATTAGATTTATCAGAATCTGGGAAAAAACTAGTTGAAAGAATAACAAACAAACTCGCAGAAATAATCCAAGTTTCAAACAAACCCTTGCCCGAATTAGTTTTAGATGTTTATGAACTTACTGGGTTGAATAGACAATTTACCCACTCAAGAACCCCCAGAAACATTGAAGGACTAATGAATCTAAAAGCATTCTATGATGTCGCAAACAATTATTATGAAGTTCACGACAAAAATTTGAGTTCTTTTATTAATTATTTAGAAATTCTTGAAAGAATCGGAATTGACATCCCTGCATCAAAAATAGAAAACGTTAACGCAGTAAGACTAATGACAATCCACGCAGTCAAAGGACTAGAATTTGACAAAGTCATCGTTACAAACCTAGCTGACAACCGCTTTCCACTTGAAAGAACTCGAAACGAACCATTAATTCCAAAACACTTAAACCCTGACATAAAACTTTATTTAGAACAAAATGGGATCAAACAAGACGATGAAGAAGCAATCAAAGAATATGAAAAAAACACTCTCCTTTTAGAAGAAAGAAGACTCTGCTATGTAGCATTTACTAGAGCTAAAAAAGAGTTGATTATTACTTTTTCTCGCTCGTACAATAACAAAGAAGACTCCACAAGTGCT
>JBAYJX010000061.1:0-4349 GCA_041664905.1 archaeon | reverse complement strand
TTTTTCTTGTGTTGGAGATGCAGTTGCTAAATCTGCTACGGTTGTTGGTTTGACTGCTGTTTGTGGTTCTAGTGCGCAGAGTTATTCTTGGAGTGCAACTGATTTTAGTGGGTCGTTTTGTTCTGTTGGGGATGCAAACGAAAGTTCTTCTTTTCCTGTTCAAGGTGCGAGCGTTACTTGGAAGTGTTTGGGTTCGGATTTGAATGTAACTTGTTCAGCTTCTCGTGGAACTCAAGCTGTTGCGGGATTGTGTGGAACGGCAAATCAAGCATATGCTTACAATATTACAAGTTTTGGTTCTGATAGTTTTTGTTCAGCAGGGGATTCTAATGCGACTCCCTCATTTCCTGCTCAGGGCGCAAGTGTTTCTTGGAAGTGTGTTGGTTCAGATACAAATGCGAATTGTTTAGCTTCAAGAGATGCTGTCCCTGCTGGTTTGAGTATGGGTTCAACTACAATTTCTGGGTTTACAACTTATGGGGCTTATTTTAATGGAACTGGAACTTTAGTTGGTGGAACTGTTTCGGGTTCTGATATAAATCAGGATAGTTGTTTTTTCACTGATAATAATGGTTCTACTTGGAGTGCAGGTGCTTGGAGTACTGATCACTGTGTGAAAACAAGTTATTCAACAACAAACGGTTTATCTAAAATATTTAATTTTAAAATAAGTAATAATTCTGGCACAATTGTTTATGGGACCCAGACTTCTGAGTACACTTATGATTCTGTTGCGCCTGTAACTACATATGGGTCTAGTTGTGGGAATGATTGGAATTCGTCTGCTCAAACAATTACTTTAAGTTGTGCTGATTCTGGTTCTGGATGTAAATCTAATGGGATAAGGTATAGGGTAGATTCTGGCGCTTGGACAACCTACTCAACTGCGATTAGTCTTACAATTGATGGAAATCATAAACTTGAATATGACTCGAATGATAATGTAAACAATCAGGAAGTAACAAAAACAAGTTACTGCGCGATAAGAAGAATTCCGGTAGCTTCATTTGCCCAAGGCACCGGGGCGGGAACTGGGACGGGTAGTGACTATGGGAACTCTGTTTATGTTGATTTGAGTGGAAATATTTATTTGGCGGGTACATTTAGTTCAACCTCTCTTGATTTCGGGAACAATGTTTCTTTGACTAATCGTTCTATTGGTCAGAACGATTTTTTTGTTGTGAAATATGATTCTAGCGGGGTTGCACAATGGGCTAAGGGGCCAGCATTTGGAATCGGTCAAGAAGATAGCCAATCAGTTTTTGTTGATTCTAGTGGGAACGTTTATTTAACGGGTGCATTTACCTCAGACGCTTTTGGATTTGGGAATGACATTAACTTAACGAAAAGAGGAACGTACAATTTTTTTGTTGTGAAGTATAATTCTAGTGGGGTTGCTCAATGGGCACAAGGCCCTGTCAATAACACTTCTGAAGGATATCATAGTTGGGGGCGTTCTGTTCACGTTGATTCTAGCGGGAACGTTTATTTAGCAGGATATTTTAATTTACCATTAATCAGCTTTGGGAATGATATTAATTTATCCGGTCCGGGGTATTTTATTGTGAAGTATAATTCTAGTGGGGTTGCTCAATGGGCAACAGGTGCCGCTTCCGGAGTAACTCAGGACTCGGTCGGATCTATTTTTGTTGATTCTTCCGGCAATATTTATTTAACGGGATATTTCCTATCCAGTGCTTTTGATCAAGATTTAGATTTTGGTAATAATGTTATTATATACAATAAAACTGATAATTATGCCTACTCAGATTTTTTTGTTGTAAAATATAATTCTAGTGGAGTAGCTCAATGGGCAAGAAATCCCTCAAGTGTAACTGGGACAAGTGGACTTGAAGCACACTCGGTTTTTGTTGATTCTACCGGAAATGTGTATGTTGGTGGGATTTTTTATTCTTCTACAGTTAGCTTTGATACAGGAATATCCTTAACTCATCGGGGCGGTGGTGACTTTTTTGTTGTCAAGTATAATTCTAGTGGGGTTGCACAATGGGCCCAAGGACCTTCAAGTTCTTCAGACACTAATGTAGAGGGCAGCTATTCGGTTTTTGTTGATTCTAATAATAATGTTTATTTAGCAGGGTATAGTAAATCAACTCCCCTCAGTTTTGGAAATAATGTGTCTTTAACAAATCGTGGGGACTATGATTTTTTTGTTGTGAAGTATAATTCTAGTGGGGTTGCGCAGTGGGCAGAGGGGCCTGCTAGTGGTACAGCAACAGGGCAAGACTGGGGAAAATCAGTTTTTGTTGATGCCAGCGGGAACGTTTATTTAACTGGATTTTTTTTGAATACAACACTCGGGTTTAACAATGATATCAATTTAGCTAGTCGAGGAAATTATGATTTCTTCCTTGTAAAGTACTCTAACTAAACCAGGATGTGTCCTAATTCGATTTTTGCAAGACAGCTTTACTTTTTCCTTTTAATCGCTTCAGTAACAAAAAATAGTTTTTCAAAAGAGAATTCGTTTTCGCACTTGTGTTTTTCAAGTTCTTTAAGAATTTCCATATCAGTTGGTGGAGTAATCTCAAGTTCTTTACTTACTCTTTCTTTTAGTCCTTGCCAATTAACAAGTATTCCTACATAGTGACCTTTTTCTTTTTCTTCCTCAACCATTAAGTGCATTAAGCGTTTTGCGAACTTTTCAACAGGTGTAAGCGTGATTACTACAATTGGGGCTTCTTTTTCTTCGCGCCACCTGCTTAAACCAAAATCCTCTGGGTAAGAGAACTTTCTAACTATTTGTTTGGTTAAGAAAATATCTTTTCCGATTGTTAAGAAGAACTTCTTTTCGTTACTTGCAACGCACTTTGAGAGCTCGTTCATTTCTAGTTCATCAAGGAAAAGAGATTGTAAATCAAAGTGAGTTTTTGCAATCCTGTTCATTCCTGTAATTCGTGTAGCAATTACTTTGGAATCATCATTTTTTAATTTAGCTGTTTCATTAAGCAACTTAATTGATGAGTTAAGGGAAGTTAGGCACTTCTCTAAGTCTTTTTGTTTTGAGCAAAAATCAGATACTTCGGCAGCAACCATGTTTGTAAGCATTTCTTGTTCGGAAGGGGATAACACACTCTTCTCATCAGTTGCGATTTTTTCAAGCTCGTGACCATACTTAATCTTAGTAATTATTTTTTGTTTTAGAGCTTCTTTTACAAATCCCTTAACATTAACAAAATCTTTGAATTTGTGAGTTGAATACTTTTTTTGGATTAAGGAAATACTTTGCAAGTTGTGTTTCATGTTCTCGGCACAGGTAAGCATTATTGCGTAATTCTTTGAAAGTTCTTTTCGCAAAGGCTCAAAATCAATTTCAATCGGGGTAGCATCTTCTTCTTCAATAGTTTCTTCTTGACCCGGCTTAATTTTCTTCTTTTTAGCTCGCTTTGCTTTCTCGGCATCTACTTGGTCAGTGTAAAGCTTTTTCCATTCTTTCAAATTATCGGGGTAAACGCGCTTAAAGAAACGCATTATGGAATCAAGATCGTGAGGAATTTTTAATCTCTTAACATCTTCATTTCTTTCATATGCCGAACCTTGGATTAAGAGTTCAGAAAGAGAGCCCTGTTCTTCGCTAAGACTTTTTCTATCAACAAAATACAAATCCTTGTTATCATCAGCAATTTTAATTATTGATTTAAAATAATTGGGTTCAATCTTTTCATCAGTTAGAAGTCTAGTAATTAGTTCAGAAGGAACATAATAATAAATAACAGCTTTTTTATGATCCTTGTAAGATCTTAGTAATCTTCCAACCTTTTGAACAAAAGAAGTAGGGTTATAGATTGGGGAAGCGATTATTCCATGCGAAGCATAGGGAAAATCAATTCCTTCTCCAAGAGTTCCAACTGAAATTAAAACATTAAACTTTCCTTCAGAGAATTGCTGTTTTAATTGGTTGAAGTGATTCTTCTGATTGTACTTATCAGATTTTGAGTGATATGAGTGAGAGACTTTTTCTGAGAACTTTTCCGCAAGCATTTTATTGAGTAAATCAGCTTTCTTTATTCGGTTAACAAAAACTAGGGTTTGAACACTCTCTTTTTGGCCAATGTGAAACTGATCTTCAAGTATTCTCTGGATTCCAACAAAATCAGTGCTCTTTGAAGTAAACACATCTGCTTCTTCGTTTTGGATCTCTTGTTCGCCAGCAGCTATTTCTTGTTCTTCATTTAAAGCTTGTTTTGGTTTTATTTGTGATTTGTCCTGGTGGAAAAGAATTTTTTCTAGTTCGTCAGCTCCTGCATCAGGAAGAAAATCATCATAAGCGGATTCAACTAAATCACTTGTTTCATCAGAGTTACTTTGAATCTTTTTAAAGAGTTGTT
>JBAYJX010000060.1:0-4704 GCA_041664905.1 archaeon | reverse complement strand
TTGATTTGGTTTTGAATCCTAATGGGTTTACTATGGTGTCTGGGTTTAAGGGGTATTTGGGTGTTGGGCTTGGGGAGTATGGTCCGTTTTTTAGTTTGGTGAATGGAAAGTATATTTTAATTGATAGGGCGTATTCAACACAAGCTTTTTGGGTTCGAAGAAACGACCAAGGAAAATTTAGTTGCACAAGAAAAGATTCCGACGACACAAACCCACAAATACAATAAAAATTTAATTTAGTTGATTCAAAAGTTATTTAAATAAGAAACATGTTATATTAGTGGTTGAAATGAATTGTAAAATATTTTGTTTTAGTATAATAGCTTTAGTAATACTAATCTTTTCCACTAGTGTATTTGCTGCTTTGTGTGATGGTTATTCTAGTGCTGATATTGTTGCGCCCACTTTTACAGAAGTATCTTATTTTTCAGGGGAATTTGCAGGTTATTCGACAGGTGTTGATACTTATGCTTTTTTTGATTTTTCAAAACGCATAATGGCTTATGATGCGGATAATCGTATTTTTGGTTTATCTGGAGTTAATGAGTCTATTTTAAACAGATATTTCTCCCCTTATACTTCTTTTATTGCTTTATTTCTAAGTTCCAGATTTAATGACTACGGAGCTAGTTTTGGAAGTCCTGCATATAGAGCTATTTCTGGGAGATTATTAAATCCCTTTATTGATTGGAATTCTACAACCCTTCGTTTCTTTGATTCAACTGGGTTTAGTCGTTTACAAGGGAGTATAAATTCAAAAATTAACTTTTTTATTTACCTCGAGAATTCTAGTGATGGTTCTAGTACAATCTCATTACCAAGCGGAGGATACTTAAGAGGAGAAGACCTTAATATACTAAATCTTACTCTTCCTACTGACGTTTTTGTAATTGTGAGTCCAAATATTAAACCAAAAGTAAATGTAACTAATGGGTTAGAAAGAAAAGCTATGGTGGATCAACAAGGGTTAATTGATGTGTTTGCTAGTTGTAGAAGTGATCAAAGAGATTACTTGTTTGTTGATTTTAATGGGGCTGTGAAGGAAGTTAATATTACTTTTTCCGATAGTGTGCTTGGAAATTCATGCGGAATACTAAGAAGTGTGATAACTCAAAGTAGGGGTTCTCTTTGTGGTGGCTCTAATTATTCAAGTGTTGCTGATCTTGATGTTGATCTTGATGTTGATCAAAATGATTTAGATTTAGCCCAAAACTATTCTGATGAAACAATTTGTGCTACACAACTTACAAGAGAAAGAAATTTTTGCACAAGAAGTGCTAGTGATTCAAACTCAGCAAAAAGATGCCTTGGTGAGTATGATACTGCGTTAAAAGAAATGTTCTCAACAGGATTAAGACAATTAACTGCCTATTCTTTGTTAAAAGATATTGCTGCTTCAAATCAATGGTTAAATAGTATTGTTATAACAAAAGGGCTTATTGGTCAAGCAAAAACAATTGCGTTAGGATTACTAACTGATGTTAATATTCTTGTTTGTCCTCCGCCAGTAACAGATTTATCCATCGTTAAAACAAACTTGGACAAAATAGAAATACAATCGACTATGGGTTCAAATTAAATTTATTTAAAAATGCCTCTTATTTTTTGTTTTGTGTTGAAAAGTATTTTAAGTAGTTAAGTTGTTGTTTATTAGTTGGTTTTGATGGGTTTTAGGGGTTTGTTTTTTTTATTTTCTTTGTTTTTCTTATTAACTTTTTCTGTTAGTGTTTTTGCGGAGGTTGATATTCGTCCGTGTATTTTGGAAAGGCAGAAAGCGCTTGGGGCTACTCCTGATTTATGGATTAATCTAAATGCTAATTATAGTTTTGATCAGTATCAGAATTTTGTTGATGGTTTGGCCCCAAATTTTGTTAGTGGGTATTATAGTGGGGGGGCTAGTGGGCCGACTTTTTTGTTGAGGAGTGCGGGTAGGGATGCTAAGACAATGGGTGCTTTAGTTAGTGTTGTTCAGAGTATGAGACAAACAACTTTGCATACAAATTATTTTGGTTTAATAGAGGGCAAGAATTGGGCGACTGATTCTTCTTGGACTTCAACTGATTGTTATTCTAGAACTGCTGATTCTTGGAGTAGTTGTAAAGGGATTGCTGCGAGTAATTGGAAGCTTGTTAATTATGGTTCTCCAGCTGGGAGAAGTAGTTTGTCTCCTAGGTGGGGAAAAGCAGATGCTTCGGTTGGAATTGGAAAATATGAGATTAAAAATATTCCAACTGCTTTGGGTAGATCAAGAACTGTAACTCTTTATCTTTTGGGTGGGAAGAATGAAACTTATTATAATGATTTTGGGAGTGGGATTTTAGAAGGGCAATGGTCAAAAGTTTTTTCACAAAGAACTAGCGAAGGAACAGTAACCACTGGATTTGTTCCAGAAATATCTAATTACTCAATGCAGTGGCCTCCAAGCCCCTCGCCAAGCGTAGAAGGAGTAAGCACAGGATTTACAACTCCTGGTAGAATGGTCATAATAGATTGGGACTTTTCTAGTTGCCAACAAGTTCTCCAACCCAGCATTTGTTCTGGTGAAAAACCTAAGGGGGCGGGAGTTGTTTTTGGTCCAAGTACTTTTTTTGGGCAATCAAAATTTAATAGTTGGACAAATTTTCGAGATCTTAGTTTGCCTTGTACTTGGAAATGTGTTTTGCCAAGTACCGAGATTTATTTAGATGGAAAAGAAGCTGGGTGTTGTAATCTTGATAATTCGCAAGTATTTTATGGGAAGTCTGGAACAGTTTATGGGCCTTACGGGAGTTTAGAAAGTTCTTTGTGTTGTACAAAAAGTCAAGTAATGACTTATGGGATACATGGCAAACCAAATGGTTGTTGTGGAATTGATAATATTTTGTATGGTAAAACAGGGACGGTTTTTGCAGAACATGGGGCAAATCAAGAAAGTATTTGTTGTAAGTCTGAAGAAGTATCTACTTATTCTGGAGATGGGCATGTAGTTGGTTGTTGTGATACTAAATCAAATAATATTGTTTATGGGCGAGATGGAACTGTTTTTGCTAAAGGTGGGACAAAAGAAACAACTGAGTGTTGTAGAAAACCTGATGAGCGTTTGACATCAGTGTATTCTTTTGAAGGGGTTCCTGAATGTTGCGCTGTTGGATATTCTGCAAGATTTGGTTTAGATGGTACGATATATGGAATTAATGGGGTTAAGGCGACTGGGGAGTGTTGTCCTAATGGAACGATGTCAGAGTATGATACTTATGGAAGAATTCGTTGTGTAAATTCTGCTGAAAAATGTGATGCGCAAACTTCTTGTACTAATTATTGTTCTGATGGGTATGGCCATTTGTTTAAACATAAGTGTGATTTAACTTCTGGTAAATGTGTTTTTGATTCTTCAGTTCAAATAAAAACTTATTTGGGGGATGATTGTGTTTTAACTAAGAAAGGAATTGAATTAAAAAAATGTACTTCTTGTGGGTCGCTTTGTTCTGGAGTTGCACAAATACAAAGATATGGTTGTGGTGCTGATGATTTGTGTCAAGCGACATCGACTGATATTTGTCCGACTGGGCAAGTTTGTATTGAGAAAAGAGAAGCTGGGAAACCAGTTAATGCAGTGTGTACAAATCCTGTGGATATACACTCGCTTTTCTTTAATACTGGGACTCCTGAATTTTATCATTATCAAGCAGATGGAAGGAAAATTACTTTTGGGGCTGATGCGCAGTTTACTACTGAAAATACTTTTTTTGGGATTGAAACTCCTGAAGATTTCTTTTCTAGATTAAATGGAATATTGACACTTGTTCCAGCTGGGCAGAAAGTTGATATTGTATTAAATAATCATGGTCGTCCTGGAAAGATTACTTTTGGGGATAGACAACAGTATTTTGATTTGAGTTCAGTTAATAATCTTGATTTGACGCAATATCCTGAGTTAGCAAAAAGTAAGATTGGTAACTTTGTTTTTGCTTCTTGTTTAATTGGTTCTGATGATCAGAGTAATAGGGCTCCAGTGGGAAAAGTTTTTACCGCAGCACTGGCAAAAAAATTAAATACTACTGTTTTTGCAGCAATTCCGACAATGAAAGAAACTCCTGGAGTTGGTATTGTAAGTAGCGTTAGTTCGGGACAAATACATGATCCTATGGAAGCGTTTGATTATGTGGGTATAGCGGTTGGTCCTAATGGGGCTTGGAGAAAATTAAAAACAATTTATTATTTAGCAGATCCTGCGGCATATTATCCTGGAATTGAAGAAATTGTATATCAAACAAAGGTTTTGTCGGGAGACTTGAACTATGTAAATGTAACAATCGCTGGGGAAAACCCAAATAATCTTTTGGTCGGTATGACGGACGAATTATTTGCTTGTCCGAACATTGTTGTTAACGATATTAACTTTACTCTAGACAAAAATAATTTGGTTGCAGATGTTTGGGGTTTTAAGATTGCAGCTTTAGAGAGTTCTTTTGGTTCAAATTCAAGCGTAACAATTAATGTAAAAGTTCTTTCTGTTGATTGTGCAAGTGTTTATCCTAAAGATTTATATCAATCGGCGTTGGTTGATTTGAATACTGTTTTGGCCGCTAAATCTTTGATGCAAAAAGGTGTAGTAGATGCTTCTGATTATTTTAAGTTGAAAGAATTAAATGAGAAGGGTGCGGAGTGTTTGTTTGATTCTGATTGCGTGGGTTATTCGTGTCCTTTGGGATTGCTTGATTGTTC
>JBAYJX010000059.1:0-4862 GCA_041664905.1 archaeon | reverse complement strand
TTTCTTTTATGAAAAAACTGTGTTTTTTGGAGATGGAAGGGGTTATTTCAAAATATAATCATTATTCCCCAAATCAAGTAAAAGTAAAGGATTTTTTAGAAAAGCTCTCTTCTTTTTGTAAACAAAATGGGATTGAACTTTATTTAATTTCTGGTCATCATGAAACTGTTGCAAAGAAGAAATTTTGTGAAAATAAGTTTAATGAGTATTTTGATGAAGCTCATTTTTTGTGTGTGACTAATCAATATATTTCAAATAAAGCTGATGTTGATCAAAAGCTTCATAAAGAAAACCTTGCAAAAGATCCTGAGTATAATGATTCTTTTTTCAAGCAAGTAATTATTCAAAATATTCTTAAAATAAAAGATGTTAATGAAAGGGATGCGTTGCTTTTGAGTAATGATGTTTGGGTTGATGGTTATTATACTATGCGTTTTTCAAGAATTGATTTTGCTATTTTTGAGGACAATATAACTGATAGGGGTAAATCAATTGAAAGAATTAGTGGGCTTGCTTATTTTAATCTTGATTTTGATTCAGCAAAAATTCTTTTAGATAATTTTCCCACAACAAATACAATTGCGCTTGATAAGTATGTGTTTGAAGTTATGAAAAGTGTTCTTGTTGGGGATACTGTCAAGGATTCAATAAGAAATAGTGTTTTAAAAAAGGCTAATCTAAGATGAAGGGGGGAAATTGATGAGGGCTTTGAATTTTTTTAATAAAAAGTCTTTGTCTGTTTCTTTTTTGCCTAATGAAAAACCCTCTGGATTAATAGTGCCTCTGATTACTCCTCTTAATTCTGATAAATCAATTGATACGCTTGCGTTGAAAGCAATTACTGCGCGTTTGATGAACAAGGGGGTAAAGAACTTTTTTGTTTTCAATTCTTTTTCTGAATATGAATATTTGTCTTTTGAGCAAAAAAAAGAAGTACTTACAGTTGTCCATAAGGAAGTGGATGGAAAAGGGTTTTTGATAGTGGGTTGTTTTGGTTCTACAAATGATGAAATTATAACTAATGTGCTTGAAGCTCAAAAGTACACTAATTTGTGCGTTGTGAATGTTCCTCTTCCTGCGCTTGAAAAGGAGCTTGATTTTATTGATTTTTTTGATTCATTATTCACTCAAACAAGTGCAAATATTTTGCTTTACAATAATTCAATTTCTTTTAAAAAATCAATTCCTGCGCTTTGGCTTGATAATATAATTAACTGGGAGAGACTTGTTGGTGTAATTGATTATTCAAGGAACCCTGAGTACTTGGATGAACTTGGTAAGTATTATCAGTTAACAAAATTGTTTGAGGAGAATGAAGAACTTGCGTTTGATGCTTTAAGAAGAAATTTTTCAGGTGTATCTTGTCTTGCTTCAATTGCTTTTCCTGCATATTATTTGTCCCTAATTAATGATTTTGGGGAAATTGATTTTTCAAGGATGGTTCGTCAGGAAGCAAGGATAAGTGCAATGTTAAAAATGCTTCCGCAGAACAAAAAAATTCAAGCATTTAAGCACGCATTTTCGTTGCAGCGTTTAACTCAACCTTATTTTTCTGATGCGCTTGATTCTTTAACCGAGAAAGAAGTTCATTTAGTAGAACAAGCTTTTGGGTTAAAAAGTGAAATAAAAAGTCATTAATTTTTTTATTGATTGGTTTAAATTAATTTTGTATCTGTGTTTTTAGGAGGTTTTTTCAATGGCAAATCATATTGGTCCTTATTTATTTCTTGCAGGTATTCTTCTTGCAGTAATACTGGGGATTGTTTCTGGCGCATGGCCAACTTTGCTTGACCCGTTCTCAGGGATTATTTTATTGATATTCATTATCCTGGGTTTAGTTTTTGGTTTAGTAAATATTAAGGCTGAGCATAGAAGTGAATTTTTAGTTGCCGTAATAGCAATTGTTGTTGTTGGTGTAATAACAGTTCAACAATCCACATCAATTTTGGTTGGGGATGCAGCTGCACAACAATCAGTAACTCTTGCTAGTTCTGTAGCTAATTTGTTGAATTCAGTGTTCCAAAACATAGTGGCTTTTTCTGCTCCTGCAGCTCTTGTTGTAGGTTTAAGACAAATAGCTCATCTAGGTTATGGCAAATCAAAGAAGTAATTTAGTGATTTTTGTTGCAGGCATTTGCCTGCACTGCTTCTTTTTTATTCCCTTTTTTTGGTTAATTATTTTGGTAGTATGCTTAACTTGAAAGATTTACTTGATAAGGAACAAAAATTGTTGCATGAGCTTCAATTTAGAGATACCTTAAAATCAGCAGAGTATCACTTTGCAATTGATTTCGATTTTGATGGCTTTTTTGAAGAACATTTAATAGGGGTTTTGTTTGAGAAGATAAAATTGCTTTCGGCAGAAATTGATTTTGTTTCTTTTAAATTTGGTTGTTCTTGGCCTATTTTGTGTGATGCGGAAAAGAGTCACTTAAAGTTTTCAATCCAATCTCCCCTTATCAAGCGTATTGAGAGTGAACTCGCAAAAACTTTTGTTGCTGGTAGAGGGGATGTACAATTTTTAGTTGATTTTAATAAAAAACTTGTTTTGATAAAAATAAATCCTGTTTATGTGCGTGGGAGATATTGTAAGTTTTCAAGAGAGGTTGCTCAAACAGAGTTTTTTTGTAATAAGTGTAGGGGCAAGGGTTGTTGGTATTGTAACGATACTGGACATTTTTCAGAAGATAGTGTTGAGCAACTAATTGGAAAAGTTCTGGTCCCAGCTTTTGATTCAAGATTAATTATTTTTCACGGTGCTGGTAGAGAGGACATGGATGTTTTAATGCTTGGAAAAGGAAGGCCCTTTATAGTTGAATTACTTCTACCTAGAAGAAGAAGTGTTGATTTAGAAGCAGCTGAAAAGAAAATTAATTCAGAATTTAAGGGTTTGATTTCAGTAAATTCTCTCGAAAGTTGTTCTGTTCATGATGTGGCCCCATTAAAGGATACTTTTCATGATAAAATATACTCTGCACTAGTTGTTTCTGATAAAAAAGTTGATTTGAGTAAAATTCCTCTAAATAAAGAATTAGATGTTGTTCAAACCACTCCAACAAGGGTTGCTAAGAGAAGGGCGGATCTTGATAGGAAAAAGAAAGTTACAATAATTAGTACAACTAAACTTTCAGATAATGAATTTGTTTTAAAATTAAAAACCTCGCACGGAACCTATGTAAAAGAATTTATTTCGGGGGATGATAAAAAAACCTCTCCGAGCATTTCTTCTTTTACTGGAGTAAATTGTACTTGCGTTTTGCTTGATGTAATGGAGATTTGCGATTGAACAAATTAAGCGTGTTAAGGTTTAGGTTGAGTTGGAGCATTGATTTGGTTAATCAATCTTCTGAATCTTAAATAATCCGGTCGAATTGTTGCATTTTCCCTTGCTGTGCTGCTTTGTTGATATATTTTTATAAAATATGCAATTTCTTTTTTGCCAAGCACTCGTTCCATTGAGTCTAGCATTATTCCATATTGATTGCCATCAAAGTTAACTTTTTGGAATGGACTAAAATCAACAATTACTCGTCCAAACGTATCGCCTTTTTTATATACTCTCCAAAGAGTAAAGAAATCAGCATTATATCCAATTGAGTGTATTGTTGAGAGATCTTTTGCCATTCCAGCTATAAGTTCTCTATCCTTTGCAAAAGTTAATTTTCTTGGAAATTTGAGTAGTCCTTTTACGTGTGTTGGTAAGAGTTTTCCAAATCTTTTTTGCATATCTTCAGTAAAAATCGTTAAATAATTCTTGCTTGTATTTCTAAAATCAATTTTTGAAAATCTGGGTACGGGTAGTCCTGCTTGATAAAAATCTCGCCAAATATGTTGTTGGGTAAGCGCCTCTTCTTGTCTTGTTCCTCTTAATCTCCTACTAGGGTGTCGTTGTGATTCAAGTCTGATTCTTCTAGCAAGCGCTTTTTTGTT
This sequence comes from archaeon, assembly GCA_041664905.1. Taxonomy (GTDB): domain Archaea; phylum Iainarchaeota; class Iainarchaeia; order Iainarchaeales; family JAAZKV01; genus JAAZKV01. Next base: position 932 of record JBAYJX010000059.1, on the reverse strand, counting down.
TCCGAGTGTAGAATTTTGGGCTGTAAATTCAGGATCTCTCCAAGCAACTTTGCCAAAGGTAGTTTTTTGATTAGTTAATTGTGGTGCTCTAATTCTTCCCGTGCGTTTCATAAAATATAGTTATTAGAACTTGTATTTATTGGTTTGCTAAAAAAATCTAAGTTAATTAGTCTTGTTCGTGAAACAATACGCTTACACTTTCATCTTCGTGTATGCATTTAATTGCTTGTGCTAAGTATTCCGCAATACTTAGTTGTTCTATTTTTTTGCTTTCGCATTTAAGTGGTATTGTATCTGTTACAAATAGTTTTTTTACACTGGATTTCTCTATTTTTTCAACAGCATCCTGGCTAAGTATTCCGTGAGTAATTAATGCATATACTTCTTTTGCCCCATTCTCAGTCAGCATATCAATTGCGGTGCATAGACTTCCACCTGTATCAACCATGTCATCAAAAATTAAACATATTTTTCCGTTTACATCCGCTCCAATAATGTTGAGTGCTTTTGCCTCGTTGTGTTTTAATCTCACTTTGTTTATTATTGCAAGTTCAAGGTTCATTCTTGAAGCAATTTTTGTTGCTTTTTTTGCTGATCCAGCATCCGGTGCAACAACAACTGCATTTTCATCAGCAAGTTCGCTAGCTTTGTTGATTAGTATTGTTGCTGAAGGCAAATTATCGAGTGGGATATTAAAGAATCCTTGTGTTTGATCTGAGTGTAAATCAATTGTAATAATTCTGTTTGCCCCAGCAACTGTGAGTAAATCAGCTACTAGTTTTGCAGTAATTGGTTCCCTTGAAGCCGCTTTTCTATCTTGTCTTGCATAAAAGTAATTTGGGGTAACTGCAGTGATTCTTCCTGCTGATGCTCTTTTTGCTGCATCAATCATTATTAGTAGTTCCATTAAATTATCATTTATTGGATTTACT
>JBAYJX010000058.1:0-5094 GCA_041664905.1 archaeon | reverse complement strand
TAAAACAGGGTCAAACATCAGGGTATTTTATTACCGGAACTAATACATTTTAAGAACAACCATTACAATTTGTTGATTTTAGTCCTTCTCCGACCATAGGGTTTGCAGTACAGAATATCACTGATCATGACATTAATGCTAGAATCTTTTACACCCATCACTCAACAGCAAGCAATGTCACTTATTGTGTAGGCGAATTCAATCATAACCAAGAGGTTCTTGTGCCTGCAAATAATAAGATTTCAATTAATGTTTGTATTGACTGTAAATGTGGCGGAGGTGCAATAAATACTTCCTATGTAATTCTTAGTAATAACCTAATCAAGAGTACAAAATCGTATGATTATAATATTTGTAGGAAATGCCCTTCTAATGGCGACACAAATTGTCTAAATGATGGAAATTCTTGTAACAACAAGAACCAATGTGGTGGAGGATTTTGTATAAGGGGGAAGTGTAACAATGAAAATGTTTGTTATGGGAGCCCTTCAGATTGTAATTGCAATAAACTAACAGAGACTCAATGTCCTGATGTTTCTATATGCGTATTAAAAAATTCACTTATAATAGGGGACAAACCAATTTGTTCTAAACTTGAGTGTGACACAAATTATGTTGATAAAAATAGCGGGTTATGTTCCGAAAACCCCCTAACAAAATCTGAAAAAAAAGAAATGGAAAATAGAAATAGCTTTTTCATAAACGTGGCTTTTGGATTTCTTTTTTTTGGAATAATAATTTGGGTATTGTTCAAATTTTGGGAGACAAATAAAGAACTTGAAAACGAAATTGAAATAAGCAAAGGAAAAATTGGAATAAGAAAAGAAGAACTTGTCATAAAACGGCAGGAGCTCAAAAATAAAAAAGAACTTGAAGAATTAGGGTTAATTAAAAAAAGCGAAATAGAGAAATTAGAACTGGAAATAAAAGATAAGGAAATAGGTCTTGAAAAAGAAAGGGAAATTACAACTCAAATGGAGCTTATTGCAAAATACACTACTGAGATAAATAATAGTGAAAAAATAATAAAACAACTTAAAGAACAAAGAGGAAAAATTGAAAATGAAAAAGAATTAAATGCAAAAGTTGAAAAAGAACTTTCTGAACAAATAGAAAAAGTGCACAAGGCTAATAATAATCTTAAAAATGCAAAAGCTATTCATAATAAATTAAAAGTTGAAATGGAAGAATGGACTAAGAATAAAAAGTCAATAAAACATATTGATTACTAGATAATTATTTTCAAAAAACTAATTGCCGGTGTGAAAATATGGGTGCTGTGGAAAAAGTTTTGGATAATGGTTTGCAAGTTATTTTTCATAAGAAGCGTCAGAAAGAGGTTGAAGTTAAAGTAACTGTTTTTTCTGGTTGTTCTGATGGGGATAATTCTCAGATGGCTCATTTTTTAGAGCATATGCTTTTTTCTGGGTCAAAGCTTTTTCCTTCCTTTGATTTAATGAAGAAGGAACTAAAGCGTCTTGATATTGGTCGTAATGGGAGAACTAGTCAAGAGTCCACAACTTATTTTTTTGATTTTAAAAGTAAACGACTTCCTGATGCTATGAAATTTATTGCAGATTTTATGCAAAATCCTGTACTTAATGAAGTTGATATTGCTAGGGAAAAGGGAATTTTGTTAAATGAGATTGCACAACTGGGTCAAATCCCTGGGAGAGCATGCTATGAGGAAATAGTAAACATTGTTCATGGGCTCGCAGGAAAGGGGTATTCAAATAATAATATTCTTAGTGATGCTATAACTGCAACAACGCGAGAAGATCTTATAAAATTTCATGAAAAACATTATATTTCAAATAATATGTTAATTCAAATAGAAGGAAATCTGGAGAATCCAATACCTGAAATAGAAAAATATTTTAGTTCGATGAAAAAAGGTGAAAAGAAAGTTCCTCTTATTCCAAAGATGCTTGAAGTGGCTCTTAGAAAAGATAAAAAAATGGGACTAAACCTCGCACATTTGAATATTACTTTTCTTAGTCCTCCGACAAGAGACCCTGATTCAATTGTACTTAGGTTCATCAAAAGTCAACTTCAGGATAAAAAAACTGGGCTCATGAAAATACTCAGAGAGGATAAAGGGCTCGTTTACAATGTAAATGTAACTCATGCTTTTGGAGAAAACTTTTCAATGCTTTTAATAACCACTGATATAGACAAAAAAGAAGCTGAAAACACAATCAATTTCATAATAAACAAGGTTAGTGAAATAGAAAATATTAAAGAAAAAGATCTTGAAAAACTAAAGAAAAAACACTTGAAGTACTTAAACAAAAGTGTAAAAGACAATGATAATTGGTGGTTCCAAAGAAAACTCCTACAAATTGCATGCAATATGCCCGAACCAGAAAAACAACTCGAACAAGCAATAAAAAGTGCAACAACTGAACAAATCAAAGTTGTGGTAAACAAATACCTGAAAACACCTATAGTTGTAGTGGCAGAATAAAAGTTGATAACTATTATTTTTTAAATTCAATGATTAATAGATTAGAGTAATTTGAGGTGTACAATATGCCAATAGCTGTTAATGTATGTACTAATACAGGGGTACAGTTTAATCCCGGAGATGTTCACTATGGACACACAGTAACCTGCATACATTGCGGGCGCCCCGTTAATGACGGCCACATTCAAAGAAGATTACTTAAGACCGAGGAAGATATTCGAGATGAGACCTATGAAGACTTTACTGGGTTACCACGAGACTTGTTTGGTAATCTCCCCTAATAGTTTAATTTACTTGTAAACCGCAATTGTTTTTAGTTTTTGTTGTCCTTCATAAAAGAAGCCTTAGAAAAAATTGTGCGTTTTGAATTTTGTTATACTGCATTTTACATTTGTTAATCATTAGCGGTTCAATATCAATTCCAACAACGTGTACGCCTTTTTTAATAATAATGGTAAATTAATGTTATATGGGAATTAAGCGGTTTTCTTATTTTTATAAGCAAAGAAAATTACCTGCCCTTGGTGATGAATTAAAAAATCCCCATACTAGAATAGAATATCTTTTTCCAGGCATAGATAGGGCAAAGGCTGGAATTGTTCAAAGAAGTTTGTTTGTTAAAAAAGATAACCGTATTGTCCCAACTCGTTCTGGGCAATTTTACATAGATTCCATAAAAGATTCACTTAAGGGGATTTTTTTTATACGCCCTTCAGAAAAATTAAAGATTATGAATAATTACCCAGAAAGTACATTTGCAAAAAGGAATCAGTTATTTGGCTTACTTGGGGTAGTTAAAGGAAATAAACCTGGCCACATCATGCCTCCAACCACAGAGGAAATTCACTTAAATCATTTATTAAAAAGCGGTAAAGGCAAAGTTTGGAGTATGTGTGATTTATTTAGGAAGTCAAAAAGGCCTAGTTGGGCCTTTGCAGAAGGCTTTCCAAGATTTGATATGACTTGGTTAAACATTGATAATTTAAGTCATGTTTTTCCTCAAGCAAAACAATTTTTACAATCGATGGGATTTAGAGGCGAAGATATTGGTGTTCTTATAACAATAAATGGGGTAGAAAAATTCATGAAACTAGGTTCTGTTTCTAATTCTGCTATAGCCGCAGCTTCAAGAACACATTTTTTAGTAAAAAGTGAGTACAGCGATTACCATGTGGGAAAAGAGAATTACTTGGCATTGCTTGATTTATCAGTTGGTAGGGCAAATGATTTTGTTAATGATAGTCAAAATCATGCTTTTGTTAGTATGGGTACAAGTATAAGCCGAATACATCTTCTTCAAATTGAGAAAAAAATTAAGCATAGGCCTTTTGATTTGGTTGTTGTTATGCCAACTTCTCAAACTGAAACTATTACATCAAATTTATCGTTTGCACAAATAAAAAAACAATATCCTCGCTTATTGCTAGTCGAAATGGATGACAACAATTTTGATTCAAGAAAAATAGGTGATCTTGTAAAGTATTCGCATGAGGCTATATCCGAATATTCTGGAAAAGTACTAGTTTGGGGGCCGATTGAACAAAAAGCATCTAATCCATTAAAGCACATAGTTAATATTTGATAATTAACAAGGTTGTGGCAGAAAAATTAAAGTTAGCAAAAACAAAGCTGTTTTTTTGTTGTAAGTAAAAGTCTGTGGGCATTTAGTACTTACGTGTCGTGATTAGGGCATTGTTTGAACAAAGTTCAACCAAGGGTATATAAAGAGATTAATTATATTATTGAATATTTATGATTCCTAAGAAACTGAGTAAAGGGGATGAAATAAGGGTCATTTCTCCAGCTCTAAGCATGGCAATTATTTCAGATTCTACAAAAAAAATTGCTAATGAGTGGTTTAGGCAAAATAACTTAAAGTTGAGTTTTTCTAAGCATGTTTCTGAAATTGATGAATTTAGATCTTCTAGTATAGAATTAAGACTCATTGACTTGCATGAAGCATTTTTGGATAAAAACGTAAAAGCAATATTGCCAACAATCGGGGGATTTAATTCAAACCAACTATTAAAATACATTGATTACAAATTAATCAAGCGAAACCCTAAAATTTTATGCGGATACTCAGACATTACAGCCCTATCTAATGCAATTTACGCAAAAACAGGGTTAGTATCCTACTCAGGCCCACTCTATTCAACCTTTGGAATAAAATACGGAAATGAATACACTCAAGAAAACTTCAAAAAATGCCTAATGTCTGAAAAGAAGTTCAAAATAGAACCTTCTGAAAAATGGAGTGATGACGCTTGGTACATTGATCAAGAAAAAAGAGATTTTATTAAAAATGAAGGCTGGAATATAATAAATCCAGGAAAAGCAAAAGGAACAATTGTTGGAGGAAATTTATGCACATTTAACCTTCTTCAAGGAACAGAATTCATGCCTTCATTAAAAAACACTATACTATTTATTGAGGATGACGCTGATACAAACCCAGTAAACTTTGATAGAAACTTACAATCATTAATTCATCAACCAGGATTTAACCAAGTAAAAGCAATAATAATTGGAAGATTCCAGAAACAATCAAAAATTTCAAATGAAACTCTTAAAAAAATTCTTTCAACAAAAAAAGAACTTCAAGAGATACCAATAATTTCAAATAT
>JBAYJX010000057.1:0-5260 GCA_041664905.1 archaeon | reverse complement strand
TTTATTGGATTTACTGCAGTTTGGAGTAAGAAAACATCTTTTCCTCGAATATTTTCACAAAATTGTGCGTAAATTTCTCCGTTAGCAAATTTTTTGATACTAATTTTTCCTGCAGGGATTTTTAAGTGCTCGGCTATTTTTTTCCCTAGCTCAGGGTTACTTGAACCATAAAAGAATACAAGGTTTTTTGAGTGATTTTCCATGTATAACCAAAAAAATTCTGAAGAGATGTTCTTTTAATTTAATTCTTTGGACTAAAAATTATCGCTTAGTTTCATTTGTGATTTTCCTATTCCTTTTATTTTGCTTCTTTCTCCTATTTCAAAATCATAGCTAAAGTATTCTAGCCCGTAGTGTTTTAGTAGTTCTAGTGCACTTTTTCTTATGCTTGGTGCAAGTAGTATTCCTCTTGTTTCTATACTTTTCATTTTACTAACTTGTTCAGAGTATCTTTTGAGTTGAGTTACGGCAGCATAATCAGCTTGTCTTCTTTTGAGTTCAATTACAACTAAACGTCCTTTAGCATCTTCTGCAACAATATCACATATTCCTTTTCGAAATACTTGTTGTTGGTTAATTGGTTTAAGTCCAGGCTCAAGGAAAGAGAGATCATCCATTAATGCATCATTTAGTTCTTTTTCTGATCCAGTTAATCGTAAATCATTGCTCTCGGGTAAATCATATGACCTAATATCATCAATGAACTCAAATGTTATGGTTATGATTTCTCTTGGTTTAAGTTTTTTTGCAATTAGGACAAGAACTTTTTCTCCGTTTTCTTTTTCTGCGAGTTCGCAAGAAATAATTGCATCCATCATGTAATTTGTCGGTCTAATAAGTCTGTTCTCATGAATTGAAACTGACAGGTCTGCCTTTATCATTACAAGTCTTTTACCAATCGGTAGTGTGGAAGAGGCTCTTCCAACGTACTTAACTTCGCATTCTCCAATAATTAAGCACATGTGTCTGTTCTTCAAGCTGAGTAGAATTTTTTCTTGTGCTTCTTGTAAGTGCATTAGTTTCACCTTGTGTTAAGTGTGTTTTGTTCTTTGTTGATTTTATCCACTAATCCTGGTAGTTCTTCTGCGTTTTTTATTAGGTAATTGGGGTTTTCCTTTTTGAGTTTCTCTGGCGTACTATATCCTTCAAGCACCGCTACGCTTATTACGCCCGCATGTTTTGCGGTTTCAACATCATGTGGCATATCCCCAATATAAATAACCTCTTCGGGGTCAAGTTTTTCAGTTATCAATAATGTGTGTATAACATCTTTCTTATTGTCGTGTGCTGAGTAAAGTGCGTCAATTAATTTTTCAAATCCGTGTGATTTAATCTCTTTTTCAAGAGGCGCTTTAGTTCTTGCCGATAGGATAATTATTTTTATGTTTGCAGATCTAAAATTCTGTAGTAATTTTTCTGCAAAGGCGTATGGTTTAATTAAATGTAGGTGTTTGGGCATAGTTTTTTCCCAAAGCTTATGTTCTTCAGCCATATCTATTGCAATATTGAAATTTTTATAAAAATTTGGCCAAGGGATATCATAGAGTTCCCTAAATTCTTCTTTTGAGACGGTTTTTAGTCCGCGTAGTTCTAATACCTCTTGTGCGGCATAGTAAGTAGCCAGCCAGTCATCGCTTAATACGCCGCTCCAATCAAAAATTATTGCTTTTATCAATTTAATCACGCCAATCTTTGTAAGTCTCAAAGTATTTTGTATCCTTTTTTTGTTATTAAGTAAGTATTTTCTTGTCTTATTCCAAATGTTTTTTTATAAATTGCTGGTTCTATTGCAAGAACCATTCCTGCTTTTAGTATCCATTTGCTTTTGTGGCCTATTCCGCTTGGAAAATCGTGGACTTCTATCCCTATTCCGTGTCCGAGTGAGTGTGGTAGTTCTCCAATAGTTTTAGTGCATTTCCATAATTTTTCTGCATGTACTCCTTCTTTTAGAGTTTTTTCTATATCATTTAAGCAATTGAGTACTTTGTTATTTTCTATATTAAATTCAACATATTTTTTCCCTTTTTTTTCACCACACCAAAAAGTTCTTGTTAAATCAGCTGAGTATCCTTTGTATTTTGCCCCAACATCAATGAGTACAACTCCTGTGTTAAGTTTTTTATCACTTGTTGCGTGGTGGATGTGGGAAGAGTTTTCCTCAAAAGCAACTATGCAAAAAGCGGTTTCGTATCCATCTTGTCGAAATATAGTTCTTATTTTTTCTTCAACCTCTTTTTCAGTTACTCCTTTGTGAATCCATTTTTGTATAATATTTAGTGCTTTTAGAGTTTCTCTGGCGGCTTTATTTATTTTTGTAATTTCCACAGGTGTTTTTATTTCTCTTTCTTTTTCAAGTTCTTCTTCCGCATCAATAAGTTTTTTCCCTTTAAGGAATTTTGTTAGGTTTTTAAAACTCACAACTGTTTGGTGCCTTGGATTGTATCCAACTAATTTACCAGTTTCTTTTTTTATAATTTCTTTTAATTCTTCAAGAGTTTCATATTTTTTTACTATTACTCTTCTTGAAAATTGTTTTTTTGCCTGTTTGTAGTTAAATGGGTGTGATATCCAAATTGGTTTTTTGCTTTTTCGCAAAATTAGTACTCCTTCATAGTGTTTGCTTGCTTCTTCGCCCAAGTATTTGTTAATTAGGGGGTCTTCCCAGTAATCATGAAAATTTCGTATAACTAGCGAGTCTATTTTGTCCCAAAGCATATTATAATTCGCTGGCTCATATTTTTAAAAGCTGTTTTTATGGGCCAACGGTGTTAAACTCTATTTGTATTCATAGAATGCTTTGTATGCTTTGTGTGTGCAATAGGCATCTATTTTGCTTATTAGTTCAAAGGGTGAGTGCATTGCAAGTACTGGCATTCCCATGTCAATAATATTCATGTTGTATTTTGCCAAAATATATGCAATTGTTCCTCCTCCTCCTTGATCAACTTTTCCGAGTTCTCCAAACTGCCAAGGAATCTTTGAATCATCAAGTACTCCGCGCATCCATGAAATATATTCTGCGTTAGCATCGCTTCCGTAGAATTTTCCTCCGCTTCCAGTGGATTTCTCAATTGCCACTCCATATCCGAGTTTGTTCATATTTGTCGGATCCATTTTGTCAGCGTGTTTTGGATCAAATCCGCTTGTAACATCAGCGCTAATTGCTTTTGATGCTGCAAGTACTTCTTTTGCGGTAGTGTTTTCCTTTCTTAGTTTAATTATTTTGTCAATTAGATTTTCAAGGAAAAATGATTCCATTGAGGTGTTTCCAGTGCTCCCAATTTCTTCTTTATCTACCCAAAGTAATACTTTTGGTTTACCTCCTTTACTTTCGATAAGTGCTTGGAATCCTAAATAAGAGCAGGCTCTATCATCATGTGCTGGTGCTCCTATAATTCCCATATCAAGTCCAACATCTCTTGCTTTAATTATTGGGTATAGTGATAGTTCTGCTGAAACAAAATCATGTTCTGTTATTTTGTATTTGTCATTAATAGCTTTCAAAAAAGTTGCTTTTATTTTTTCTTTTACTTTTTTGTCATCAATTGGAATTGAAGCAGCTATTGCATCCATTTCTTCTCCTTTGATAATGTCTTTAGCAAGTTTTTCTCGTCCTTCGCTTCCTTCAAGGTGTGGTAGTAAATCAGGTATAACAAATACTGGTTCGTCTTCTTTTTCTCCAATAGTTATTTCTACTTTCTCTCCTTTCTTATTGAATACAACTCCATGTATTGCTAGTGGGACATTTAACCAGTGGTATTTTTTTATTCCTCCATAATAGTGGAGATTCATCATCATGAATGGTTCTGCTTCATAGAATGGACTCATTTTCAAATCAAGTTTTAGTGAGTCAATGTGTGAGCCAATTATTCTCATTCCGCTTGAGAGTTTTTCGCTTCCAATATCAATTAGGGCAAGGTTTTTTGCGTGGTTTACTGCATAAATTTTTTTTGTGGTTGCAGTGGCTTCTTCAATTGGAACAAATCCGTTTCTTTTTGCAATTTTTTCTCCCCATGAAACTATTTCTCTTTCACTTTTGTTAGTATCAAGGAATTCTTTGTAATCTTCGCACATTCTAAATGCAAGTTTTTTTTCTTCAGCAAGTGTTTCCCAAGCTGATTTTCTTTCATCAAATAGCTCTTTTTCTAGTTTACTCTTCTCATTCTTTTCCTCTTTTTTTGATGTTTCTTCAGCCATTTTTTACCACTCCCACGTGACTAAGTATATGAAAAAAAGGCTTAAAAATGGAGGTTGTTTTCTAGTTAAAGAGGTTTAGCAGGGTGCCTTGGTTTATTGAAAGCAATTATTGCTTCTACGAGTTCTTCATCGGCTTCTATCTTTGGATAGATTTTTTCCATCGCCTCTGAATAAGCGTAATCCCAAAAGAGTTCTTTTTCCGAACTTAGTGTAATGGGGGTAGTTTTTTCTTCGAGGAGTACATCGGCATAGATTGATGCAGCTACAATTATGTCAAGTGCTTTGTGGTGAACTACTCTTGGTTGTTTTGCTTGTCCGCTTGATTTGAATTTTGTTGTTAATATGCTCTCAATTTCATCTAAAAGATTTTTCTCCGGATTCGCTTTTGATTTAATTATTTTTTGCGCAATTGAATGTATTCTCGTCCATCTTCTTGATCTTTCAAAATGAATATTTTGCGGCACAGTAAGGTATTTTCTCATCTTAATCAGGGTTCTTATTATTTCTGGAGAGGCTTGATTTTCTCGTCTAAAATATACAATAAACTTTCCAAATAGTTTTTCCCATAATTGTCTCTCTACTTGTGCGGGATTAATTTTTCCAACTTCAATTTTTTCTACGGATGCCATTAATGGTAACAAGCCCATGCTTTTGAATCTTTGAATTGCGTGATCAGCATTTTCAGCAGCAAGTGAATCAAGTAAGAGCGCTTGTCTTACCACCACAGCTCTTGGACTTAATCCTTTTTTGCTCAAAAGAGACGCTTTTTTTATTATTTTCTCCGTTCTTTCTAAGAGCTTTTGGTTAATCCCTGCTCTATTTTGTGCAGCCGCTTCAAGTATTTGTTTTCTTGGAATTAGTTTATGTTTATGGTGTCTTGAAGGAAGCAGTGCTGTTTGTTCAAAATGCTCTCTTCTTCGTCTGTCTGTAATAGGCAAGGGTCCTTTTAGGGGCATGTAATCACTTAATTTTTATGCAGTCTTTTTTATCATTGGTAACCCTGTTGTAGAGTTTTCAACAACTTTGTACCCTGCAGGTAAATCTATACCATCTTCTGCTTTTT
>JBAYJX010000056.1:0-5757 GCA_041664905.1 archaeon | reverse complement strand
TTAATTCTCTGTGCTTCTCCACCAGAAAGCGTAGTAGCACTTTGTCCCAATTTAATGTAACCCAACCCAACCGAATTTAGTACACCAAGTTTTTGGCGGATTTGAGGAATTGGTTCAAATAATTTAGTTGCTTCCTCAACACTCATTGCTAAAACATCAGCAATATTTTTTCCATTATAAGTAACAGTAAGAGTTTCTTCATTGTATCTCTTTCCTTTGCACTCTTCGCACTCAACGTAAACATCAGGCAAAAAATTCATTTCGATTTTAATTGTTCCATCACCAGAACATTTCTCGCATCTTCCCCCAGGCAAGTTAAAAGAAAATCTTCCCTGATCATACCCCCTCATTTTAGCTTCTTTAGTTGAAGCAAAAAGAGCTCTAATTTCATCAAACACTTTAATGTAAGTTGCAGGATTACTTCTCGGAGTTCTACCAATTGGACTTTGGTCAATCACAATTACCTTGTCAATTTTCCCATCAATTACAATACTATCATGTTTTCCAGGAGTAATATCTGCAGTAGAAAGTTCTAGTTTTTTTACTAAACCCTTGTTAATAATTTCTTCTAACAAAGTTGATTTACCCGAACCGGATACACCAGTTAAACAAGTGAATACACCAAGAGGAATTTCTACATCAATGTTTTTTAGGTTGTGTTCCTTACACCCTTTGAAAATAATACTCCTTTCTCCTTTCCTTCTCACATTTGGCATAGGAATATTCATTTTGCCTGAAAGGTATTGGCCAGTAATTGATTTTGGATTCTTTTCAATTTCTTGCGGAGTACCAACAGCAATTACTTCTCCTCCATGAATCCCTGCACCCGGACCCATATCAACAACATAATCAGCTTTTCTAATTGTATCCTCATCATGTTCTACAACAAGCAAAGTATTTCCAATGTCTCTCAATCTGTGCAAAGTTTCAATTAATTTATTATTATCTCTTTGGTGAAGCCCAATAGAAGGCTCATCAAGGATATAGAGTACGCCCATTAAGTTAGAACCAATTTGAGTTGCAAGTCTAATTCTTTGAGCTTCTCCCCCCGAAAGAGTTCCGGCTTGCCTTGCTAAAGTCAAGTAACCTAAACCCACATCATTAAGGAATTTTAATCTAGAAATAATTTCTTTTAAAATTAATTTAGCAATTTCTCTTTCCTTATCTGTGAGCTTGATATTTTCAAAAAAATTCAGAGCTTTTGTAATAGACAAATCAGTTAACTCAATTATTGATTTATCCGCAACTTTAACTGCCAAAACTTTATCCTTTAATCTTTTACCCTTACAAACAGGACACTCTCTTGACTTCATGAACTTTTGCAATTCTTCTCTTCTGTAATCCGATTCAGTTTGTTTGTACAGTCTGTCTGATTGAGGAATTAATCCTTCCCAACCATTCTCAAGATTCATGCTCGCCCCATTACTCCAATTTCCTTTAATCGGAGTCGGATCCCCAAACATTAAAACATCAAATTGTTTTTTTGAAAACTTTTCAATCGGAGTAAACAAATCAAATCCGTGAGTTTTTCCAACCGCTTGTAACTGCTGACTCCTCCAAGAAAGATCTAACCTACCATAAAGCTCAATTGCTCCATCAATAATACTTTTTGTTTTATCAGGAATAATTCTCTCAGGATCAAACTCTATTTTTACTCCAAGACCCTTACACTCTTCGCACGCTCCAAAAGGAGAGTTAAATGAAAACATTCGTGGCTGGAGTTCTTCAAAAGATAAACCACAAACAGGACAAGTCATTGCTGAAGAAAACAAATGTTCTTTTTCTTTAGAATCAAGAACAATTACAAGTCCGCTCCCTCTATTTAATGCACTCTCAACAGCCTCAGTCAAACGAGTTTTATCTCTCGCACTAACTTTATCAATCACTGCTTCAATATCATGCATTTGGTATTTTGATAAAGAAACTTTTTCATCACTCCTCATTATTTTTTTATCAACCCTAACTTTTGCAAACCCTTCTTTTCCCAAATCAAGTACTAATTGTTCATAAGTTCCTTTCTTTTGTCTAATAATTGGGGCTAGAATTGTAAGTTCTCCCTTAAATTGATCAAAAATTCTCTTTGCTATTTTTTGAGGAGTTTGAGATTCAATTCGCACACAGTGAATCGGGCAATAAGGAATACCCACTCTTGCAAATAATAATCTCAAATAATCATAAATCTCCGTAACCGTTCCAACAGTAGATCTCGGATTATTTGAAGTAGATTTTTGTTCAATTGAAATTGCTGGAGAAAGCCCTTCAATTGAATCAACATCAGGCTTATTCATTAAACCAATAAATTGCCTAGCATAAGCACTCAAAGATTCCACGTACCTCCTCTGTCCCTCTGCGTAAATAGTATCAAAAGCTAAAGTAGATTTACCAGAACCCGACAGCCCAGTTATCACTATGAATTTGTCTCTAGGCAAAGAGAGAGTAACATTTTTGAGGTTATGCTCACGCGCACCCCTCACAATAATTTCTTTCATAAACAGCTTCTGTAACCAATGGTTAATAAATTCTTGGAAAGCAAAATGCCGAGCTTACTAACTATCCCTAGCAACAAAATAACCAAAAAACAAACCTAAAATAAGCCCATAAAACAAACCATAATCAATCGGAATAAAAAAACCAACTAAAGCACCCAAAGCACCAAAGAAAGCTGCAGAAATATAATTCCTTTCCATACAAATGATAAACTCAATTTGAGTTTAAATAACTATTTAATTAAACCCTAAACTCAATTTATTTAGAATTATGCACCACAGTAAACAAGTCCAAATCTTCTTTTTGCAATTTGGTAAAGTCAATAAAAATATCAGCTTCTTTTCGTATATTCTTTGCGCTTGTTTTCCACGCAGAACAAATAACCACTTTTTTACCAAGGGACTTAACTAATTTTATTGACTCGATTAAATCGACATCTCCTGAGCAAAGAATAACCACATCACAACTATTGTTATAAGAATGCGCAATCATATCAACAGCTATTTGTACATCAATACCTTTTTGAAAAATTTTTCCTTTCTCAAACTGCAACGGTTTAGTTCTAACTTCAAATGATTCAAACCCAATCGCAATATCAAAAAACTTTTTCTGCCAAATTTGCTGTTTTATTGCGTAATCAAGTATTCCTTGAAATTCATTACCTTGCTTTCTAATACGGGTTATTAATGAATCTGTAAATTCACCTGTATAGACATAAGTTCTAAGTACATCCTGCAAAGATATTTGCAAAATACCTTTTTCTGACAAGTGCTTCACAATAAACTTTGCAAAGCTCCCGACCTTTTCTCTTCTATCAGGATTAGCTTCCTTAACACTATTACAAAAATTATCAAAATCAATAAATATTATTGCTTTCACAAAAACCACTTCTATCAAAGAAAGGTATTTTGTGTAAAAACAGTTAGGGGGTTTACTATAACTTACCCCCTTTACTAAAACACAAAATAATTGCGTCCTTTGACTATAAAAACTTATTCTTGTCAGTTAAAAATCTTCTGTAAGTTACGTGCCGCCTATCCGCTAGAACACTGGAGTTACTAACTTAAACCTTTTTTTGTAAATAATTATTTATGAAAATCTTTCTAATTCATGGTTCTAGGGGAAACTCAAAAGAAAACTGGTTTCCTTGGATAACTACAGAACTTACTAAGTTAGGACCCGAAGTAATTGCGCCCGATTTTCCTAATCCCCCAGACCAAAGTCTTCAGAATTGGATGAAAGAGTTTAAGCCATATTTAGAAACAATTGATTCTAACACAATTTTTGTCGCACACTCACTTGGCCCAGCTTTTGTTCTCTCAATCCTTGAGAGTGTTCCCTCAAAAGTAAAAGCGTGTTTTTTTGTTGCAGGGTTCACTGGAGCATTAAATCTCCCAAAGTTTGACCCAGTAAACAAAACATTCACTGAAAAAGAATTCAATTGGAAAAAAATAATTTCAAACTGCGAAAAGTTTATTTTATTTGCAAGTGATAATGATCCCTATGTTCCACTTTCTAAAACACAAGAACTTTGCGACAAATTAAACGGAAAACTAATAATTGTTCCTAATGGCGGGCACTTTGGCACAAAAGCCGGTTACACAGAATTTGCACGACTACTAGAAGAAATAAAGAAAATTAATTAAGGGAAAAGTTAACCGAAAAAGTTAATAATTGGTTGGACAGGGTTCTGACGGTGATACGGATGAACATTAAAACAAAAAACCTAAAACAAATAATTCTGATTAATTCAACCCCAAAAGAAGTTTTTGATGCATTCATGGATCAAAAAAAGCATTCCAAGTTCACCGGAACAAAAGCAACAATTGAAAACAAAGTTGGCGGAAAATTCTCTGTTTGGGATGATTACGCAACAGGCGAAACACTAGAACTAGTGCCTGACAAAAAAATTGTTCAATCCTGGAGAGCAAGCGATTGGCCAGAAGAATATTTATCAAAAATAATATTAGAACTATCTTTTTCAGGCAAATCAACAAAACTACGTTTCACCCACAAAGGAATACCCGAAGAAAGTTACAGCGAAATAAAACAAGGCTGGATAGATTACTACTGGAACCCGATGAAAAAAATGCTTGAGGGAAAGTAAATTATTTTCTCGCCTCGAACTCTTTTAACAACTGCATACTTACCGCACGATTAATTTTCTTACTCAATTCATCAGCATCTTTTTGAGTAAGCTTGGACTTTTTTGCAATAGATTGAAAAAGCTGAAACTCAATTATTTTTTCTTTAATTGCTGTTCTTGCAATCTCTGACCAGTTAAAGAACTTTAATTCATCCATCTCTTTCTTTAATTCATCCGGAATTGCTAGTGTCATATTAGCCATCACCTTCACCCCCTTTTACACATAATACACATAATTCAGTATTTATATGTATTGGAGGGCTTTCTTACAACTAGAGTATAAATTTTATTTAAAAATATTCTTCAAGTGCTATGCCGGCGTTAGTTCTTCGCAGGCAAAAACTTCTTTAGTTTTGCTCGGTCAAAATCAATTGCGTAAACTCTTGCTTTTCCTTCTTTAACCCCAACAAGCAAATTGAATGGATGCATGTGTCCATGCCACATCATTGAATCCAAAGTATCCAAAACTATTTTTCCATTGCGTTTAACATCACCAACATATTTTTTGGTTCCTTCTTTTCTTGTAAAAGCAAAGTGCGTGAAAGCTGGTAAAACTCCAGCATAAACTCTAAAAGTCCCATCCTTATTTTTTTTAATTAAATAATTTCCTTTCTTATCTTTTAGAATAGGTTCAATTGGATTATAATCTAAACCAACTGATTTCCAATTAAATTCGTACGCTTCTTTCCAAGCCTCAACACTAGATTTTGGTAAACCCACGCCATAAGGTTTTCCATTAAAAAATAGTCTACCGCCCCGAATAATTACTTTCTCGTACAAATCGCCCCCCAAGAGAACCGTACTAGTACCAGTTTTTGGTTTAATAGCCCTCACTAACTTTCTTGACTTATCAAACAATGCTTGGTCTTCATAATTCCCCATATACAAAGCAAAAGTAGGTCTATCATAAATTATTGAAAGCCCTTGAATACATGCATTGCGAATCTCTAAATCCGCACCACTATCCATTAATCTATCTGAAAGCAAATTATGAGCTAAAATCTTTTCTCTCCCCCTAATACCCCCAAGAGTATGCGCTGCCCCCACTCTAACCATAGGCGACTCATCATACAACTTTGCCCCAATGAGCTTGAGGTCCCTAGGAACACCCGTCACACTCAAAC
>JBAYJX010000055.1:0-5887 GCA_041664905.1 archaeon | reverse complement strand
AGATTACTATATCTAGAAATTCCCATAACCGGATAATTGGGCACCAGTTCTTTTAATCGTTTAACTATCCTCGAAGAAACTGAATAATCTGAACAACACCCAGTAATAATCCCCACATCAGCATACTTACTTAATTCCAACGCAATTTTGTCTATTAATTTAAGAACTTTCATATTTTTCATTGCTTCAACTTTATTATCAAACCCTGAACCTGAAAGAAAAATACGCTTTCTAACGTTAACAAACAGTTTAAAGTTTTCTTTGGAATATACTTCAAGCCGAGTAGACGGTACAAAAAATGTTTTTATTCCTTGTGGTAAATTTAAAGACTTTAGAATCTTATTATTCATAGAATAAAAATATAATTTAACATAGCATTTAATAATTAGTTGTCCCTTTTTGTATTATGACTTATGAAAAAATAGTCTGGATATCAATAGATACTTTAAGATCCGACTGTATAAATACTAATAAAAGTAAATTATATAAACAAGAATACAAATTAACCACTAAACTAGAAAAAAGTAAACTAGATGAATTATGTTCAAAGGGTTGTTTTTTCCCAAACACAATTACTGCCGCGCCATACACTTCAGCTTCTCATGCAGCGTATTTCACAGGATTATGGCCAAAAAACAATGGGGTGTATGATTCATTTAACAGTAAAATGAACCCCTCTGTACAAAGCATATTTCAAATAGCAAAAAAACAAAACTACACTACACTCTTTAAAACCGATTTTCCCTTTGTCCTTGGAAAAGACCTGGGCGTAACTAAAGGAGTAGACAACTATTACGTTGAAGATAATAAAAAAATACTCCAAGAAATCAAAAATCAAAAGAAGGTTTTTGCATTTATTCATTTTGGGCTAGTTCACTATCCTTATGGTTTCCATAATATAAAATTTGGGGGCCAAGATTATAAAAGAAAAGTATCAGAATTATTGAAGAAATACAATCTGCCCTTTAAAAAAAATAAACTTGATGATACCATGGTAGAATCAGTCCGATCTAAAAAAGATCTAAATCTATTATTAAAATATAAAAGTGTAATTGATTACCTGTACAAATCCAAAAAGTATGATGACTTATTCAATTTGTATTTAGAAGGGATAAACCGTTTTCATAAAAAATATTTTAATTTTTTTCTAGATGACCTTTTAAGAATATTAAAAAAAGAAAATTATTTGATTATTATCTCTTCAGATCATGGGGAAGCATGGAATGACGAGTCATTTGGTCATTATAACTCATTAAATGAGGGAGTTTTAAGAGTCCCAGTATTATTTTTGGCAAAAGACATAGGACCAAGGTATTATGATAATAGAATTCGGACAATTGACATTGCTCCAACTCTAAATAGAATCTTGTTAAATTCGACTGAAAAATTTGATGGTTTGGATTTAAATCCAATTATTTATGGGAAAGAATCTTTTGAAGATGGACTTGCGTTTTCCACAATATGGCTATCGGAAGCTAAGGATATCTTAAGTAACATCGCGAAAATCATAAATGGAAAATCATTTAAAACAAAAAACAAAATGTCTGAGAAATATGCTGCAGTTGTTTACCATGAAAAATACAAATATGTACTTAATTACAAGAATATTGTGGAAGGTATCCTTAAGACCCAAGCAAAAGAAAAATTTACTGACAAACTCTTTGAAATAGATTCTAAGAAAAATATTTGTCTAAGCAGTAAAGTTGGAATTAAGAAAAACCTGAGAAAAAAATTGATAAAATATAACGTTATTTTTACTAAATCTTCAAGAAAAATTAAAAAAAATCTTAAAGAATACTTTAGAGTTTTAGGTTATCAAATTCAATAAAAACAATTAGTTTACTGTAAAATTAATTTTTGCACAAATTGTTTTTTTCAAGCGGATCAGTCTCTAAATCATAAACCTCAATTTCTTTAGAGTCAATGTTAAAAATTACTTTATACTTATTTTGTATCCTTACCGATTTTTTGCTTTCAATATTTTTGAATTGCGACTTTTTCTTGTTAACTTCTTCTGCATAAAATGTCTCTGAATAAGCTACTGGAACTCCATTACTTTTCCCTGACATGGTATCCATTAAAGATGCGCCGTCAAGTTTTCCTGAATATTTAATATTAAACAAATCAAGCAAAGTTGGGAAAACATCGACTAATCTTACTTGCGCATTAATCTTTTTATTTTTAGCAACCTTGGAATCATTAATTATTAAAACGACTTTTTGTGTTTGCTCATACAAAAGACAACCATGCCCACTCTCTTCAGGGTGCCCCAACTTTTTGCCACCCTTATCATTTGGATATAATCCATCAAGGTCTTCGCCATGGTCAGAAAAGCACACAATAGTTGTGTTTTCTCTTAATCCATTTTCCTCTAAGTACTTAATGACTTTTCCTAAATAATGTGATGAAAAAGCAACCTCTTCTTCATAAGCATTGCCACCACCAAACTTTTTAGGAGCTTCATATGGCCAGTGTGCATCAAAATAGTGAACAAATAAAAAGAAAGGTTCTTTTTTGTTTTTTTCCAGCCATTTAATTGCCCTTTCGCTTACAACATTGGCTCTTTTCATTGCGCATCCTCTTAGTTTGACATCAACCGTTTTTAATGGGTCAGACCCGTCAGGCAATCGGGGTATTTCATCATCATAATGATCAAATCCTTTAGAGAAACCATACCATTTGTTCATTCCTGGGCAAGACACAATTGCACTAGTATTATATCCTTTTTCCTTAAAGAGTTGCTGAATTAATTTAGTGCCTTTTTTTACTTTCTCCTTAAATAAATGCCTTATGCCATGGTTTGATGGTTGAAGACCTGTCAAGAGAGTTGCATGACTTATAGGAGTAAGTGGTGCAGAGGATATTGCATTAACAAAAAAAGTTCCATTTGCACACAACTCATTTATTTCCTTGAATTTTCCGCTATATGCAACATCTGCCCTTACGCAATCAAGAGAAACTAACAAAAGATTTTTCACAAAAATCACTGTAACAAATTCACATAACTTAAGTCAACATGATCTCGCATTACTACGTTTTTTTGTATTAGCTTATTTGCTAAAAGAAAATCTGCCGCTTCTTGCATTATACGATAATCCTCATCGTTAAAACTTAGTCTTATTTCACTAATTGATTTTGCTTTAAGGTTTGGTTCTACTGCAGAAGCAATAGACAATGCATTTGATGTAATATCAAGTTTTGCTTCACTCTTAAACCAAGCATTTGCTTGTTCAGGATTCTGTCTATAAAAGTCATAAGCTTCTCTAAATGATTTCAAGAACTTTAAAGGGATACTTGGGTGTTCAGCAATATATTTTTTTGATACTAAAATTAATGAAATAACCGTTTCAGTCTTGAGATTTCTTACAAGACCTTTTTCTTCAAAAATGGCCGGAGTTGGATCAAATCCTGCCATGGCATCAATTTCCCCCCATTTTGTTGCGTTTACATCTTTTACTAAATCTGATTGTTCGTAAATCCCCAGATTAATATTTTTAACATCTTTTGCAGTGTCAAGACCAGCTTGTTTTTCAGCATTCAAAGCCATTCTTTGTGCAGCAGCACCGAAAGGCATTGCAACAGTTTTACCGTTCAAATCAGCTATTGTAGTTATAGGGGATTTTGGAGGAACATACAAAGAAACTCTATTGTACATTAATCTTCCAATAATCACCCAATTTCCATCTTTAGAAATAAGTGTTGCAGCCGGTTGATCAGCAGTAAAAATAATATCTACATTCCCTGCAAGAGCAGCTTCATTTAAAGGAGCCCCAGAAGCAAATCCTTTGAACACAGCATTAATATCATTTTTTTGCAAAATATCAGTATTTTTCAGTACTTGAGTTAATTGCCCTTGAGTTGCCCAAGGAATTTGCCAACCAATACGCACAACATTCTGATCTTGATTACTTGTTTGAGTTATTACAAATGCTAAAATAGCCAAAAAAACTAAAACAACTACTATACTAACTAATAATATTTTTTTACTTTCCATATTGGCACCATCAATAAAATTGTTATTCATCCTATTAAATATATATCGATTCTTGGATAACCTTTTTTAATTGCAAAAATTCTTTTGAATAACGCAAAGAAGCTTTTCTTGGTCTTTTAAAATCAATCAATAAAATTTTCTTTAATTTGCAAGGATTCTCGGTAAGCAAAAATATTTTATCAGAAAGAAAAATAGCTTCCTCAACATCGTGAGTTATAAGAATAACAGTTTTTTTTGTTTTTAACCAAATTTCAAGTAACTCAAAATAAAGATTCTCTCTAATCTGATAATCAAGTGAACTAAACGGTTCATCCATTATTAAAAGCTCAGAATCTGCCGCAAGAGCCCTAGCAATCGCCACTCTTTTTTTCATTCCTCCTGAAAGCTGAAAAGGGTATTTATTTTCACAACCAGTTAAATGAACCATTTTAATTAACTTATCCACATCCGCATTATTAGAAAACTTGATATTTTGCTCAACAGTCATCCAATCAAACAAATCATTTTCTTGACTTATAACAAACCTATCTCTCCCTGGTAAAGAAACTACTTTCCTATTAAAAATAACTTTTCCAAATTCAACAGGTAAATGCCCCGCAATAATATTTGCTAAAGTTGTTTTCCCACATCCTGAAGGGCCAACTATTGATACAAATTCACCAGTTTTTATTTCAAAAGATAAATTATCAATCACCTTGTTCATTAGTTTCTTATTTGAACCAAAATAACTAAAAGAAAGGTTATCACATTCTAGCATCATAATCACCATTCCAAGGCATAAGCAAATGCCCGAAAAGCAAAATTAATTTAGAAAGCAAATAACCCAAAATACCAATTACAATCATTCCAACCACTATTTTATCCGTGTTCAAAAGCAATCTATTTATTTGTATAAAATAACCCAGTCCGGACTGAGCTCCAATAAGTTCTGCAGCGATAACGCTCATCCAAGCCATCCCAATACCTATCCTAAGCCCCACAAATATATAAGGTATAGAAAATTTGAGTAAAACATCTTTGAAAAAAGAAAATTTACTTAATTCAAGGGTTCTTGAAATGTTTTTAAGTTTTTTTGGTAATTGAGTTACTCCAAATACAGTATTTGTAAAAATGGGGAAAAAAGCACCCAAAAATACAATAAAGTAAGAAGAATTATTACCCAATCCAAATAGTAATATTGCAATAGGGATCCAAGCAATTGGAGGAATAGGTCTTAAGATTTCAATCAAAGGCTCTGCAATCAAACCCATAAATTTATTATAACCAAATAATAAACCTAAAAAAATCCCTAAAATTGCAGCAGCAAAAAAACCGACGAGTACTCTATCAAGGCTGGCAAGTATGTGTTCGTTTATTTCTCCAGAACTAATTACTTCATAAAAAGATTTTGTCAACTCAATTGGCGACGGAATTAAATTATTATGAAAACCTTGAATAAAATATGTTGCCTGCCACAAACCGATAACACAAAGTATTACCAATACCTTTAGATAAGTCTTATTCATTAAAGATTAAATTGCATGATGTTAATTAAATCCTTTGTATATAACCAAAACCACATTCATCAGGTTCGTTTTTTGACGAATATTTGCACAAGTTTAAGAACGGTTAAATGGCCTTTAATAAATGAAAAATTTATTTGTAGATAGCAATCGTTTTGAGTTTTTGTTTGTCTGTTTCTTTTAGCTGTTCGTCGATAACTTTTCTTATTTCTAGTAGTTGTTGCGTATTATTTAGCACTTCTCTATTTTGCTTAATTAGTAGTTTTTGTTGCCCACCATCACGCTTAACCAAATATAATTCTCCGCTTAGGCTAGTTGAGTTTAATAATAAGGCTTCTATCCTGTCGGCACCTTTTTCTAGTTTGGTTAAGATTTTTTTTAAGTTTGAGTT
>JBAYJX010000054.1:0-6374 GCA_041664905.1 archaeon | reverse complement strand
TCTATTTTCTTTAACCGGATTTTTGAATCCGATATTATACATCCACAAAAGCAAATTTTGATCCCCTTCCAAAGTTAGACTATATAAATCATTTTCATTTTTCCTCTTTGTAGAATGCGAAAACGCAAACTGAAATCCAGTCTGCATTAACAACAACCCAACTCCGTCACGTAGTTTTTTTGAGCATATTTCTAACTTCAAATATGAATAAGTGTGTCTTTTACGATGCAATTCAGTGTACCCTGAACCACCTCGTTTTCTAAACGAAATAGTTCCGTCTGTGTCAAACACTCCTCGAATGAAACGATAAATTATTTCAAGGTTTTTCGACTCAAGAATTTGCTTTGGAACTTCAACAGCCAGTGTTTTCTTTCCATAAGGAAAACCAAGTGAATGAATAAATTCACAAATCTTTCTTCTACAAATAAGGAACCCGTAAGTATTTCTTGGCATAAAAAATCTAGGAGTTATCTTAATTCCAAAAGTTCTTTCAAACAATGGAACTACGTGATTATCATAATACTCTTTTTCGTCAACGTTACCACTAATATCCAGTTCATAACCTGAAGGAGTTCTTTTCCTTAAATATCCATCTCCAGCATGAATGCCACAAATTTCTGCTAAATCCGGAGTCATTTCTTTTGGCAAAGATATTTCCATTAAGGAAACTTTCTTTTGCAGTTTAACTTCTTTTTGGAAGTAATCTGCCGGCGATGGTCAAATTGTTTTAATCATCCCCAGAGCAAAGGAAAGTCAGTTTCTTTTTTAGCTTCCAAACAACCTTTATAAAGCTTAGCAATTAGAAAATACTTTAGAATTTGGTGAGACTAATGAAGACATGCACATCATGCAATAAAGTTGTTACAAGCAATCATGTTGAATTCAAATGCCCTTCTTGCGGCAAATCAACTATAATTAGATGCGAACACTGCAAACAAAATTGTAAAGAATACACTTGCAAAGAATGCTCTTTTGTTGGGCCATAAAAACTAATTTAGGTGCTTAAAAATGGGAATGGCCATGGTTGTATTCAAAGTATTTACAGATCCTGAAAACCTGGACAAAACAGAAAAAGGGTTAAGAGAAATTAAAGAAGGACAATTTAGGGATTTAAAACGAGAACCAATCGGATTTGGAATAGAAGTTATTAGAGTAGGGTATTTAATCCCTGACAAAGTTGATGGTGCAATGACTGCGCTAGAAGATGCTGTAAAAAAAGTTGATGGTGTAAAAGAAGCAGAAGTAGATATGCTAACACTAATTTAATTCTAATTTTCTAAAACAAACTTAACTAATCTAATTTTATTGGTTTTGTAGCCAAACTATTTATGCTACAAACACTAACCCTAAAAAACTGGCGAACCCACAAAGAAACTACACTAGAGTTTGGCAAAGGAACTAATGTAATTGTAGGAGTAATGGGCTCTGGGAAAAGCTCAATAGTAAATGCTATTTGTTACTCACTTTTTGGAACTTTTCCACAATTAAAAAACAGAAGTATTTCACTTGATGAAATAATAATGAACAAACCAAACCAAGAAAGCACAGCCAGCACAATAATTACATTCGAACAAGAAGAAAAGAAATACAAAATTGAAAGAATAATAAAACTTGATGGAACAAATGAAGCAAAAATGTTTGAAGAAAACAAGTTAATTGCCGGACCCAAACAAAAAGATGTAAATGAAAAAGCCGAAAGTATACTCGGACTAAATTATGAACTATTTAGCAGAGCGGTTTATGCTGAACAAAATGAACTTGATTTCTTTCTAAAACTCTCTCCTGCTGAACGAAAGAAAAAGTTTGATGAACTACTCGAACTTGAAAAATATGAATCGGCACGCAAAAACTCAGTTACCTTACAAAACGATTTAGTGAAAGAGAGTAAACAAAGAACAGATTTTATTAACCAACAAAAAGAAACCATCAAAAGTCACGAAGATGAAAAGTTACAAAAACAAATACTTGAAGAACAAAAAGCAATTATTGAACTCGAAAAAACTGTTGGAGAAACACAAAAAGAACTTGCTAACGTTGAAAAAGATTTTTTGACCCTCGCAGAAAAAGAAAAAGAAAACAAAATGCTAGAAGAACTAATTGTTAAAGTCAAATCAAGAATAGAAACACTAAAAGAAGATATTGCTAAGGCTGACAAAATCTCACTAAAAGAAGTACTTATTGAAATTGAGGAAAGAAAAAAAGAAATCGCCCTACACAAGGAAAAACTTACCCTCGCAGAAAAAGAATACAAAGAAACTGATTTAGAACTCAAAAAAATGGGCGAAGATATCAGAGTACAAGAATATGAAAAAAACAAACTCAATACTGAAGAAAAAAACATTTCCTCGCTCAAAGGAAACTGTCCCACTTGCAAACAAGCTTTAGATGAAACCCACCAAAAGCACTTAAAACAAGAAATCTCGGAAAAACTCTCAAAAATTAGTGAACAACTAAAAATAATTGAAGAAAATAAAAAAAATACACAACAAAAACTTGCACTTTTTGAAAAAGAAAAAGAAAACACTCGAAAAACCGCGGATGAGAAGAGTAGAGAATTATACAAACTTGAAGCTATGCAAAAACAAGCAACAGAGAATGAGGAAAAGAAAAAACAACTCAACACATTTATTGAAGAATTACCTAGCACACAAAAACAACTAACCGAACTCGGATTTGATAGAAAAAAACTTGATCTTACTCGCGATGAACTTTATAAGAAAAAATCAACAATAACAGTTGCGCAAAGTCAAATCAAATCAAAAACAGAACTCGCACAAAGCTATGAAAATACACTTTCAAAAATAGCACTCATAAAGAAAAATATTGAAACCCTAGAAAAAGAAACACTTGCTAGCGAAGAAGCGGCTAAGAAACTAGGAATATTTTCTAATTGTCTAATTGCAACACAAGTAGAACTAAGACAAGAAATGCTAGAAACAATTAATCAAGCTATGACAAGCATTTGGCAACAAGTATATCCTTACAAAGATTTTACTGATGCAAGACTATGTGTTGTCCCTGACGGATATGATTTACAAGTACTTGCAAGAACAAACGGGTGGGTAAGAGTAGAAGGGGTACTTTCAGGCGGAGAAAGAAGTGCCGCGGCACTTTGCATACGAATTGCTTTCGCACTAGTTTTGACAAAAAAGTTGTCAATGCTAATACTAGATGAACCAACACACAACCTTGATACAAACGCGGTTGAAAAGTTAAGTGAAATGCTTCGCGAGAATTTACCAACACTAGTTGAACAAATATTTGTGATCACACACGACAAACAACTAGAGTCCGCTGCATCAAGCAACTTGTATTTACTTACAAGAAACAAAGATGAAGACGGAACAACAAACGCGGAAAGTATTTCTTCTTATTAAGTTAAATTATTATATTTGAAAAGCAAACTATTATCATGAAACTAAAAATAAAACCGCCAACTGAATTAACTGCTCGAAAAAGGTGGGATGAAGAACAACACTGGCACAGAACTTGGGCAAAACATGCTCTGGTTCACGACATAATACCAGAACATATACAACATTATAGGCCAACGCTACTTAAAACTTTTAAAACCGAAGGAAGCACTGCAACAGAAAGACAACTCAAAAGATTTATTGAACAATTTCAAGATTATGCACAAACAGGACATATGCCCGTTGCAGATGCAAAAGGTGCTATAGAAAATCTAACTAGTTTTGTAAAACAGTTAAATGAACTGAAAAAAAGAAAACAAAAAGCAAGACTGGAACTAAAAAGAAAAACAACTAAAAAATAAAATAAAAAAATAGTTAAAAAAAAGAAGCTTTTAGATTACTTTTGCAGCTTCTTTTCTTTTTGCAAGTCTAACAATGTAACCAGCTAAAACATTTCTTGTTGATTTTGAAAGCTTTAAATCTTGCATTGTGTCAAGAGATCTTTTATTTTTAACAAAATCAGAACCGAACTTTGCAGGAAATTCTTCAAGCAATACTTCGCCCTTATACTTTAATTGTTTTGCAACTGATTTTCCCATTTTTCCATCACCAATTATTCATTTAACTCAATTCTCTTGAATTTTCCATTAGGAAATTTTCTAAGAATTGATAAAGGTAAAACACCGTGTTCAAGTTCTTTTTCTGCAACTTGAAGCATTGATAACTCACTAGTTCTTTTAACTAAAGGAGGTGCCCCTAAAGACAACTGCAAACTCCTTGCACTCAAAACTCTTGTAAGTTCAAATCTTGTCAGTCTACTCATAACACTCACCAGTATACATTAATCTCGTAAAGCAACCTTTAAAAAAGTAGGGTTTAACCCCTACAAAATGAACCGAATTGACAAAATAAGAAGGATTTTAAGAAGAAAAGTTCATTCCTTAATTATGGGAAGACTAATGACACTAGGCCTCGTGCTTGAAAAAGACCAAATTTTACTCGGAATGAAAAAAGCTGGTTTTGGGGCAGGAAGATGGAATGGATTTGGGGGCAAAGTACAAGGAGGAGAAACCGTTGAAGCTGCGATGGTGCGTGAATGTGAAGAAGAATGTGGAATAAAAGTTACAAAATACGAACAAGTTGGACAAATTGATTTTAATGTAATGTTCAAAGGAAATCGAGAAATACTTTCAACACACTTTTTTAGAATACTTGAATACAGTGGAACACCAACTGAAACAGAAGAAATGAAACCACAATGGTTTAAGACAAACGAAATTCCTTACAAATCAATGTGGGCAGATGATTCATACTGGATGCCTATATTTTTGAGAGGAAAAAAGTTTAATGGGAACATAAAGTTTGATGAAAAGGACATAATGCTGGAAAACAATATAAAAGAAGTTGAAAAACTATAAACCACAAAATTCATTTTATAATTCAAGCAAATCTTTTTCTCGAAGTTTTTCCAACTATTTTAAAAGAAGCTATTTGTGGTTGAGGCAACTTTGTTTGCTCCGAGAAATTCTTTGCAAGTTTTAGCGAAGAAAAACCTTTTATCGAAGCAAACTTTCTGCCTGCGTGAAGCAAACGATAACCATTTTTCTCGCTAAACTCTTTAAACTTTGAGAGGGTTGCTTCCTGAACAGAAACAATGCTCTTTGCAAGCGTTGTAGAGAAAAACTTGGAATTAGAATTAGTTAACTGGGAAGATAATTCACAAAGAACACTAGTCAAAGCACTGTGCATTGCTTTTGAATAATAGTAATCAAAATTCTTTTCACCAAACAAGTTGCTTTCAAAAAAATCAATTCTCTTTCTCAATTCAAAAAGCCTTAAGTTTGTTGCACGAACTTCTTTTGAGAAAAAACTCTCTTTATTCAAGCAAAACCAATTCAACTCATGAACGGAACTTGGTTTTTGTTGAGAAGTAAAACTGCTTAGGGCGGCCTCGCCAACAGAAGAACCCTCTTGTACTACCGACTTTGAGGAAACTAAAACCGCTTTGCCTTCATCAATCAAATGAGTGGCATCAACTAGAGGAATTAACGCAAAATCATTCTTAAAAAAAGGACCCGACGGAAACGAGTTTAAACAAAATTCTTTCTTTTTTGACAAACGTTCTTCTTTGAAAGGATGCGAGTTATGAAATTCGATTGAGAAGTTTGTTGAAGAAGACTCAAAAAAGATATTATCACTGACAAACTGCAACTTAATTAATGATGAGGGTAAAAGGTTTCTTGCATCAAGAACAAGCGGAGCACAACAAGAACAATTCTTTGTTTCAGGACCAATATTAAAAAAGTTGTTTGAGAAAAGTTCCGCCCAAACTAAAGAAAAATCAATTTTCGAAGTAGAATCAGTCGCAATAGGATCATAATCAGACTCTGAAAAAATCTTTTGATTTGACTCAAAAGAAAGCATTTCCCCATTTTTAAAAAAAACATTTTCTAAAAAAGTTTCAGTACGCTCTTCTTTGGAACTTGGAATCTGACTAATTGAAACATTTAGCACCTCGGACCAAGCTAATTGATCAACTAAAAACAACGCGTCAGTTTCATTTATTTTTAATGCACTAGAAAAGGGAATTTCTTTAGTCAAAAAAAACCCTAAGTCTTTAGAGTGAATTTTTAGATCAAACGAAAAATGATTAGCCTCAAAAAGAAGTTTCCCAACTCTTTCAAAACTTGAGAACAAACTCCATCCTTTTTCCAACAAAAAGGCTCTTTCGGGTTCAAGTACTAAAGGCTTTTTATTAATGTGTAAAGCAAGAGAAGTGCTAATCTTTTTTAATTCTGAGAACGAGGACGCTTGCAAGTAAAACAAATTATTTTTTTCAGAAATATTAAAGCCCCTAAAACCAAACGAAAGAACTAACTCTGTAAGTTTTTCTTGACTAACTAGCGGAGCAATAACAATAAACGGATAAAAACGGTGCCTTTGAATAATTCGCTCATTTGG
>JBAYJX010000053.1:0-6448 GCA_041664905.1 archaeon | reverse complement strand
GCAGTTACAAGCACAAAAACAATACAAGTAACTACAACAACACAACCAACTACTCCTATAGTTCAACAACCAACTCCAAAACCAGCACCAGTAACAACTATTGCTAAATCAACTGTTTCGGGCGAAGAAAAAATTAATAAATTAAGTTTCGCGCCACTAGCACCACCAACACCACTAACACCAACGCTAAATACAAGAAACCTAAAAACAGATTACTACTTAGTTGAATATGTTGGAGGAAATATAACAAAATCAGCAATAAGTTCACCAATAGAACTACTCCCTTATACAAATTCAAAAGATTATACTTGGTATAGAAACGTAACAATTTGTGCCTACCCAACAAATCAAAATGGTGAAGCAGTAAAAACAGCAGAAGGGGAAGCAGTATATGTCCAAGCAAACGGAGCACAATTCGTAGTATCAATAAGAGCAGGACAAGAAAATCCTGATGCAGACTCAACAAAAATAATTGATATCACAACAGGAACAATACATCCGGATGATCTTGTCACACAAATTGTTAGTGGGAGACTTTCTCCAAACAAAACATATTATTTTACAATCATGTGGAAAGGAAATCCTCAAACAATTAACATAAACGCTTACAAAGAAATGATGATAAGAGAAGGAAAATTAGATACTGCTGTAATAGCAGGAAATGAATCAACTGCTGCTGAAGATACTGCAAGAGTATCAGCAAAAAGTGCTTCTATACAAAAGTATATTATGGGTTGTGGAATAACTTCGCTTGTTTGTAATTCATATGCAGGGCCTGTTAATGCGGCTAGTGGACTTGTCTTTGATTGTGGAACACCCCTCCTTGGTGCTTTAAGAGAAGGCTTTGCAGCTTCAAAACCATTTGGGGTTTCAGGAAAATCTGTGCTTGAAGGGGTTGATTCAATTGTAAATATTTTTACAGGATTGATAAACACAGTAACTGGAGTTATTTCTGGATTTCCAAAAATACCTCAACTTAAACTTGCAACTGCTGCAGAACTTTCACCAACTCAGTGGTCAACTGGAATGTCAATAAAACAAAAAACAATACTAGAAGGAGCTGCTGCTGGAGCAATTACCCCATTTTTAACAACAAAATATTGGGGGAGATACGCAAGTGGAATAAATAAATCTAATATTGATTCCTGGGCAACTGAAATGGCTAGACTTAACAAAGAAGAAGCTAAAGCAATGCTACAAAAATCAATATCGCCTGCAGCATATACTGCAAATCAGACAGCTATTAATAATGCACTTAATGTTTATGCAAATGGGATTGAAGAAAAACTTACAAAAGGACTTGAGAAATACTACGAATCAACTCTTGATATGAAAACTGCATCTCCATTGAATATTTATAGAACAAATAAAACAATTTACACAATTCCTGAAAATAAAATACAAGATGGAATAACACAAGCGTATAAGGGATTGACAGAAGATGCAACTCTAACATTTGAATCAGTTTTAACTAATAAAACTAATGGCCCATCTTATATTGAACAAATTTTTGGAACTAATAATCCTGCTGCGACAAAAGGAATGCTTATTGCTGATAGTCCTTTAGCAAAAGTATTTGCGGAAAAGTTTAATGTTGCTGATGATGTAATATCAAAGAATCTTTCCGAAGTTCTTACTGCTTCAGGAAAACTTGATACGGGCGTTGTAAAAGCGGGCGGGATAAGTGCAAAACAAGCTGAATCAATTGTATCTTCAATGCTTGAAAAAACCACGCCTATTTTAAGTTTAGCAGATAGAGATGCGCTTGCACAAAGAATTGTTGCAAGAATGCCTGTAGTTGTTGATCCTTCGACAGGAGCAAATGTTGTATTTACTGGAAGATATGTTACTACAGTTCCTGGAACTGGTGCTGCAGGCGGATTATTTACTCCCGGAACAGCCGCAATAACACAACAAATAGAAGGGGATAGCATAAGCGATATTGTTGCAAAAATAAAATCTGCTTCATTATACACTAATCCTGCAACTGGCGCAACAGTAAATGATGTTACTGAAACAATAATGCGATCAGGAAAACTTGACGGAGTACTAAAGGAAATGGCAAAGAATGTTGATGCTGCAACAAAACAAGCAGCAGCTGAGGATATTTCAAAACTTGGCGGAAAAGCATCTATGCTTTCAAAAATTAAAAGTTTATTCACACTAAGAACACTAGGGTATATGGGTTATGGTGTTGGTTGTGGGCTTGCAGCAAATGCTGTTGGGATGTATTGGTATGATGCTGAACTTGATACAAAACTAAAAGGACTTGGAGAAAAAAGAGTTGTTATTGGAGACGATTATTTGAACAAAGGATCAACTTACAAAGTAACAATAACCTCAGGAACATTTAATGGTGGAAAAGTAGGAACAACTTTTACTCTAGTTAAAGATCTCTCAGAACTTAAACAAAAAATTAATGGTGCATTACCTGAAAAAATTGTTTCTCCAGTGCCTGTTGATGGAAAACTTCCTGAACAAAGAGAACTAGATGTTTATCCATTACAAACTTCAAGAGGAGTTGCAAAATCACTAATGAGACAAGATGTTTCATTCAAAGAATCACATTCAACTTTCTGGAAAAATCATGCAATAAAAGATACGGCTGCAGTTGAAAATACACTTCCACTTGTTAGATACCAATATCCTGAATTACAGAAAGTAATATTCAATTATACTGCACAAAAAGGATTTGATTGTAAAGAAAATCCTGGATTAAAGAAATTACTTGTTCCGGCTGAAGTACTTGGTGTGGCAGAACCGTGGGCAATAGCAATAGCTACTACAAATGCTGCAGTTAACTTGTACAATGATGTTAAGGTTTCAAAAGAAGCAAAAGGCGAAGATACTTGGCTTCTTGATAAATTAACAATTGCTCTTAATGCAGCTTATGCTCAAGATTCTACTCACACAAAGTTTGTGATGAATACTGAAATAGCAAAAAAAGTATTCCCTGCTGCATCAGCAAAAGATTTGAGTATATTTGTTGATGATGTTACATTCTGGGAAAAAGCACAAAGTATTTCTCCAACAATTGATTTTTGCCCAACTAATTAAGTAGTTGTATTAAGGTAAAAATTGTTTTTTCTTTTTCCAAAACTCTTTTTAAGTACCTAGAGTATTCTTTAGTTGGTTTAAAATGAAAAAATTTTTTGCAAGAAAAAATAATTCTTTTCAAAAAGGATTTAACATGTTCTCTGCAATAGTTGCAGTAATATTAATTATGACGGGAGTAGTATTAACAAATATTCTTGTTACAACTGAAGAGAAAACAAGTAGACAAATTTACTCTATGCTAAACAATTACCAGTTAGCTGATGCCGCAAATATTGCTAGAGCCGATGCTTTACAAACATTCAACTATGCTTTTAGAGAAAAACTAGAAGATTATTTGACTTTTGATGCAAGTGAACTTGCTAATGATCCAGGATTTGCCGTTTTTGTAGTTAAGGGGCCTAACCAAAAATACAAGTTTGATGATATGAAAAAAACATTTGAAGAAGTTATTTTAGGAACAGCTAGTTCTACTCCGACTACAAGTTCTAATGCTGCGCTTGAACAAGCAAAAAAATTTGATGCAGCAATAAGATACATTTCAGAAAAAACAATTGATCAATTCAAAGAAGGATCTTATGGAAGATTTAGTGTTTATCTTAGTAGCAATAATCAATCAGCAAAAGATGACTTAACTAATGTTGTGAGAAACTCACTACAAGGGAAAAAAGGATTTTTGGAAGTAGTGGGGTGCAGTGATATTGATTGCCCTCTTGGAACATTTTATTTTAATATTCCATTAAATGATTTAACTGACCAAGAATACGAAAAATTGCCCAGAATAATTGTAAAAGATATTGTTACAAAAGAAGAAATAAAAATGGCGATACTCCCAAAAACAAACTTGAAAATTTATATTCCTTTGAGATTTTTTAAAGCTCTAAGTGAAGCAAAAATACTTGCTGAATCAATTTCAAACGGGTCACACGCAGATTTAGCAAATTATAGATTAGGTTTTTGTGATGCTTCTTGTAAACCAAATACAAATCCAACTGTTGTTGCTTCAGCTTCACTAGTTTCTTATGGAAAAAATTGTCCCGACACTGAAACAGGATCAGAGGTAAAAATGGCTAGCGCAATCCTAAATGTAGATACTTACCTCGCGGGAGGGACAAGTGCGGGAATAAGAGGACTAAAATTATATGGCGCACAAAATATTTGTGAACGAGCAAAAGAAAATCAAGTATTTGTGCAAAAAGATTCCACTAATACTTTTGGTGTGCTTAATACAGAACTTCCTTCAGATAGTCAAAATGATAGACCTTTTCCTTATCCTGAATGCGGATTAAACAGATTGATAATTGCAGCTTATCCTGAAGCAAATTTTCGTGTAAAAGACTCTTTGGGTGGAGGTTACTTAAGGTGTGGAAGAATAAATGCGGTTTATGCTGATATTGTTTACAAAGAAACTAACCAAAAATATTTGGTTAGAGGAACTTATGATGGGGGAAATGCAGATTTGTACAAAATAAGAGTTGAAGATACTGGGTTTGATCCAATACAAACTGATACGGATAGGGCTGCACAAGGATTAATTGGAGAGTGCTCAAGCGGAAGTGGAGAATGCAGACCAGTTAGCTAAATTTAATCGTGGAAAATGCAAATTTTTTATTAAATAAGAAAAGTATTGGAATTATTTAACTTGTTACTCCCAACGTGTGGCTCGCCATACGAAAATTGCTAGGGTTAGTGTGATTTTAGATTGTAATTTTAATTTATTTTTTTGGTTTTGGATATGTTGGCGAGCCCCAAACCTTGGTTTGGGGTTCCCACACGTTGTGACGGGACAAAGTTAAGTTAATAAAGACTTGAACATTATAATATATTAGTGAAAATTACTTTTGATTGGGTGCTAAGTGGTTTTAATGACTGTTATTGATTCATTAAAAGGAAGTTATTTCTCTCTAGAAGACAAATGGTATAATTTTATCGATGGCGTATCAGAAAAATTGCCTTTTGTTGGAGATATTGTTGATTCACTTGAAGACAAAAGCATTCCCACTTTTCCATTAGCCATAATTACTTTGCTAATTATATTATTACTAGTATTCTTTTTTGTTTTCGGATCAAATTCTTCAGTACTTGGAATAAGCGTTACTGATTCACAAGGAAATCCAATTGAAGGAGCACAAATAATTGTGCTTAATTCTGACGGAAAAACTGCTGCAAGTCCTGATACAAACTCTTCCGGAAAAGCATCAATATTACTTGCAAATGGAACTTACACAATACAAATTCAAAAAAATGGGAAGTCAATTCCTGAAAAAACAATTGTTTTAGCCTCAAATTCTGAAGAAGATTTTACTTTAAGTCTTGAAGATGCAACAATTTCAAAAGCAGTTTCTCTAAAAACTGCAAGCGGACAACAAATAAGCGGAAGCGGATCAGTTATCTATAAATGCAAAGGGGATAATCAAGATGCATCCGCAACTTATTCTAATGGGGTATTTTATGCACAAGTAAAAGAATCTTGCGCTGAAGTTGAAGTAATAAGCGTACAAAATTTTAAATTAATTAGTGCAAGTGCATTATTTGCTGGGAATAGCACAGTAACAGTAGAACAAGAAGTACGTTTAGTTGGTACTGCAATAGTAACAATTTCAGTTGAAGGTTCGACAAGTGTGCCTGCTGGTTTACGAGTAAAATTAGTTCCGATTGATGGAACAACTCCTCTTGAAAATGTTTCAACTAATACAGGTGTAGTTCAATTTGATAATGTTTCTGTGAAAAAATACTATGTTTCTATTTTGCCTATTGATGGAAACTTTTCTACTTATGATGGAAGTATATTAGGGGAAACTAAAGATATTACGAGTGGAGCTACAACAACATTTACTGCAACTCTAAGAAAAACTACTAACCAAACAATTAAAGTAAATGTAAAAGATGCATCAACAAATAATCCTATTTCAGGAGCTGAAATTAAATTAACTTCAATGACAAACCAAAACGAAGTAAAAACAAAACTTAGCGGATCAACTGGACAAGTAACTTTTGATGTTTCTGCCGGGACAAGTTTTATTGTAACTGCTGATCACCCTGATTATGTTGTTGGGGAAACAAAACCTGCTGTTGGCGGAGATGTAATTGATTTATTACTTACAAAAGTTGATGAAGCAAATTCAAATTCATTACTAGTAAAAGTAACTGATGGAAAGAAAATTCCAGTGGAAAATGCCAGGGTGGTTTTAAAGAAAATAGATCCACTAGAACCAGTTGTTGGAGAAAAAACTACTGGGGTAGAAGGAACTGCAGAATTCTTCAATTTAGAACTTGGCAAATCTTACATGGCAACAATTTCAAAAGAAAACTTTGGGGCTATTAATTCAACAAGTATACAAATAATTCCAAGAACACAAAAAATACTTGAAGTAACATTCGATATTGGTGAAGG
>JBAYJX010000052.1:0-6780 GCA_041664905.1 archaeon | reverse complement strand
TGTGGGTGGTTTTCTTGAAACTAATATGTTCAAAAAATACTTGTTAGAAATAATTTATTCAAATAAAGATGATTATGCTTGGTTTAATGATTTGAATAAAATTCCCCGAGATTTGTTAGTTGATCTTAAGCCTATTGCGAAAGTTCCTGTTGAGCATTTGGAAGAATTTGAAAAATTAATTAATGCTTCTGGATTAATGAAAAAGAATTTCGCTTGGAGCAATCAAATTTCAATCCAATCCTCGGTTGAAGACTATTATTTCAAGAACTCCGAGCAAGAGAACCTTCTTGAAGCAATAAATACTGCGATGAAAACAGGAATTGACATGATTCCTTATGAAATAGTAATTGACTTAGGCAAAGATTTAGGATTTGACAAAGAAAAATGCGAGAGTATCATTGAAGGGTTAGAACGAAAAGGCGAATTATTCAAACCAAGGAAGAACTTCTATAAAACAATAAGCCACGCGCCATCGGGGTGGTTTGAATGAAGCATTTTTTTGTGTTTAAGGAACATTTGTGCACAAAATGTGGGAATAGGTTTCATTATCCTGTTTGGTATTCAAGAAACAAAATTGAAGAATATTCGCGTGGTCCAAAAGAATGCGAGTGCAAAAATAAGAAATTCAAGGATTTAGGGTATTTTTTGGGCAAAACTAATTATGGGTGTTCAAGGGGAAAAATTTTGATGGCTGAAGGTAAAGCGAGCACAAGAAATTATTTGATTGTTCACAAAATTTGTGAATGTAAAGGTTGTAAAAGTCAGTATTTTTTTCCAATGGCTATAGAAGACAATGCACTTGTAACAGAAGCTTTTGATATCTGTAAGTGCGGCAAAAATGATTTTATTGCAATAGGCCACATGTTGAGAAAAAAATTAGCTTGTTATTCAAAATTGAAAGTAAATTTATTAATGGTAAAAAAATAAAGGTGGTTTGAATGAAAGGGAACTTTGAGACAGATGTGGGGTATGTTAAACGGGATATTAAAAAGTTGGAGTATTGTTTAAGGACTTTGAAAAAACTTGGGAGGATTAATGATAGTTATGAAAAAGTTAGGGGGAATTTTGCTTGTGCTGTAAAAAAGAGGGATTTTTTGACAGCTGCAAAATGGTACAGATTAATTTTGAAA
Source organism: archaeon (assembly GCA_041664905.1). GTDB lineage: Archaea > Iainarchaeota > Iainarchaeia > Iainarchaeales > JAAZKV01 > JAAZKV01. Next base: position 5,650 of record JBAYJX010000052.1, on the reverse strand, counting down.
ACGGGTTTAAAGAAATGCAGGCTTGAAGTTGAAATAGTTGAAACTTTTTATCCTCTTCTTAAATCAAAGAAAGCTATTGCTAAGCAAATAGAATGGGATATTAAAAAAATAAGGGAAGCTGGATACAAACCATTGCTTTACTGAAAATTGGGGGGGTGATTTTGAATGAGGACTAAGATTGTTAGAAAGAAGTTAAGTAATGGTTTGCGAGTTTTGTTACTAAAAAATAAGTCAAATGACATTGCGGTTATGATTAGCTTTAAAGTGGGTTTAGTTAATGAAACAAAAGAAAATAATGGGGTTAGTCATTTTGTTGAACACATGCTTTGGCAAGGTAATTATAATCGAACTGCTGAAAAGATTAGAAAAGAATTTGATGCGATTCACGGGGCATTTAATGCATTTACTGAAAGTGGAGTTACTAAATATTGTATGATGTGCCCGAAAAGACATTTTGCCAAGGCTTTGGAGATTTTTGCAGAAGTAATTCAAAAACCAGTTTTTAACGAAGAAGAAATCGAAAAAGAAAAAAAAGTTATTTTAAACGAAATGAGCCAATCCAATGATGTTGTACCAACAGAACTAAGCAAAATGATGGACAACAGTATTTATGGAAGTCACCCATTCTCGTTAGATGTTATTGGAACTAAAGAAACCGTTGGAAAAATGAATAAACAAATGTTAGAAGAACATTATAACAAATTTTATGTCCCCAACAATGCGATTCTTGCAATTAATGGGGATGTTAAAAACGCGTTACCCCTAGTAAAAAAGTGTTTTAAGTTTAAACCAAAAAAAATCCCAAAATCTGTCTCCTTTAACCCCAACACGTTTAAAGGACCACAAATCGTAAAACAAGAAAAACCAATAAACACATCTTACATCGGATTGTGTTATGTTACACCTGGCTGGCAAAACAAAAGCGTTTATGCACTAGAAATAATTGAAGACATACTTGAGCATAGTCAAGAACTTAGCTTATTAGAAGAAATACGAAACAAAAAAGGACTAACCTACTCTTTAGACACAAGCATATCCTTAACAAAAAATCATGGCGGAATAGGAGTCACACTCAGCACCGATAAAAAAGAAGTTCCTAACGTTATCCAAATAATCCAAGACAAAATAATAAAAATGGAACACATCACAGAAAAAGAACTAACAAAATCAAAAAAACGCCTAATAAAACAACGCAAAAACATTCTAAAAAGCAAAAACGAAATAGTGACATTAACTAATCTAGCAATAACTTGCGAATCCAACAAAACATGGGATAAGTTTTACAACAAAACAAAAAAAATAGAACAAGTCACAACAAAAGATATTGAATACGCAGTTAGGAACTACTTAAACCAAAACTATGTACTAGCAACAATAGAACAAACCGAGGTGGTGCAATGAAAAAAGAAGTTGATTGGAGAAAAGATAGCAAAAGAGTTAAAGTTGAAATACCCCTAAGCGGAAAAGACTTACACTTATGCGAAGAATACCTTGCAATGGGCACTTCTTGCAAAGAACACTCAAAAACCTACATAAGTAACCCCCCTTGCAATTGCCCTAAATGCAAAAAAGCCGAAAGAAAAATGATTACCAAAATACAAAAACGAGTAATAATTCCACTTTGGCAAGCCTACTTAAAAAAAATAGATCAAGGTAATTAATATGAAAGCTGATTTGATAAAAGCCTTTAATGGGGCACAAATTTACTTTGAAAAAAAAGATGCTTTAAAGTTTAGTACCAAACCCAATTCCTACTTGGTCACAGTATTTGGTAAAACTAAAGAAGACATTATCCAAGATGCACCAGATTTTATGTTACAAGACAAGGAGAATATTTACTTTGTAATCAATTTACAACCAAAAATCAAAGACTTAAAAAAAGCAATATTAAACGCAAGAAAAAAATTCAACACCTACCACTACCTCGCTTTTTTCAAAGACTCCGAAGAACCAAAACTGGCACATTGTGTTCTACTCGTAAAAAAGAATAACCTAAAAAAACTAAAAGAAGCCTTACAAACATTTGCTTCTAAGAGACCCAATATTGGATATAACTGGTTTGACTTTGCAAAAGTATATACTCTTGGAAAGTATGAAGGAATTTCTTTGACAATAAGCGTATTTTATGAAGTAGTAATTTTATACTAGTTAAAAAATAACAACACACATTCAAATCGATAAACGCCCAATATCTTAGAATAACTGCTAATCTAGTAGGAGTTGGTGCATTATTGATTAAATGCATTTTCCAAATAGTGTAATGTATGTGTATGTGAATAATTCTAGGAACAAAAATCCTATTGTTAGTATTAGTAAAAAGTATTTGGCTTTTTCTAGTGGAGTCTTGAATCTTGATGTTATGTGGCGGTATGCGTTTAGGTAGATTGTTATTAGTAGAAACCATCCTATGAAATTGAATAGTGGTGCTCCGAACCAAAAGTCATTTTGTTTCCAAAACCACCACTTAAAAATAAAAGCAAAAGGTTCAAGTAGAATAAAATCTATAAGCGTGGCAACCAATGCTGATTCAACATACTTTTCAACTGGTTTTCTTGTATGAATATACTTTGTAATCAAAAGATAACCCAAGTATTCTATTGTTGCCCAACCCAAAGCAACGCTAATAGGAACACCAAAAAGGGAAAGCAAAAAATTGTCCGAATAAGTGTATATCCCCCACCAATGTACCCCAGTTAGTTCAACAAGAAAACTCCAAATAACAGCAGGGAACAAAAATAAACATGCGTTAAACAAAGACTTTCTAGAAGCATGCACAAAAGCGATTATAAAAGCAACAACCCAAAAAGCTTCAAACAAAACAAACTCTAACATACACAAAAAAACAAGGATACACTTTAAAAAGCTAAACCAAAAAGTCAAAGAAACGTTTTATTGAGTGAGCGAATTAAAAAAGAACTGGCAATAGGTTATTTTTTATGAGTAATTGGCATATTTATACAAATAAAACTATTAGGGACATAGCTATCTCTAGCATCATCACAAAAACCATTGTGGTCCGGAATAGATGTGTTGTAAGAAAGGATTTTGAGTGGTGTTTGTAAGAATAAACATTGAATAACATTAAAGGGTAGAATATGTCTAAGAGATAGAATTTTTGTGGCAGTAACCCAATGTAAATAATATAAGTTAGTAAGGCAAATGATATAGTGAGAGTCAGGATTATGAAGACTATGCTTTGTAAGTAACCTAGTTTTACTGGCAAGGTATGTTTTCTGTGAAAAGCATCTCCGGGAAGATCCATAAAATCTTTTGTGATAGCTAAACCAAAACCCATTAAGAACAAAAAAGTAGCAATTTCAAGTGGGAATCTTTGAGTTGGACTTAAAGCCCAACCAGCTAGAAAACATAAAACTGCATAAAACAATGTTACTGTTAAGGTACCTAACAAGAATCGCTGTTTCAAATTAATTTTTGGATATGAATAAGCGGCGGTAAGAACAACACAACCTAAAATGATTATAAAAGCAGTTGTGTTTATGAATGAAGCAAGGAGTAATGCTAACACATAAAGCCCGATTGAAAAGTATAATGCGTGTTTTTCTTCAATCTTTTTACTCGGAATCGGTCGATGAGGGCTATTAATCTTGTCAATTTCTTTATCAGCAATTGCATTAAACGAATTAAATGCCCCGACAATGCAGGATAAAGAAACTGCGAGTAACCAAAAAGAGGAATTTGGTAGAGTGCCTGTAGTTACAACTGCTCCTGCAAGCAAAGTAGTTATTGCCATCGGAACATATTCAGGCACCATTAAATTCCAATAATGAATGGGATGAGTCATAAAAAATCAGTTTTCTTTAGAGTAGTTCCCATTTTTTCCATAGTTCTTGTTTGTGTTTTTTTATGTATTCAGGCGAGCCAACTTCTATTTCACAAAAAGGATCTCCATGAGAAATACATTTTGTTTCTAAAGCATCAAAATCTTTCCCATAAATCGCACTTAGACCACCAGCGACAAAGCCTGTCGGGATAATATCTACGCAGTAATTAGCTTTTCCATAAACTTTTGGCAATTTGGAGTTATTGAATTTTACTACGTGGCTGTCTTTTTCAAAATCTATTTTTGCTATTTCTAATATGCCCCATCCTGAAAAAGTTACTATTTTTGTTTGCCATTCAAGAATTTTGTGTTTATCTGTAAAGTGTTGTTTTTTAATGAAAGTCTTGTTGTACTCTAGTGAACCTGTTTTTGCTTTTGTGTATAACATGTCGTAAGCTTTGGCAAATCCGATTGAATCAATTAACCCCTTTTGGATATCCGTAAGAATACTCGTTGGGATAATATTGATATCTAATCCCATTAATTTTAAATCGCCATCTGCCATCTCGAGCGTCTTGCTCAATTTAAACATTTCGAATAAATTTGCCATAAAAATAATTATTCACTTGATTTGACAACAAAACCTTTTTTGCCAACTTCAAAAGAATATATTCCCATTTTTTGTTTTGTCAATCTCATTTTTGGTATTGTTAGTGTTCTAAAACTATCTTCGCCTTCAACTGAATGAAAAACAATTATTGCATCACAAAGAAACTCGGATAAAGTATCTCTGCTGTATCCGTCTTGTCCTTTTATTATTTCACTTGTAAGTAAAGCGGTTGCTCCAGTTTGTTTAATTGTTTCTAAGATTAATTTTACTTTCATTCTGCTTAAACTTTCAGCATCTAATGGAACTGGGATTACTGAATCAAGAATTTGCGTTGCTGTATAGTTTTGCCCATTAGGATTTGTTGGTCCGCTGGTTAAAGAGGCTAACGAATCAACAATAACAAGTTCTGCTTTAATGTTTTTAGCGGCATTAAGGATTTTTGTCATTACTTGCGGGTCTTCTGGTTCTAAACGCATTATCTTTAGGTTTTTGATTTTATCCATCTTTGAACCAAGTTGATTCAACTGTTCAACTAAATCAGCTTCATCTTGTTCAAAAGAAACATAAAGAACAGGCGTGTTTTTCAAAGCAATATTGTATGCTGTTTGTAAACAAAAAATACTCTTACAAGTTCCAGGATTACCACTAACAAGAGTCAAACTACCCTTAGGTAAACCCCCTTCAATTAACTCATCAAAACCTTTAATTCCTGTAGCAACTCTTGAAACCATGTTTTTCCCTCGAAACTATAAACACAAAACAAATATATAAACCATCACTCCTTAATAAAATAGGGATAATTATGCCAAATGAACCTGAAATTGAAACAGAGCTTACATTTAATTTAGAACAAGTCAACCAAATTAAAGAGTTATTTTGGAAAGATAAAGAGTTCAAAAACAGTTATCTCAAAATAAGAAACGCATGGCTATTACAAAAAATAAGCGTAAGAGATGCAGTAAGACTAATGAAAGAAGAATTAGAAAAAGCAGTGCGCAGAGTCTAATGTGCTTAAGTGTGATTGACGATGTTAGAAAGTGTTTTTGGTAAAGGTACGAGGACACACATAGTCGAAATAGTTTCTGAACATCAACCAATAAGAATTAAAAAAATTTATGTGAAAGTAAACAAGCTTGATAGTTTGAGTTATCAAGCGGTTCACAAAGTAGTAAAACAACTAGAAAGCGAACATGTTTTACTAAAAAAAGCGAATGAATATGAAAGTAACCCAAAATGGATTGAAACAATTAAACAAGCTT
>JBAYJX010000051.1:0-7240 GCA_041664905.1 archaeon | reverse complement strand
GGTTTCCAATCCACATTTAAAGCATCAGCTAAACCCTTAGTTCTTAGAGACGACAGCATTGCCCCTTTTCTTACCTTTTCAAGTATAGATAAAGAATTAACATAATTTACTTGTTGCAAAGTTGCCTCATTACTTCGTTGAACCAAATCTTTAATCTCATCCAAAGAAGGGATTTTATCATTTCCGCCTTCAACAAGAATTACCTTGGCTTTCACTAGGTCAAATTCTGATTTTGATTCTAAATGAAGTTCCCAATCGTTAACAATATCAGCATTATTGTATAACAAATAAATTTTTACTCGTTCAGGCAAACTTGGAGCATTTTTCCAAACACTTTTAATTTCTTTAAAATTAAATTCCCTAATAATTAATTGTTGTGATTCTCCAATTGAATAGGGCCCATAAATTTCCATAAAGTTTGAGAAATGAATATCATACCCAAATGCCCAAGATAAAGAAGCTAATGAAATGGAAAGCATCTTTATTTCTGGTAAACACTCCGAAGTTAACTCTTTTGACAAAATTACCGCTTGAATTTCTTTTTGGGTTAAAACATTGTTTTTTCCATTCAAACAAAATGGATCTTCAACAGTTTTCAACTTTAATAGGCTTAGCAGATACTCAGTTGCAGTGGCTATTTTTTTAAGACTGGGCTTTTTGAATTCCCTTTCAGAAATCTTCAATCCAATAACAAATTCACCAGTGATTAAATATCTTATTTGAGTAGTAGACCAAAATAATTCCGCAATTTGTTTAGCAGAAAACTTTTTCTTTGCCTTATTTAACAAATCTAATTGATTCAATGCAGCAAGCATCGTATAAGAACCCATTAATTTCTTGCCTCGTGTAGGCCAGCTTTCCCCGGCAGTTTTTGAGTAAGCAAATTCAACTGATTTTAGGTAGTCATCAAAGGAGTTCATACACCACACCATTTGTAGCATCTAAAAGTATTTTTTGTCCTTGTTTAAGCAATTGTGTAGCATTTGATGCGCCCACAATACAAGGAATTCCAAGTTCTCGGCTTACAATTGCTGGATGACTTACCATTCCGCCTTTTTCTGTTATAACACCCCTTGAATTCATTAACAATACTATGTAAGCAGGGCTTGTTTGATTACAAACTAAAATAAATCCCTTCTCTTTAGGCATTACTAAATTTGTATCTGAAGCGATATGTACTTGTCCTTCAAAAATACCTTTACTCGCACATATCCCAGTAAGCAATTGTTTCTTTTCACTCATCAACTCACACAAAAAACATATTACACAATTATTTAATACCCCTTAGTAATATGCTCAAAATTAGAGTTCTTTTGCAAATATGCTAGTTTTTGGAAGATCAATTTTATATTATTCAGGGGGTGAAACCCCTGAGGCCGAAGCACAAATATGTCACAAAACCCAAAAAGAATTGAATAAATTAGAAAAAATTCAACCAGAAAGTTTACTATAATTAAACCGCATGCGTATTAATCACTCAAACTGCTATTGCTGTATGCAAATGGAAGAACGAATTATTGAGTACGAAGATTTTTCTCAAGTTCAACAAATTGTTTTGGAACTCGCCTTAGAAGAATTTGAACTTGTTGAACACAAATCAAGAACAAAACAATTGTTTTTCAAAAAACTATCTAACGTGCCAGAAACACTAATTGTAGGTGAAGACTAATGCTAAGCGTACTTGATAATGCTTATTTTAAGAAAGCCAAAACTCACCCAAACTTTTCTGACACACACCAAAAACTCCTTTTTTGGTTACTCTTTGACAAAAAGTATTACTCCAAATATGAATTACTATGCCTAACTAATCACGATGAGAAAAAACTTGACAAAGCAATAAAAGAACTCACCGAAACAGGAACAATAAAAACAGAAGGCTGGCTAGTAAAAATCGCTGACTCCGATACACTAAACAAACAAATATGCGAAGAACTATGCGTTGCAGAAACAAGAGGGGCAAGAAAGCCCCTCTAATAAATCAACTAATTAGTTGAACAAATCTCTACCGAAGCTATATATCCCTCCGGAAGAGAGTGTACTTAATCAAGTTAAGGGGGAATAATTGTGGGGCAAAAATTTATTGGGTTAATTGTGTGCTTAATGTTAGTTATCACACTGAGTTCTTTTTGTTTAGCTGAAGCAGTACCAAAAAGCGAAACAGTTGTTATTAGTGGACAACAAAATGATTCTCCAACAAGAGCAACTTCTTTTGATAATGAAACAGAATATGTTTATGGGAATACTCCTACAAGAGCAGGAGAAGTACAACATGAAGTTGCTTGGAGAAAAACAACTTTTCCAACTAACGGAAATGTAGTAGTAACACTAAGCTTTGATGCTAACACGAATTATGATTTAGAAGCTTACGATGATTCGCTAATCAAAAATCATTGTACACAAATAGATTTTGGAAGATTCAAAATGTGCTCTTTTAATGTAAAAAGCGGTGACTATTATTTCAAAATCACTCACAAATCAGGAATAGGGGAATATTACCTTGATGTTGATTTAAACCAAACCCAGCGCGCAAACAACATTAATGGGTGGAGCGAAAAAATCAATAGTATAATTCCGATTGTAAATATTGTTCCATTAAAAAAAGGTTGGAACCTAATTGGATTCCCGGTAAAAAATGGAATGACTGTTGACACACTTGCAAGCGAATGCCAAATAACTAAACCAGTTTGGGAATGGAAAGTAACTCAATACGCACAAACAAATACAATTACTGCCGGAAAAGCATATCAGGTTTATGCAAAAGAAGATTGTAACTTTCAAATAAATAAAAATGGCAGAACTGCCGAAACAAATATTACAATAAATCTTTACGATGGATGGAACTATATTTCAGGAATTACAAGTCCAGAATTACTCACAAAACTAAAAGGATACTTGTGGAAATATGTTAGTGGACACTATGAAACAACAACAACCACGCAACCTTATGATGGATTAGCTGTTCTTTGGGATGGAAACATAACACTGGAAAATAGTGCAGATATTAAATGCAATGAAGATATTGATTGTGGAAATTCAACGTATGGAGAAAAATATTGCGTGGAGGGGGGAGTTTTTCAAAATAACACTCTTCAAGTGTGTAAAAATAAAGGAACAACTTCTTCTTACTGCGAAGAAAAAAAGGATGCAAATTTGATAGAAACTTGTAGAGGAACTTGTAATGAAGGAAGCTGCATTGACACAACCGTCCCAGCAATAAATCCATATGGAACAATCAGTTATATGAAATCCGGAGACATAATTAATGCTAACGAAATACCTATGCGTTCAGGAGAACTCGCTGTTAGATATTCAATAATTCATAATCCAATAAACCATCCAAATGAAAGCCAAAGCACAACAAACAATTCATGTACTTTTAAGTACACAGATTCTCCTAACCAATGCGGCAGTAATTATGTTTATTACCAACTAAGATTTATCTCAAAAACTCTTAACACTGTAAAATACAGATTCATTGATTGCACAACAAACCAAGTCCTTACTTCAGGCGAGATATGCAACGGTAAATTCACCCCACTAGAATATCCTCAAAATGGAAATCCCATTAGGTTTGAATTTGATTATTACCAATGTACAAGTGGCACATGCAGAGACAAAGAACTTTATACAGAACTCCATGGCTGTGACGGAGTAAATGTGGGCGCAGGTTGTACATCAGGACAAATCGCTTACACAACTACTTGTTCAAAAGGCATAATGACTTACACTTCAGAATACTGCCCAAACGGTTGTAACACCCTCACAAATCTTTGTAATATTTCAACTCGCGCAAATGAAGACACAATTAATAAAATGGAATCAGGAGACCAAATCTACACAAGTGAATCGGATGACAACGGAATTAATTACACAATAATCTACGACCCAGCAAATCACCCGGCTGAAGTAAGCTCTGGACAAAGAGCAACCTGTATATTGCAGAACACAGATTTAATGCCAATCATAAATAACCCGCCTAGCTGGGTCCAAATAACCCCTAATCTAGCACAACCCCGCGAAGTTAGATATAGACTTATTGACTATACTGCAAATAAAATCCTGGCTACTGGCCAACTATGCAATCACGAATCCACGCCAAAATATTACGTTCCGACAGGACACTCAGTCCGATTTGAAGTCAATTACTATACGTGTCCAAATGACGGATGCAAAGTAGAAACAGTAAACATTTGCAACGGAATCACACTGGAAACTTTTTGTAGCAATAACCAAACCTCTTACACAAGCAATTGTACAAACAATTTATTTTTTTATACTTCTGAATATTGTGGTTCTAGCGGATGCAATCCAAGCACAAACAAATGTTATACATCAACTTGCACAAATGAATGTACCTCCGGCACAAAAAGATGTAATGGCTCAAGCACAGAGACTTGTGGAAATTATGATTCAGATAGCTGCACTGAATGGGGAAATAAACAACCCTGCAACAACGGATGCACAAACGGTTACTGCCAAAGTGTTACTTGTTCCACAAACTCAAATTGCGGAACAAACAATTATTCAGGAACACAATATTGTTCAGGAAATAGTTTAGTTCAAAACTACAGAACCTATACTTGCCTAAACCCCGGCACCTCTTCTTCAACATGCACTTCTTCAGACCAACCAAAAACAACCCAAGTATGCTTAGCTGGATGTTCTAATAACAAATGTAATCCGACTCCAGGCGAAAGCAATTATTGTTCTCCCCAAAACAAATGCTCTGTAGGACAAGGGGGCTGTAAAAACAACTCTGATTGTGGAGCAGGACTAAGATGCGTTGAAAACAAAGGAAACTCATTCGGATACGCACAAAGCACAAATGTTTGTTTAAGAATACAAGATGAAAAAGTAATTAATATTACGGGCAAAGAAAACCAACCCTTATCTAATATCCTCTCAGGACTCTTAAATGGAGGAACAGAAATTGGAGTTGGGTGCTTACTAGGCTCAAGCGGAAGCCTAACTTCAGCAGGAGGAGATTTTGCTTGTAACGTAATACCAGTAATAGAACTATGGCCAGATGCAAGAGACTCAGTTAATTGTTTAACTACAAACCAAAACGATTTAGTTGAAAAACTAACTTGTGATTTTATTTACTTTGCATCAGCGTATGACTTGGCAGGATACGCAGGAGCAATTGTTAGCGGAGGAACAATAGGAGTAGGAGCCGAAGTCGGAGATGTTTTAATTGCAGGAACAAAAACCGGTTTAAAACAATCACTAAAAAAGTTACCTTCAGCAGCCCTAACCGAAATCAACCTAATGAAACAAATAAGCAAAGAAAACTTCCTAAAACTCACACCAGAACTACTCAAATACTCACCAGAAACAATACTCGCAGTAACAAAAATCGCAAGGGAGTTAGGAACAGATTTAACTGAGGGGCAGATTAGAATACTGGCAAAACTATCCTCGGGGACTGGAGCCGACGAAATAGTGAAAGTGTTTAACTCACCAAACACCAAAATAAATGTTGGCGCTGACAAAATTAATGGTCTTGCCGCATTAGTCAAAGGGAATTCTGGATTTAGTTGGACAAAAATTTGGAAAAAACATGTGACAGGAGAAATATCTGGAGGAACTAAATTTTCACTAATAACCGCCGACACTTCCGAAGCCAATGTTAAAAAAATGATTAAAGAAACAGCAGAATCACCCGATTCAATTGTAAACTCTTCAAATACTAAATTTTGTATATTTTCCAATTGGGTTAAAAATGGTTATCGTTTAATAATTATTATTGAGGCAGACAGCGGAAAAATTAACACCGCATACCCAAAGCCCGAAAATGAACTGGATTGTCACGAATAAATTGGCGGTATTGTATGAATAAAAAAAATATTGAAGGATTTAATTTTTGGATTGGTTCATCAGAATATGAAAACAAACTATCTGAGATACTAATGCCAAAAAGTGTTTTTGAAAAAGTAATTCAAAAATCAAAAGAACTTAACTTGCCTTTAATATCAAGAATCGGTTACTACTCAGGAGCTACATATCAAAAAGAAGAATTACCTGAACTTGCGCAGGAATTATCAATATTAAAAAATAAGTTTAAAGAAAAAATGATTCAAAAGTACCTTGAGGACCTAATCAATTTGTCCACATTAGGCTTAAAAGAAAAAATCAAACTTAATGTAATCGGACAGTAATAAGTAAGACTAATTTATTCTCCAAACATTTCTTTTGTTTGTTTTATTAGTTCGGCAGCCACTTCTTCGTTTTTTGAAATTAATACAGGAATGCGCGTTTTTTTCTCAAATACTGTTCGGAAGAACTTGTTTACATCTAGTTCTGAAACATTTTTCACTGATTTGTATACTTTGTCAATTTCTTTCTTTATTTCATAAGGATAAAATACTTGTACAATAAAATCTCTACAAACAAACATATCAGTATCATACGCTTCTTTAACACCTGTTTTTTCTTTTAAGCCAATCCCTTTCCAAAAAGAAGCACACCAGTTATCAAGAGGAGTGCTTGCTTTAGTAACAGCATAGTAATTAGCAGAAACAATCAAATCCTTCATTTCTCTATACGTCTTGTTATCAAAAAACAAGGGAATCCAAAAATGATTCCAATAAAGCGCAACAGCATCAGTTTTTGTAGGCGCAAGAAACTTTCCTAATTCACACAAAAACTGGTCAACCTCATAAACCGTAGAAAAAATCATTTTTCTACCCAAATTAAACCCAACCTTATCAGAAGAAAGATTCTTTTTCAAAAAATCAGTAAAAGTAGAGAGATTCTCAACCCACTTAACATCAATAGAATACTTCCCACCCACCTTAGACAAAACCTTACTCTTCTCTAACAAAACAATAGCCTTATGCACAGCCTGATAAGAAACATCCTCCTTAGACAAACGCTTAACCCGATTAAAAACCTCTTTAGGAGAAAGAGGCCACTCCTCTAAAAGCACCTGCAAAATAACATCCTTACAAGAAGAACCACTCAAATCAGGGACGAAAAGATTAGAAGACATACCTTACAAATAATGCAAAATAGTTAAAAAATGAGTTAATACCCCAAAAAAAGGATTTTTATTGTCAAAAGACATATTATTGGAATATGAAATGCTTAGGTTTAACAAAAAAAATAGCAATTGTTTCTGGATTTGGAGAATCAGATATTTCCAAAGTTAACGCATTTGATAAAGCACTTATTTGCGCCAGGATTCACGACTGTAACTTAATTAAAGTTTCCTCAATATTAGCTAAAGGAGTAAAAGTTG
>JBAYJX010000050.1:0-7447 GCA_041664905.1 archaeon | reverse complement strand
AGGCAAAGAATGCTTTCCCAACAAAACCTGCGCTACTAGTCGAATAATTAAATTAAGAAAAGATAGTGATTTTTATGGTGAAATTTAAAGTAACTTACAAAAATCCATCCATCCCAATTTCTCTAAAAAAATTAGTTGTATTAAAAGCAAAAACTCCTGAAGAGGCTTGGGAAGAAATTAAATCAGAAATTAATTTAGAAAAACACGCTTACTTATTTAAAGATATTAAGAATTTGGTTGGAGTAGAACAACAAGAACTTGAATAATTATTGTTTGAAAAGTTGTTTAGGTAATTATTTTTTTTAGAATTTTTTGTTTATCTTCTTTTAGTTATTGGGTGTCTCCTTATTGTGATTCCAGCTTTTGGAAAGTGTGTTATCCCATTAATTTCATGCACTCTTTTTTTTGAATAGTGTGAAACTCCCCAGTGTCCATCTACAAAGATTGCTGATTTAGCTCCTGTTGTTGCTAATAATCTTCGTATTGTATTGTGTCTTGTTATAAGATTCATTGAGGGGACTATTATTGTGTCAGCTTTTTGTTTTGTTTTTAATTTTTCTGGGAGATTTTCTAAATTAGTATCTGCGCAGACTCTGAGTTGAGTTCTTTTTCCATTTATTTTAACTGTGGGAAAAGTTCTTACTTTTTTAGCTCTTTTTAGCCAATGTTTAATCAAAGAAGAGTGTGTTTCAAATTGGTTATTTACATTGTGTTGTAGTATTACGTGATCATATGGTTGTAAGCGTTTGCTTTTTGGAGTATTTGGCCCGTAAGTTGAAACCTTGGGGTATACTTTCCAAGGATTTTTTCTAGAAGGGGTAATAATGTAACCTGTATTTGAAATAGTTTGTCTTGTTGGAGTTTTTCTGGATTCAATTACCGACATGAATACATATGCGTTGCCGTGTGTTTGAAGAATTTTGTTTATTCTCCCTGCAAGTAGTTTTCCTTCTCTTCGACTTATTGCAGTCATGTCAAAAACTGATTCAGGGAGTACGAGAACTAATGCTCCTTTGTGGTGTGCCACTTGACTTTTAACAAATTCTATTATTCCTTCTTCAGTGAGTTTTTGTCCTGGAGAAAAAGCAACTATTTGTGTGTGTTTACTTTTTGGCATTAATAGAAAACAGCTTTGTTGTTTATAAATTTGTTTTCAAAGAAAAAGCCTTATTTTAGGCTTTTTCTTTTATTTCTTTTAATGCTTTTTCTAAGAATTGTTCAATTGGCATTACTTCTTGGCTTCCTACTCTTGGTCTTACTGCTACGCTTTTAGTTTCCATTTCTTTTGCGCCAACAACTAGGATGTAAGGAACTTTTCCTTTTTGAGCATCTCTAATTCTGTATCCTAGTGTTTCGTTTCTATCATCTACTTTTACTCTTATTTCGTTATCAATTAATTTTTCGTAGATTTCTTTTGCGTATGGAATAAATGCTTCTGATATTGGAATTATTTTTACTTGTTCTGGAGATAACCATAGTGGGAATGCTCCTCCAAAGTGTTCTATTACAATTCCTGTGAATCTTTCAAATGAACCAAATGGTGCTCGGTGTATCATTACTGGTTGGTGTTTTTGCCCATCTGCTCCCGCGTACTCTAAATTAAATCTTTGTGGTAGATTGTAATCTAGTTGGATTGTTCCTGTCTGCCATTCTCTTCCAAGAGCATCTTTTACAATTATATCTGCTTTTGGTCCGTAGAATGCTGCGTCCCCTGGGTTAACAACATAAGAAATTCCTTTTTCTTTTAGTACTTCAACAATTTCTTGAGTTGCTTTTTCCCATGTTGTAGGATCTCCAATATATTTTGTTCCTGCTGGGTCTCTTGAACCCACTCTTACTCTAAAGTCTTTTAGTTTTAGTATTCCCATTATTTTGATTACTAAATCAAATACTCCTAAGAATTCTGACTTTACTTGTTCGGGTGTGCAGAAGATGTGTGCATCATCTTGAGTGAATCCTCGCACTCTTAATAGTCCTGAGAGTTCTCCACTCTTTTCGTATCTATAAACAGTTCCCATTTCACTTAATCTCATTGGGAGGTCTCTGTAACTGTGTTGGTCTTTCATATAGTATTGTATATGGAAGGGGCAGTTCATTGGTTTTAGTAAGTATTCTTCTTCCTCAATTTTTATTGGAGCGTACATCATTTCTCTGTAATTATCATAGTGTCCGCTTGTTTTGAATAAATCAAGTCTTCCAATATGTGGAGTGATTACAAATGAGTATCCTCTTTTGATTTGTTCTTTTACTAAGAGTTCTTGTAATTGCATTCTTAGCATTGTTCCGTTTGGACACCAAATTGGGAGTCCTCTTCCAACTGCATCAGAAATCATGTAGAGGTCAAGTTCTTTTCCTAGTTTGATGTTAGAGTTGTCTTCTGCTTTTTTTCTTAGTTCTACCCAATCATCAAGTTCTTTTTGGGAACCAAAAGAAATTCCGTATACTCTTTGTAGTTGTTTGTTTTTTTCATTTCCTTTCCAATAAGCAGCACTTATCTTTAGCAGTTTTATTGCCTTAATAGCTTCAGTACTTTCTAAATGTGGGCCTTTGCACATATCAGTGAACGCTCCGTTTGAGTAAACAGAGATTTTTGTTTCGCCTGCTTTAGCTAAATCAGTTATTAGTTCTACTTTGTATTCATTTCCTTTGAACATTTCCAAAGCTTCTTTTACTGAAACCTCTTTTTTTATCATTTTGTCTTTTTGTTTTAAAATTTCTTTCATTTTTTCTTCAACTTTAACTAAGTCTTCTTCTTTTAGGAATTTGTCTAGTTCAAAATCGTAGTGAAAACCGCTTTCTATTGCGGGTCCGATTGCAAGTTTAACATTTGGGTAGATTTGCGTTAAAGCGGCAGCAAATACGTGTGCAGTTGTGTGCCAAAATTTCTCATTATTCTCTTTGTCCGCTAAATCAACCATTCATATCACCCAAGGACGCCAAAACAACAGGCGCATAAGTCATTTCTTAGGGATAAATGTTTTTAAATGAAAAGTTTTGTTCGTTTTCTGGCGTTGGGGTGAAAAGGGCGAGCAGTTTGGAAAATGCCCTTGTCTAGTCTTTACTTGCTGACCCAAGAAACTTTATAAGGATTTATGAGCCGTGTCTTATTATGGAAGCAGATAAAGTAATTGACAAGCTTGCTTGGATTTTTATAAAAGATAAAAAGATTTTGAGTACAAAGTCCAAGGGTAAGGATACTTATTATATTCCTGGCGGAAAGCGTGAGGGAAATGAAACTGATTTTGAAGCGCTAAAGCGAGAGATAAAAGAAGAACTTGATGTTGATTTGGTGGATAGTACAATAAAATTTCTTGGGAAATTTAGTGCACAAGCTCACGGCAAAGCTGGTGGGATTATAGTTCAAATGACTTGTTATACTGGGGACTATAAGGGTGACTTAAAGCCTTCTTCAGAAATAGAAGAAATGGTTTGGTTTAACCACAAGGATAAAGTAAAGAGTTCTCCGGTGGACAACATAATTTTTGACTATCTAAAAGAACAGAAATTAATTGATTAAGAATAATCAGTTTCTTTTAAAAACCTAAATAACCTTACTTCTATTAACGAGTTCTAAGTAAATTCAATAAATAAATGAATTTGATTTGTATGGTTAAGAAAAAAGTTTTGATTACGAGTGCTTTACCTTACGTAAACAATATTCCTCATTTAGGGAACCTTGTTGGTTCTGTTTTGGGTGCGGACGCGTTTGCAAGATTTAAACGCTTAGAGGGTAATGAGGTTTTGTTTGTTTTGGGTACTGACGAGCATGGTACTACTGCGGAAGCAAAAGCAATTGAAGAAGGTTTGACTCCAAGACAATTAGTTGATAAATATTTTAAGATTCATAAAGAAATTTACACTTGGTTTGGAGCGAGTGCTGATTGTTTAGGAAGAAGTTCTTCAAAAGAGAATGCAGAAATTACTAAACACATTTTCCTAAAGTTGCACGAAAATGGTTTTTTAGTTGAAAAAAAAATTACTCAACTCTATTCAGAGAAATCAAAGAAATTTTTAAGTGATCGTTTTGTTGAAGGAGAATGCCCAATTTGTCATTCAAAAGGTGCGAGGGGCGATCAGTGTGATGCTTGCGGTAATCTTCTTGATCCAATGGATTTGATTAATCCAATTTGTAAACTTGATGGAACTAAACCCGTTCCAAAAGAAACAAAGCACTTGTTTATTGATTTGCCAAAGTTAGAACCAGAATTAGTTAAGTGGATTAATACTAAGAGAAGTGATTGGACTCCGCTTGCGCTAAATATTACTGACCAGTGGTTAAAAAAAGGACTAAAGGAACGTTGTATTACTCGTGACCTTGAGTGGGGTATTCCTGTTCCACTTGCGGGTTGGGAAGGTAAAGTTATTTACAGTTGGTTTGATGCTCCAATCGCATACATTGGAATTACAATGGAGTGTATTGGAAAAAAGTGGGAGAGTTGGTGGAAAGGAAAAGATACCACTCTATACCAGTTCATGGGGAAAGATAATGTTCCATTTCATTCAATTTTGTTTCCTAGTTTTTTAATTGGAACAAGAGAAGATTTTCATTTAGTAGATTATTTGGATTCAACTGCATACCTCAATTATGAGGATAAGAAGTTCTCAAAGAGTAGAGGAACTGGTGTATTTGGAGATGACGCAATTAATTCTGGTATTGCAAGCGATATTTGGAGATATTATTTGTTTAGAATAAGACCTCAATCCACTGATTCTGTTTTTGAGTGGGCTGATTTTTTTGGAAAAGTAAATACGGAACTTGTTGGTAATTATGGTAATTTCATTAACAGAATTACTTCTCTAAATGAAAAATTATTTGATTCGGTAAAGCAAAAAAAGAAATTAAATATTTTAGCAGAGCAAGCAAAACCTTTGTTTGAAGAATATGTTGAACTAATGAATAAGTTGCAGTTAAGAGAAGCTTTAATGAAAGCTAACGAAATTAGCACTCTTGGGAACAAGTATTTGCAAGAGAATGAGCCTTGGACTAAAGTTAAAACTGATAAAGAGAGTGCTGCTTCAGTTATTGCAGAGTGTGTTGATCTCGCAAAAGTTTTAGCTGTTTTGTATTATCCTTTTGTTCCTGCTTCTTCAGAAAAAGTATTTGGAATGCTTAATGAAAAGAAGGAGATTTTAAAAGTTGGGTTGAAAGATTGTTTTAAAGAAATTCCTGCTGGAACAAAAATAATTAAGGGTGAACTTTTGTTCCAAAAACTTGATGAAAGAGCTATTCCTGAAATGAAAAGGAAATATTCCAAAGAATAAACCCCTGAAACTAGTTTCGCCTTCTAATTAATAAGCCGTTTCAATGTAATTAAAATTAAATTAAAGCAATATTTGGAGTAAAATAGGTTTTGATTTCATAGAAGCATTTGGCTTTGTTTTTAAACATTTTTGTTCAAAATGTTTGCGAGTTTAAGTAGTAAGAAAAAGGATTTGTGATATAATGATTTGTATAATAGCACTCGTAGTTTTCGCGGTTTTGGGGATTTTTTCTGCAAAATATCGTGCCTATTTTTCTGAGGCACTTGATTGTGTGTTCAAGAGAGTTACTTTAAGAAAATGCACTACTTCTTTTGACAAAAAAATGAAGTTGAAGATTACCACTCGTCTTTCTGGAGTGAATAAATCTCTTGGGGGATTTGTTTTCAAGAATTTTGAAACAATTTCTTGGATTTTTACAATAATAATGATTGTTTCTATGATTTGGAGTCTTTATGTTGGTGTTTTAGGTGTTTACAATTGGGTTGCTTTTGGTAATTGTTATGGGCCTGATTCTACACAAGCTTGTGTTTTGAATACTTTGACTGGTAAAGTTGAGCCAAATACTTCGGCAATAATAACTGACACTAACATTGTTTGCGATTATAACACATTAATGAGGAAAACCGGTTGATTTTTGTTTGAGGTAGGTTTTTAATCATTATTTTGTTATTTTTTTTCAATTGAATACAATCGGAGGATTTGTTATGAGTAAGGAACATCATTTGCATTCTGCTCATGAGCACAAAGCAGAACACAAACCAAAGGAAGGAAAAATTCTTGGGTTTGAAGTTAATACAATTGTGCTTATAGCTGTTTTAGTTATAGTTGCAGCTATTTTAGGAACTTATGCCGGGATTTCAACTGGCGAAAGTGTAGTTAAAGCTTCAATTAATACAGGGGCTTCGGCTAATGCTGTTAATAATGCAGCTTTAATGAGCTCTGTAGAAAAATTTGTTAATGAGAATTTCCTTGCATCACAAGGATTAACAGCAAAAGTTCTTGATGTTAATGATCAGGGTAACGGCTTGTACGAATTAAAGTTTGATGTGTATCAAGGCGACAAGAAATTAGATTCGGGTGTTGTTTATTCAACAAATGGAAAACTAATTATTGGTAATGTTATTGATATGAGTAAACCTTTGCCAGTACCAGCAGCACCAACTCAACCAGCAGATGCAGCTCCAGTTAAGAGCGCAAAGCCTGTTGTTGATTTGTATGTAATGGCTTTCTGTCCTTACGGTAATCAAGCTGAGGATACAATGTTGCCAGTTTTCAAATTGTTAAAGGATAAAGTAACTTTTAACGTTCACTATATAGTAAGCGTTAGCGGTACTACTGTTAGTTCTTTGCACGGCGCAGCTGAAGTATCTCAAGATGAAAGAGAAGCTTGTGTACTAAAGAATTACGATGTAAGTAAATGGTTTGATTTCGCAACTTATGTGAACACAAACTGCGGAAGTAATGGTTCTTGCTGGGAAGCAGGAGCAACAACACTTGGTATTGATACAGCAAAAATCAACACTTGTGTTACTTCAGAAGGAGTTAGTTTAATGCAAGCTAATGCGGATGCTTCAACAGCAGCAGGAGCAAACGGTTCTCCAACACTAAAGATAAATGGTGTACAATCTAGTGCAGTTTACCAGTATGGTAACTCAGAAGCATATAAGGCAGCAATTTGTAATTCTTTTACAACTGCTCCTAGCGAATGTGCTACAGCATTAAGCGGAAGTACAGCTACTACTCAAGGTGGAAGTTGCGCTCCTAGTCAGTAAATATTATTAAATGAAAGGGTTCGCTAGTTAATGGCGAATCCCTTTTTTCCTTTTTTAAATTTGTTTTGTTATTGTTTTTAAAAGAAATTTTTGGTGGACAAAAAGCATTTAAACAAGTATATTCATTTTATTAGTTATACGAAAGGTAGTTTGGAGTTTGACTTTGTAGCTATTTTTGTAAATTGTTGTGATATTTTATGGTAGAAAAAAAGTTTTCAATTACAGGGCACGGTGCTTGCCAAGAAGTTGGGAGAAGTGCATTTGTAGTTGATTTTGGAGAAAAGTTTCTTTTGGATTTTGGAATTAAATTAAACATTGATGATATTGAATATCCTACTGAAGTAACTGAACATGTTAAGGCTGCAATTATTTCTCACGCGCATTTAGATCACTCCGGTCTATTACCTTATTTT
>JBAYJX010000049.1:0-7615 GCA_041664905.1 archaeon | reverse complement strand
AGAAAATTAGTTTTTTTTATCAAATGAACTTAGTGATTAACACTAAACTATTGGGATTCAATTCTTGGTGCAAGGAAATAACTAATACTTGCGTCTCCAATCAAATAAGAAACCCTAACAGGGGCATTACTCTTAATAGACAAATTTACTTTTGTATCAGAAGTTGCAACCTTAAGCATATCTTGCAAATAATCAAGCGGAAACATACTCTTACATTCTCTTTTTACTCTTAGTTCTGGAAGAGTGTCCTTGTTTTGTTTAACATCTTCGTTTAAGTTTCCTTTCGAAGAAGATGCTTTAACATAAAACTTTTCTTCATTACAACCAAGCACAACATGAGAACTAATCAAAGCTGCATCCTTAAACGCATTCTGTAAAAATCCTGCTGAAACAATCATTTCAGAATCAAATTCAATTCTTGGGTTTGGTACATCTGCTGAAGAAATATCAATTAGAGGAACTTGGAAAGATCTTTCAGCTGTTCCTTTAAAAGTAACTGTAAGAAAAGCTTTCTTTTCGTCAAGACCCAAAACTAGTTGATCAGCGCTCTGTGCTCTTGATAAAACTTGGTTTAAATAATCCAAATCAAGCCCAAGTCTTGTTTCTGAAGCCTCGAAAACTTCAAAAGCTTTTTTTGGAAGAGAAAAATCAACCATAGAAATTTGAGAAGGGTCCGTTGCTTTAAGTTCTAAACCATTCTGCGAAACAACAAGTTCTGCTTCATCAATTAAAATTGCTATAGCTTCCATGCTCTTCTTGAAAACATCAGCGTTCTTTAGAACTAGTTCCATAAATCAAAACCTTTTAATCTCTAATAAGAAAAACGTTCATTAGATTTAAAAACCAGTCGAGAACGAACAAAAATAATTAACTAGAGCAGATTACTTCTGCTTTAACTTTTTGTAATCAATTATTTTACCAGAAGAATCAAGCGTAAGAAGAATTTTTATCTTTGAAATTTCTACAAGTACTAAAAAATTTTCACCCTTAGCATTAAAATCAATAACCTCAATCTTTGAACCCAACTGTTCTTCTATTTTTGGAGAAAACTTTTTTACTAACATTGATTTTAACGAATGTTCCTCTTTTTTTATAGCAAGTTTTGGCACAACTTCTTTTGATTTTAGTTTCTTTCCTTCTTTTAATGCATGAACATGAGCAACAATCTTTTTTACATGAACTTCTTCTAAATCTTTCTTCTTTAAATTCAAAAAGATAAATGCAATAATAAAAAGTACTAGAAGTAGGATCAAAGAAATTTCAACTGGAACTATTAATTCACCTGGCAACAAATCAACCATACTACAAATAGATTTTATAAGAATAAAAATGTTGGCAAAGGAGAGAAACTTGATTAAGAACGTGATTAATTAACAAATTCCTTTAAAGTCACGAGGAAGTTTTCCAGTAGTGATTACTGACAAAAAGTCATCAATAAGCCAAAGTTTAACACAACCAACTAAAGGAATTCTAAAAAAAGCTTTACCTGCAACTTCACTCACAGGGGTTGCATACAAAGTAATACAGGGTTTTTCCGAAAAAGAAAAGTTTTGATTAATTACCCCACAATCTTGATCAAAGGTTGAGTTAGTGATCGAATTATCGCCTTTAGTTAAAACAAAATTACCATCAAGCGCAACAAGTTTTACAACGGCCCTGTGAATGATTGGTTTTCCATTATCAGAACTCGAGGGATTAAAGGCAGGATAAACAATTACAGAACCACTTTTGGTTAAAGAAACTTCATTTGTTGAAGAAATTGAATTCTTAAATAAAAATCCAGACAGCTTTGTTTCGGAATAAATTGGTGAAACAAATTCAATAGTTGGAACACTCTTAATATTTCTATTAAGAAAAACTACTTCTCCAAAATTATCAGCATCAACTGCTTTTGTTAAACCCATTACATCGCCTCTAAAAAAAGTGTTCTCCATTGAAGCCGAGTAAACAATTACAAGAGGGGTTGAATTGTTAAACAAGATTCCCAAAATTGTGTAAATTGCCCAGGCAAATATTAATGCAAACAAAACATTTACAATAAATTCAAGCACTTCACTATTATTAATTTTTTTTACCTGCGGCATTACAAACATATCAACATAAGTAAAAGGATCAAACCATTTCAAAAAAGAAAAATACTGTGACAATTTAGAAATTAAATTATTTACTTTTGAAGATGAAGAAGATTTTGAAGGAGATTTTTTATTAAAGTGAGATTTGTTTTTGAATTTTGCCATGAAGAACTAAAAGAAAAAACAATTTATAAACAAACTCGGGCAGAAATTAAAGACAAAGTTTTACTGGAGCGCGAGCCTTACCATAAAGAAAAACTGCCACAATTACTACGAGCAAATACAAGAAACCTAAAACAAAGTATAATTCAGTCATGTGCAAGATACCAACTGCCTCAGTTACCGCACCATATGCAACTGAAAACAAAGCTAAAGCTGAAAGGAATAACACATCCTTAAAGATTATTGAAGAACCGTGAGTAAAAAACTCTCCTTTAGCAACCATTGCGGAAAGAATTGCTCCTGCAAGCGCACCAAAAACATAACCTAAAAGTTCTGGAGGACCATGACCCAGGAGCATACTTTGAAACATACCAAGCCACTTAATGTGCGCACCGGCCAAAAAAGTTTCTCCAAAAAAGACACCCAAAATCGAAGCATTCCAAGCAATTATAAAAATCGAACCTACCCCATACAAAAGTGAAAGAACTATTGTGAAAATTAGCACACCCGCATTGTTCTCAAAAATAAACCAAGTACAAGAAGAAATAGTACTATTATTAGCTAAACAAGAATCAAAACCAAAAGCAGAAATTTTTGCAGTAATTGACAAAGGAACCCCATTGCTACACTCTCCCGAAATACCACAAAACGCTTTCACTTGCTCGTCAAAAAGAGCAACTTTTTGCACATCAGGAACCCAAACATAATACAAAGCAAAAGCGGCTATTATCCCGATAAAAATCCAAATATAAATCATAATCAAATTAAAATGCCGAGCAAAAAAAGTCCCAAAATGCTTTCTTTGAATAACCTCATCAGCTTCCTCATCAGTAAGAATATTGTAAACAAGCGGAACTAATCCGATTGTAATAAAAGCAACCGAAAGAACCGATGCATGAGTTGGAAAAAGCAAGTTAGCAAAGAAAATACCCCCTGCACAAATCAAGAGCGTTAAGAAAAACACAAAAGCCGGGTGCTCCCTTATGTTTTTTTCACCAATTAGGGATTCCAAAACCATAAAACCACTTGATTTATAAGTCTTATTAAGAACTTATTTTTTACTAAGTAAGTACTAGATTTTTCTGAATATAAAATACTATCCTTAAGGGGAATGAGAACATGGTTGAAAAACAAAAAATGATACTGCCAGGAGAAAATATAACTACTGAAGAAGAATATGCTTCAGGTAAGAATACCTTTGCAGCAAACGGAGTAATAAAATCAAAAATAATTGGAACTGCCACATTTGATGACACCAAAAAAGAAGTAAGTGTAAAAGGAAAAGGAATACGCCCAATAAGAATGGGAGATATTGTAACAGGAAAAGTAACTTTAGTAAAAGAATCAACAGTTGTACTTGAACTACTAAGCGCAGAAAATGGTAAAAAAATATTAGGAGTAAAAACAGCACAACTCCCAGTAAGAAACGTTTCAACAGAATATGTTTCTGAACTACGAAAAACAATGAGAATTGGAGACATTGTAAGAGCCAAAATAACAATGGCTTCACCACTAGCAATTGATCTTGCTACAAACGAAAAAGGATTAGGAGTAATCAAAGCATATTGCTCAAATTGCAGACAAGAAATGCAATACTCTAATGAAAAACTAATGTGCCTTGCATGCGGTAACACTGAAGAACGAAAATGGTTTGAAGCAGAACAAAAACCACGCGAATTTGCCCCAAGAGAAGGCGGATTTAGACCAAGAGAAGATGGGTTTAGACCACGAGACGGCGGATTTAGAGACAGAGGCGGAAGCGGAGCTGGACACGGAAGAAACTTTGATAGAGGCGAAAGAAGCTTTCCTAGAAGCAATTTTGGGGCCCACGAACAAGGACACGAAGGAAGAGAAGCACGCAGACAAGGCCAAGGCTTTGCTGGACACCAAAACAAACCAGCCCAAAGATGGTGATTTTTCCTTAAATGGAAAGCTTTTAATTGTAAGCTATGAAGAAAATCTGTACAAAGGTGAACTAAATGAAAATAGATGTTGTAACAAATGAAAAAAACACTTTAGAATTCTATATTGAAGGAGAAAGACACACTCTACCAAATTTATTAAAAGAAAAAATTGTTTCGGTTGAAGGAGTAGAATTCTGCGCATACAAACTAGATCACCCTCTTGATAAAAAAGCAAAATTTATAGTTAAAACAAGTGGAAAATCACCAAAGAAAATTGTTGAAGACTCAATAAAAGAACTAAAAGAAGACTTAACAGAATTCAAAAAAGAATTTGAAAAACTTAAGTAAATTCAAGTTCTAAAACTTGAATTAGAAAAGTTCTTTTAATTTTTATTTCTTCTTTTTCTTATTACTTTTCTTTTTAGTTGCTGATTTTGGCGCAGCATTAGTTGCTTTCTTTACTGCACCATCAACATAGGTTTTCAGCAAATCCTTATAATCAGCTACATTTACAGGAGATTTCTTTCCAGAAATATTTTGAGTAACATTTGTAAAAGATTCAGCTAATTTTGAAAACTCAGAAGGAAAGAAAACTTTACTTCCCTTACTATTAGCCATTCCTTCAATTGCTTTAATGTAATAATATGCCAAAGCCCTATCATCAAGCTTGGAAGCGGATTCTTGAACAGCATCAATCTCTGCTTTGTGAGCAAGCGCTCTCTCCATTCTTGCTAGTTTTTGCTGAACTGCAGCTTTCTCTTCATGCATTGCATTAATAACAGTTTCAGGAATTTCAACATCCTTGATTTCAATTGATTCAACTATAATACCCCAATTCTTAGAAATTTGTTCTAAGTTCTCCTTTATTTTAGCATTAATTATTTCTATGTTAGAAATAACATCACTTAATAACATCGATCCAATAACATCACGCAAGGAAGCTACAATAAATAATTGAGAAGCTTTTTCATAATCCTGCACTTCAATAATTGAATTCACAACACTTTGATTATCTTTCTTGACTTTTAGGTAAACTAAAGCATCAACTACTACTTCAACCCCATCTTTTGTAACAACGTGTTGCTTTGGTACATCAATTGTTTTAACACGCAAATCAACTAAATCATATTTCTCTATTATAGGCCAAACTACTGCCCAACCCGGCCCACCAACTCTATGAACCTTACCAAAGCGATAAACAACCGCACGCTGGTAATCCACAAGTTGCAAAATAAAATCATACTTATAAACAATCCAAGCAAAAAAAGCAAGAATAAGAATCCAAAGAAGATTAGTTACTACAAAATCCTGATAAATAAACAACACATATGCACTAACCACAATGGCGGCAATTAAGACAAAGAAAATTACATATTTGAAATTGGTTGCTGCCACAAAAACACCTTTCACTAAATAACTAAAGCACTATTTATATATAAGATTAATCACTTAGCTTATTTATATATGCTGCCTAGTTGCAAGGGCAAAAAAGCGGCAAAAGTGAAGGAAATGGTATAAGTGAAAAAGAAGATTTTTGTTGTATGTGTTGATCGAGACAATGATTTGGGAAGAAAAACCAATGTAAATGGTCCCGTAATAGGGAGAGAAAAAAACCTTGAAGCGGCACAAAAACTTATTCTTTCTGATCCTAGCGAAAGCGATGCAAATACAATGTTTGCAGCAATTGCAAAACTTGAGGAAGCCTCAAAAGTTTATAAAAACGTGGAAGTTGTTACAATCACAGGCGAAGGAAAAGTAGGATTAAAAGCTGATAAAGAAATAAATAGACAACTTGACATATTACAAAAAGATTACCTCATTGATGGATGGATACTTGTAACAGATGGAGCAGAAGACAACCAAGTACTGCCACTGCTACAATCCCGAGGAAAAATAATTTCTACCGAAAGAGTAATAATAAAACAAGCAGAAGCGGTTGAATCAGCTTTCTACACAATAAAAGAAGCTCTAAAAGATCCAGGACTCTCAAGATTGTTTTTAGGAATACCAGGACTAATATTACTAACCTACTTCATTCTTGGAAACTCATCTTTTCAAGTAATGGCACTTATTGCAGGAGCATATCTAATGCTCAAAGGGTTTGGAATAGAGGATAAATTAGTTGAATTTGTAAGAATTGTTTCAAGTAGTTTATCAGAACAAAAAATAAGTTTTGTAATGTATATTGCAGCACTCCTACTACCACTAGTTGGACTCTGGATTGTTTATTTACAATTAATGTCATCAGAATTCATTGATATAACAATTGATATTGCTTCAGCACTAAGAACTGCTTACCCATTCTTTGTATTTGCAATAATACTAATTATTGCCGGAAGAGCAACTGATGCAGTATACTCAAAAAAAGCATATTCCTTAGGAAATTATATTGTACAAGCAACATCAATATTTTGTGTTTGGGCAATAATTGATGCAGGAACACTAGTATTTCTTAGACAAGCCGAACTATCTTGGCTCCCGGCAAACATAATGCTTTGCTTTGTACTACTAATTATTGCACTAAGACTCGGAAAAATATTTGATATACGAGAAAATACTACAAAACTCTTAATTGGGCTTGCAGTACTCGACGAAGAAGGAAATTATTTAGGGAAAGTAAGTAATATTGATAAGAAAAAACAAACACTAACATACATTACTGAAAAGAAAAAAAATAAAGAAATGAATAGGAGTTTGTTTATACTAAAACAAGGGAGACTTATATTATCAAATTAATTAAACAGGGATGATAAAAATGATTTTTCAAATCCCCCCAATTTATTTTAATCCAAAGTTCGGAGTATCTGCTTGTTTTTTACTCCACAATAAAAAATTTCTTACACTAAAAACCGCTTCTACTAAAAAATTTGCCGGACTATGGGGAGTGCCCGCAGGCAAAATAGAGGAAAATGAAACCCCCTTATCTTGCATAAAAAGAGAACTAAAAGAAGAAACTGGGCTAGACATAATTGAACAAGAAATCAAGTTTTACAAAACAGTTTACATCAGATACCCTGACATGGACTATTCATACCACATGTACTATATCACACTAGAAAAAAAGCCAAAAATAATACTTGATCCAAAAGAAAGTGAAGAATACAAATGGACTAATTCAAAAGAATCACTTAAACTACCCTTGATACCTGATGAAGATGGGTGTGTAGAAATGTTTGCTAAAGATATAATGAAAGAATAAACAAGCCAAGCACACACTAAAATTAATACTAATAGAAAGATTAGAACTTTCTTTCAACTAACACAGGCTTTGAAAGCAATTTTTTAGGCAAAACTAGGGCAGCATTATCAGAGTAAACTGCTTTGTTCAAAGCTTTAATGAATAACTTCTTTTCAGGAGACTCAACTAAAGCTACTTGAAGAACATCAACTAAATTAGACACAGCAATTATCTTTACTTTTGCAAAATCTTCTTTAGAAACAACAATATCGCCCAAGTTGCTTTTTGGAACAATTATT
>JBAYJX010000048.1:0-7738 GCA_041664905.1 archaeon | reverse complement strand
GTTAAAAGAAACGAGATTGAAAAAAAGCTTTCTGAAAACTTTGATATTCTAAGAGATAGTGCTAACGCTAATTTCTCTGAATTTGGTGAACTCAAAAGAAGAGAGAGTTTTAATGCTAATGGAATAATTCTCCACGATTTATTTTGGGAAACAGTTGGAGGGACAGGCGATACAAATGAAGCCCCTAATTTAAAGAAACAACTAGAAGTTGATTTTGGTTCGGTTGATAATTGGAAAAAAGATATTAAGGCTTGCGCAGTTGCGGCAAAGAACTCTGGTTGGGCAGTACTTGTAATTGATAAGTTAAGTGATGGGAAATTAAGAAACCTTTTAGTGGATGAACACGGAGTAGGTAATATTTGGGGAGCAGTACCATTACTTTGCATTGATGTCTATGAACACGCTTACTATCACAAAGATGGCCCAAAAAGAGCGGTTTTTGTTGATAACATAATCGCTTCAATTGATTGGAAAAAAGCTGAAGATAAGTTTGTAAAAGGTTAATTCTTTCTTTACTTCTTTTGAAGTATTGTTACAAAGTAAGTTTCTTTTTCAAATTTGTCTGGTCCATGCTTAAAGAAGTTAACTATCTCTTGGGGCGCATTTATTTTTATAATCCTTAACCCTGCCTTAGTTGCTTCTTGAGTTGAAAACAAGACTTTGCTATTTAATCCAATTGAAATAACAAATCCACCTTGATGTACCTTTTCGGCCAAATCTCTAAGCACTTGTTCTCTTTCATTTGAGCGTGCTTTTAAAAACTCAATAAATTCTGCCCCGCCACGCTCATCCACTTTTCCTCGCATTCTCACTCTCCATTCAGTAGCATTAAGAAATTGTTTTTCTAGTTGAGTCATTCCAATTTTTTCCAAAAGTGCTTGCTCTGGATTTGTTTGATACTTAAATGCAGTTATTTGAAAAACACAATTTGATAGAACTGCATCAAATCCGCTTTCACCCAATTTCTGTCCAAGAGTATGAACTTTATCATTAAAGGTGGTGACTTTTGCTCCTTCTGATTCTTGTAAGAATTGCCCAACAAAATCTCTCTCTGAAATAAGCAGTAATTTTTTTCCACGAAGTCCGCCTAGTGTGCTTTGAGTTGCGTGAAGTAAAGTGAAGTAGTGTTGTGGTCCGCTAAAACCAAATCCGCCAAACATCCCGTCTCGCTTAATTCCTTTACTCTCAAACCAGTCAGCAAATCTTTTACCAATTCCGCTAGCTTGGGATGCTGCCAAAGGTTTTCTTTTCTTATCTTGTTTAATTAAATCTTGAACAATTCTTTTTCGTGCGGTACGCAACTCTACTTTTGCTTATACATAGACTTTCTGGGAGCCATTATTTGAAAAGAACTTTTTTGTATATAACCTTTTGTTTTGCTGCAATAACTAAGGGGGTAACAAAAGTCAAGTAATCCTTAATCCTATCCCTAAACTTTAGGCTTTCGCCCTAACCCCTTTTTTAGATTTTCATTGAGTCTTGTTGCTTTAGCCACATCTCTTCTCTTGTTTATCCCAAGAGCCCACTTTCTTGGGTGAAGCGGGTAAATGTATTTGCCCAAGAGAAGAATTTTCATTTTTCCCGTCATAGCATCGCTAAGTGATTGGTTTGGTTTTAAATTAAATGGAATTCTTACAAATGAAGTCTTTAAGGTTGTTTTAAATTTTCTTGCGAGCAAAAATTCTGTTCCCTTAGCTAAATGAATTTCATAAAAAGTCCCTTCGATTGGAACTAATACAAAAAAGTGGTTTGTAATATATCTTCTTCTATGATAAACTATTTCTGGATTAAACCCCGCTTGTTTTAATCGGTGTGCCACCAAAACCGCTTCTTCAGAGCAAATATAGTTTGTGGCAAACTTTTTGGATTTCTCTATCTCTTCAATTGTTCGCCCCATAAAAGGAGCCTTAATTTCCCCAGAACAAGTAAATTCTTCTGCAATATTCTCTAGTACCTGTCGAGCTTTTTCTTTTGAATCCATTAACAATTAACTTCAAGCCCACTACTTTAATCTTTGCCTTTAATCAACTGGCTTTTTTTGTACTTAGAATTAGCTTTTTTTAATTATTTTTTTCTTTGAACTCTAAAGCGCATGAATTAATGCAGTACCTTTGGCGGGTTTTTGTAGGTCCATCCTCAAATAAGTGTCCTAAGTGCGAACCACATTTTTTGCAAATAACCTCTGTTCTTTTCATAAAGTGACTATTATTCACCCTCAGTTCAACATTTTTTTTGTTTGCATTATCAAAGCTCGGCCAGCCGGTTCCCGAATCAAACTTTGCTTTTGAATCAAATAATACGCTCCCACAATCAGCGCACCTATACTCGCCTTTTTCTAGATTGTGTAAGAGTTTTCCAGAGAAAGGAATTTCGGTTCCTTTTTCTTTCATAACCAAATATTGTTCGGAAGTAAGTTTTTTTGAACTAGTTTTTGCCATATTCATATAAAATTATTAGAAACAAACAATTTTACAACTATGCTTACTTACCTGTTTTGGTTAAATAAAAATTTGCAATAACATTATTTTTGTTAACACCAAATAGTTGAATTTATTAATTCCAAAGCACATTTTATTTAATGGCTCAGTCTTTAAGAAAATTTGTTGGGAGAGTTCCTTTTCGAAGAGCACTTGAAAGGAAGACTGTTCGAATTGGAAGAAATGTTCAACAATACCCTATTGATCAAAAAGGGAAGAGAATATTCTCGCCTCTTCAAAAAGAGCGTTTACAACAATCAATTGCAAAGCTTTCAAAAAGAAGTGTTGCTCCGCGTCTTAGCACGTACCAAAACATGCTTTCTCTTTTAAGAGAATTAGGAAAAACTAAAGCAAGGAACTTGACTTCTTTAGATGTTGTTTCAGCCCTAGCTTTTGAAAATGGTTTGTCTGCACAAAATTTAACCCCAAAAGTAAACGCTATGCTTTCCTTGTCCAGAGCACTTACTAAAGAAGGAAAACCTCCTTTTCACGGAAATATTGCGAATTATTTAAAATCAGTTAAATCAGGGTCACTCGCGTCCGCTTATGATATTCTTTCTAAATCCAAAGAAAAACTTACTGTGGAAGATATTTCAAGGTTATCAAAAAACATCCCAAGTAACGTTTCAAATTCAATGCTTGTTTTAGAATCAATGGGTCTAGCAACTCGTCTTCCTCAAGAAACTAGTGGAATTGGAGGTCAACATTATTTGTGGGTTTGTACAGAGAAAAGATTTACTCCCCAAACTCTACCAAAAACCAATGTTGCTTTTCAAGTTCTTCAAAAACTTTACAAATCTCCTTCTTCAATTAAAGATTTAGCAATCCCCCAAGAATTTTTTTCTAAAAAAGTAGGTTCTGTTAATGGAATTACTTTTTCGCATACACTTCAAGGAAACATGAATACTCTTATTCGCGCGAACTTAGTTAAGTTCACTCCTAATAAACATCGGATTGGGGGTGTTTTCTCGCTTACCCCCCAAGGAGAGAAAGTTCTTGTCGAGCAACAAGAAATGGATTTTCTGCACCCACTTTTAAGAAAAGCTTTAGTTGGTAAACCTCTTCGTCTTACTGCAAAAACGAGTTTAGAAAAACTTACTCCGAGTGAGCAAAGAAAATTGAATTTAATAAGGCGTTTTATTGAGATTAGACTTAATTATCGTGCAAGTCCAAGAAAGCAAAGAGTAAAGCGAGGAACAATAAAAAGATTGGCCCAAGAGTATAATTTAAGTCTTCAAACAATTGACCGCGTAGCAAGTATGAAAGTAAATCCTTGGAGTAATATTTCAACAAAAATGTTGATTAAAAAGTTCCTTCCGAGTCTACATGAACAAAACCCTGCTGCAGCTGAGTGGTTAGCACAGTATATAGAGGAAACAACAGGCGTAGAAGTGCCGGATTATGTTAATAATAGAAAACGCCCATTTAGTGAACAAAAAGTTGATTTCCTCCAAAGACACCAAATCCCAGAAGCATATTTTAACAAAATGGTGCAAGTATACAAACAGGAATTTGGAAGTAAAATCAGCCCAAATCCAGATCTGGTTGCAGCTTCTTTAGTAAAACAAGTAAATCTCCCTTTTATCAAGGTTTATGCTTTTGCTAATTGGGTATCTCTTAATAATTTTAGTATTTTAAGAAAAAGAAGTCCTTTGTAATAAAAAAAATTCAGTTTTAGAATTTACTCAAAAAATTTTATTATAACTCAAAAAATATATCCAACAAACAAGAGTATTAAAAAAATAGAAAAGGGTTCTTTTTAGGAACCCTAAGTTAAAAAGTATTTAGTAATTGTTTCTTGGTTTCTTGTGTTTCTGGTAGCAATCTCTACAGTACACAGGTCTTGATGCATCTGGCTTAAAAGGAACTTCTGTTTCCTTTCCACAATCTGCACATGTTGCCTTGAACATCTCTCTTCCAAAACTATCTTTTCCATCAACCATATTTATTTCACCATTTTTATATCAAATTAACTAATTTGATAAAGAATTTACCTTAACGAGGTATTAAAAACCAAACAAACAGCCCCAGTTATAGAAAAATAACAAGAAATTCTTTTTACAAGTTAAATTTATTAACCCAAAAACAGTTAATCTATAATGAATTTTAGAGGCCAAGGTGGCATAGAATTTCTACTTATCGTCGGTGCCGCAATTTTGGTTGTAGCAATTGTAATAGGAGCAATCACAACAACCGCAGGTGTAGGAAAAACAGAAATTAGTTCCAATGATACAAACCAAGTAATTAATCCTTTAAGAGATTTAGCAAAGAATACCGACACAACTATCCCCATAATTACTTTAACTGGGTCCCCTGTTAATTGGCAAAACATTGATGCAACAGCAACAGTAATTTGCACTGATGAAAGCAGTGGTAGTGGTTGTAATACAACAAGTTATAAACTAAAATCTTACCTATCAAATCCAACCACTTGTTCAACAACCTATTCAGATTATGATTTACCTTCCCCTCAAACAATAACCAGTCACTTATGGATTTGCGGAACAGGAAAAGACAATGCATCAAACACTGGTTTTACTACAACTCCAATCGAATTTAAAATAAATAAAACAGTTCCAATTACAACAGATAATGTTACTAGTGGGTGGTATAATACAAACACTTCAATACCCTTAATTTGTTCTAGTTCAGTTGGATGTGCAAATACTTATTACACTACCGATGGAAGTACTCCGTCCACAAGTTCACAAGTTGGAAACACAATTAGTTTAACAACTGAAGGAGTTTATCAAATAAAATATTTTTCAATTGATATAGCAGGAAATAGTGAGTTACCAAAAACTGCAACAAGTAATGCAAAATTAGATAAAACAGCTCCTGCGACAATTACTAATCTAACAGCAACAACAGGAACTAACAATGGAGAGATTAATTTAACATTTACTGCACCAATAGATTTACTTTCAGGATTAAGCCCAACTCCCTACACTCTAAAATATTCTACAAGCCCAATAACAACAGATGCACAATTTAACTCAGCAACAACTTTTAATGGAACAATAAACCCAACAACAATAATTACTGGATTAACTCCAGGAACAACATATTACTTTGCAATAAAAACTACTGATAACGCAAACAACACTTCACTAATCTCAAACAATCCTAACGCAGTTGCAAAGGCCCCACCAACAGCTTTACTTGTTATTAGAGGAAATGTAGCAGGAGTAGATTTGGGTTTCTTCAGAACCGCATTAACAAATAACGGTTTTACTACAACAGAAATGACTACAGTTCCAACACTTTCACAAATGAACACTTTTTCAGCAATTGTTTGGATTATTGATCAAGGAAATAGTTATGGAGGATGTGTGCAAAATTTACCCGATTTAGCGAGTTATGTTCAAGGAGGGGGAAAATTAATTTTTAATGATACTTCCCAAGATGGATTTTATAGATGCCAAGGAGCAACAGTGAATACAATAACAACTTACAAGATTATACATGCAGCGTATGTTGGAGATTATATTAACCCGGGCTGTAGTACCACAATACAATTAACAAAAACTTCAAATTATTCAATAACTAATGGATTAGCCAATACAATCCCACTGCCAGTTGGCTTTTGTGATGTTGATGTACTTAATAGCGCGGATGATGGACTTGGCGGAACAACAACAGCTCTGTATTACTTCAACACTACAACTAACATAGCAATTAATGCCTACAAAAATCCAGCAGGAGCAAGAACAATCTTCATTAATGGGGCATTAGGAAGTTATTTGAATCAACAAGCCTATAACCAAATGGTGCATTGGTTAATTACTCAAGCAGACACACCATAAATTAAATAAGAAAGGGGATACACATGAAAGCAATTTTGATAATAGGAATTTTGATTTTAACAATCCTCTCAGGTTGTGTTCAAGAACAAGCCACAAACACAAATTCGCTTAACCAAACCGATTCAAACCAACTCTCAACAACCCCCCAAGACCAAAACACAAGTGAATTATCCTCTTATGCTATAGAACAAAAATATGGTTGTGATGCATTAACTAACATTGATGAAAAGAATTCTTGTTATTCAAAAAAAGCTGCGGACGAAAACAATTCTTTAGTTTGTGAAAAAATCCAAAACTCAACCGAATACTACAACTCTTGCATACTAAGATCAGCAACTACTTCAAAGAGTATTCAAGCATGCGAAAAAATATCTAATCTTACTGAGAAAGAGTTTTGTAAAGTTGCCTTATCCCCATTAATAAAAGAGCCAAGCATTTGCGAAACAATGTCAACTGATAGTTCAAAAGAATTTTGTTACTACAACTATATTAGTGGCACAGGCGATAAATCACTTTGCCCAAAAATAAACAGCTCCAAAGCAGAAGAAATAAAAGATTTGTGTGAATAATAAAAATATTAAAAATTTATTTTATTTAATAGCTCAAAGAAAAAGATTTCATCAAGTCTAATTTAGTTAATAATCTTGTTCAATTACGAACAAGTAGCTGCATTTGGGTTTAATCCATTAAAGTTTGAACAAGTCCAGGTTTTTGATGGAGTAACTAGTAATAATGCTCCGTTAGACCCAGTATTTACTGTTGTAACATTATCAATAATCAGACTTTTGCAATATGCAGAACCATTTGCTGCCCCATTTAATAATCCACAATACTCCGCTCCATTAGCCCCATAAAACAATAAGCCCCCACCGTTCTGAACCCCCCAAACGAAGGATGGTTCAATATAATTTTCATAATTAACACTCGAAATTGTTTTACAAACAGCGCCAGAAGGGTTAACTCCATTTAATAATCCACAATAAACTAGTCCATCCTTTTTGTAAAACAATAATCCTTGGCCATTCTGAACATTTGAGATTAAATTAGGAATCATATAAGTAGTACTAGTAGTACTGTTTAGGTGTTGACAAAGAACCCCTGCAGGATTTAGTGCATTTAGATAACCACAGTATTCAATTCCATTCCCATAAAATAAAACCCCTTGACCATTCTGAACACCAGAATAAAACCCAGGAATAATCATATTAGTAAACCCTGTGCTGCCGCTAACATTTCTTCTCCCAATTGTAAGAGCATTTGCAAATCCAGAAATATAGTTAATTCCAGTTGAATCAACCACTAGTGCTCCACCACCATTTTGAACATCAGCAAAAAAACTTGGCCCATGAACCAGACTAACTGGCGAATTAGTAATTACAGTGCAGGAAGTTCCGTCAGGAACAATACAATACTTTGCCCCACCACTACCATATTTTAGTACTCCCCCACCTGTTT
>JBAYJX010000047.1:0-7914 GCA_041664905.1 archaeon | reverse complement strand
TTATTTGCTTGCTGCGCCTAGTAAGTGTTGTATTTGGACTTGTAAGAAGGGTTATGAGAAGACGGCTTCTTGTCCGGGTGGTTGTCAGTTGAAGGCGGGTTGTCAAACACAAGCACAAGTTTGTACAAACAAAAACGGGGTCTGGGTTAGTAATTGCGGAACAGAATACACTTGCACATGCGATCCAGGATATATTCCAGATTCTTCAGGAAGAAACTGTGTAAATACAGTTCCTTGTGATGGACAGAAACCAACTACTCCGGGGATAGTTTTTGGACCAGACAGGTTAGTTTTAACTTTTGAAAATCTTTTAGATACTGGTTGGCATGGTGTGTCAACTGAAGGAAAATTAGAGCCGTGCGCTTGGAGATGTGGGGAGGGGTATTCATTATATTCTTTAGATCCGCTTGAGAGCATCGTGTCCCATGTTTTATTTGATCCAAAGGATTGTTGTGAAAATTCAAAAACAAAGTATGGTTTGACTGGGTCAGTCTTTGCACAAAATGGAAAAAATTCAATTGCAATTTGTTGTCCTTCAGAAACTAACATTGTAACGCATACTTTTTTAGGTAGGCCTAAAAACTGTTGTGATACTTCCAACGGAGAGCAGTCTATTGTTTTTGGGCGAGATAAAGCATCTTCTTCATGTTGTTCAACTAACGAAGAGGCTACTTTTGGTGCAGATGGTGAAGCTATATCTTGTTGTAATAAAGATAATATTGTTTATGGAAAACCTAATTCGGTTTTTGATAAGGGTGGTGTGAAAGAAATAAAAGCCTGTTGTTATATTCAAAACTCAGATGCTTCTGTTGTGGCATATAATTTATATGGTACTCCTGAGTGTTGTGCTTTGAGCCAGACTAAGAAGTTTGGGTTAGGGGCATTTGCCGAAGGGGGGACTCGTGAAAGTTCTCTTTGCTGTAATTTGGATACTTCAACAATAATTTATAATGGAGTTGGCTTAGCAGCATGTGAATCAAAAAAATCTTGTTCTGTTGAGTCCCCTTGTAAATCAGTTTGTGAGGGTAGAAAAGGAGATTTTACACAGTATAAATGTGAAAATTCTAAATGTGTTTTTGACACAGTTTATAGATTAAAAAAATATTTTGGTGAGACTTGTTCAAAAGATGATACAAAAGTGGAGTGTAAAGATTGTGGAACAAAGTGCGTAAATGCTACCCAGTACCAGGCTTATTCTTGTGGAGTGGAAGGAAAATGTATTCCTGGTGCAATTAGTTCCTGTACTGGGGAGAAAAATATTTGTATTGAACATAAAGAACTTGATAAACCAATAACAATTGAATGTACTGCTCCCCAAGATGTTAAATCACTTTATTTTGAAACTGGTGCAACAGAATTTCATAACCTATTATCTGATAAAACAAAGATTCAATATGGGAAAACACAATTTATCACCCAAAATACTTTTTATGGATTAAATACTCCTGAAGAAGTTTTTTCTCGTGCGCGAGAAATAGTTGCTTTGCTTCCCCCTACCAAGAAAATTGATTTAATTCTTTCAAATCATGGGTTCAATGGGAAGATTTATTTTGGAGACAAGGAATTAGTATTTGATTTGGATTATTTTAATAAATTTAATTGGACTCCTTATGATAGTTTAAAGGGTCGGATAAATAATATTGTTTTTGAATCTTGTAGAACTGGGGCCGGTGATCCAATTACTGGAAAACCTATTGGGGAAATTTTTGCTACGGCTTGGGCAAATCAATTTAATGCAAAAGTAGTTGCATCAATACCGGATATGGCTACTGGGGTAAGAAAGGTTTATCCAAAACCCTCGCTTGGTGAGAACCCGCAGGCATTTGGAATCAGAGTTGGTCCTAATAGGGCTCCTGAATATTTGCATACTGTTTTTTATTTGGCTGATTTTGAGTCTTATTTTTCCGGTGCTTCTAGTGTTGCTTATCAGACAAAAGTTCTTTCTGGGGATTTGAACGTGGTTACGGTTTATGTTGATGATAATGTGGGCGGGAACTTACTTGTTGATATGGATGATGAGTTGCAGTTGTGTCCTAGTACTGTTGTTAGGGATGTGAATGTTGTTTTGGATTCGAGTCATTTGGTTACAAATACAAATGGGTTTCATATTATTGCTGATTTGAATTCTTTGAATTCACCTTCGGTTTTGGTGAATGTTAAGGTTTTGTCTGTTGATTGTTCTAGTGTTTATCCTAAAGATTTGTATCAACCTGCGTTTGTTGATTTGAATACTCTTGTTGCTGCTAGGAGTTTGATGGGAAAGGGTTTGGTGGATGCTTCGGATTATTTTAAGTTGAAGGAGTTGAGTGAGAAGGGAGCTGAGTGTTTGTTGGATTCGGATTGCGTGGGCGCTGCTTGCCCTCTTGGTTTACTTGATTGCTATAATGCTTGTGTTTCGGGTGTTTGTGTTCCGAAAGAAAGTGAGCGTGTTTGTGATGGTTTGGATGATAATAACAATGGTTTGATTGATGAGGGTTGTGATAAGGATGGGGATAGGTTTGTTGATCAAAACAAAACTTGTGTAGGAAGTTTTTATTCTAGTGGGGATGTTTATTCAGTTGATGTGAATATTCCTAACACTGTTTTGTCTTTGAAGTCGGGTTGGAATATGGTTTCTGTTCCTGTGTATAATCTTCATTCGAGTGATTTGTATAATTATAAGTACGGTGGGAAGGATTGTAATGCTTTGGTTTGGGGGTATCTTCCGTCTGGGGCTTATACTACTGTGCAGGGTTTTTTGGTGCCGGGTAAGGGATATTTTATTTATTCTGTTAATGATTGTGAGTTTGATTTTAATGTGGCTCCTTATAGTGTTCCCGAGAAGTTTGATTTGGTTTTGAATCCTAATGGGTTTACTATGGTGTCTGGGTTTAAAGGGGATTTGGGTGTTGGGCTTGGGGAGTATGGTCCGTTTTTTAGTTTGGTAAATGGAAAGTATGTTGCTGTTAATAGGGCGTATTCAACGCAAGCTTTTTGGGTGAGAAGAAACGATCAAGGAAAATTCAGTTGCACAAGAAAAGATTCCGACGACACAAACCCACAAATACAATAAAACTTTACAGAAAATATTTTTTTTTGAAAAGATAATTTTAGATTAATTAGATTCTAACTGGTGGAAGTTTTGGTTTCCCAAATACTGCTGCATCAAAGTCAATTAAAAAAACTTGGGGTTTTCCTTCAACTATTTTAATCACAAAATTTCCTAAGTGATCATGGGAATGATTAATTTGTAATCTATTAAGACCCTCAGTAATAGTGTTTATTTGGTGTTGAAGTTCATCATGAAGGGGGGCTGGAACTATGTGTTTTCTCATAAACGTGTGAGCAGATTCTCCTTGAATTACTCCGACTGATGCTCGGTAAGTTCCGTCTTTGTTTTTAAAAATCCGGTATTTTCCTTTCTTTTTTAAAATTGGTTCAATTGGGTTATGGTCTAAACCTAAACTTTTCCAATCAAATTCAAGAGCTTTTTTCCAAGCTTCTAAAGCCTCAGGTTTAATTCCTTGTGCGTAGGGGATTCTAAGTTCTCCAAATTCTCTAACTGCTGGGCCTCCACGAATAATTACTTTGTCGTAAAATTTTCCGCCTAAAAGAACTGTTGTTGAACCATCCTTAACTTGACTAGCAATTTTTACTTTCCTTGTTGGATCCTTAAATTCTTTTGATTCACTTAAAAAAGAATATAATTCATAATCTCGGGGTTTGTATAATGCAATTGCGCGAATACACTCTTTTCTTGTTTTCAAATCAGCAGTTTTCAATCTGTGCATTAAATATTGTAAACTTCTTGGATCTTTACGTAGAGCAAGGACATCAATTGCTACATATCGCAGGTAGGGGTCTTCTGAGTACATTAACTTGTTAAGAAAAGGCAAATCTTTTCTTGTTCCAAATGCTCCGACAAGAACAATTCCTTCAGCAGCAATTTTTGGATTAGGGCTCTTAGCAAGCGCTCTATACAAAGGAACTAATTTTTTTGAACCATTCTGGCCCAAATGGACTGCGGATAAATACTTTTCGTGGGAAGCGCCGAGTACTAATTTTTCAAAAACGGGTTTTAGGTGAGCGGGAGCACGCGTTAATACAAACTCATGTGGATCCCAAGGTTTAACTTGTCTTGGAGCTTTTGAAGAAATGTGCATGTAAATAGAAATAACACTGAAGAATTTAAATGTTAGTAAGTTTATTTTCGTAATTTTTCATTGAAAAAGTTTAAGTAGTTGATTTAGTTATTATCTTAAGAGATTTTTATGGTGGCAGTCAGAGCAAAAACTTTTGGTGCAAAAAACTTAAGTCGGGCTAAAGTTCGATCCTCTTTGGTTCAATTTCGAAGACCGCTTGCACCACAAATAACACTTGATCCTGCAAAACAAAGACAACAACTCGAAGAATTAAGAAGAAGAAAAGAAAGAAAACAAATAACTACATTAAAAGCAATTGAAACTAGTTCAAAAAACCATGTTTCTAGGACAGCGCTTGATGCAAGACTAGCTAGGTCAAAAGATAATCGAATATTTTCAAAAGCAGAATTATGGACTTTATTTGAAGCAATGCATAAAGGGGATACAACTGCAAGGGAAAAAATAACAAAAAGTATTGAAAGAATGGTTGTGTTTAATGCTCAAAAAATGTTGGGGCAAGGACTTGCTTTTGAAGATCTTGTGGCTGTTGGGGATGTTGCACTAAAAATTGCGGTGGATAAATATGATTGGAAACAAAAGACATACTTTCCAAAATATGCAGGGAGTGCAATTTATAGGGCTATGAAAAAAGCTATTGCAGATTTTGGGAGATTACAAAGAGTTCCTGAAAAATCGGGGGTCCTGCTTAAAAAAATAGCTAATGCAAAAGTCGAACTTGAAGAACGTGGAGAACATGTTTCTATTGAAACTGTTGCTAAACTCCTTGATAAACCGAAATTTGTTATACGCGATTTATGGGAATCTTCGCTTGTAAATCATTCGTTAGATGGACCAAAATATGCTGGTGATGAACTAAGCCGTGTAGAACACACTCCAGAACCTGTTGGACACTGGGAAAGACAAGCTAACTATCACAGACGAAGAACAGTTGAACAATTTGTTGATGACTTACCTGGCTTAGTTTCACAAGCTCCGTTTAGTGCAAGAGACAGAGAAATTTGGGTGCTGAGAAAAGGATTTGGACCTAGCGGAGTTAAATTGGGGAGGGATGTTCTTGCAGAAAGATATGTGAATCCTGCTACTGGGAAAAAAATTACTGGACAAACAGTATCTAATATTGAAAAAGAAATTGATGAGTGGTTACTCAAAAGACTTGAAGAGCGCGGAGTAAATTATGCTGGTGGACGAATTAAACATGTTTTTGGAAAGAAACGAGCAAAGTAGAATAGATATGCAAAACAATCTTTTTGGAAAAGTTTAAGTAG
This sequence comes from archaeon, assembly GCA_041664905.1. Lineage (GTDB taxonomy): Archaea > Iainarchaeota > Iainarchaeia > Iainarchaeales > JAAZKV01 > JAAZKV01. The sequence goes on along the minus strand of JBAYJX010000047.1, from coordinate 2,507 downwards.
TTCTTTAATTATTTTATTTTATGAAAAAAATTCTTGTACTTGGAATAAAGCTCACTCCTTATCCGTTTGAAAATACTTCACTTTCACAAGGGGTACAATTTGATTTGCGCGTTGAAAAAGGCTCTCCTGCAAATCCTTTATTTTATTCAAGCCCAAAATTAAGAAAAATACTTGAAAAACACCCTGAATTAGTTGAATACTCTATTGGGCACTATTCTTTTGATCATGCACCTCATACAAAAGAGGGGCGAGCGGTGTTTGAAGAAAATCCTGATCCATTTGGGTACCTTGAAGGGCGAGTTGCAAAAGAGTTTAAGAGAAAAGGAATTGCACTCGAAATTGAACGAAAAGTAGTTACTGAACTCAGAAAAAGATTTGGGCCAATAATTATAGAGCCATTTCTAGGGATATCTTCAAGAGCAAGGAATAAACAAATGTTTGCAAGAAGAGTGAATGTTAGTAAAGAAATTCCTTCTTATTCTTTAAATGCTGATGAAGTGCTTGCAAGAATTAATGCGGTTAGAAGAAAAAACAGAGTGAAATTTAGAAAACCAAATCCTTTGCTCAAGCAAAGATTTTTGCCAGGATTTAATGTAAAAAAGAAAACTTTGCGAGTTGCAAAAGCTTTTCGAAAAAGGTTTTAAGAAAAAAATTATTTTGTTTTGTGATTTTTTTATGAATATTTTTCCAGAACTAAAAGGAAAGTGGACTAAAATTAATCTTGATAATGAATCAAGAAAAGAAAAAGAACTTTCACTAAATAACCCTCTTGTGTGCAAAGGGTGGGTGGATTATCTTCACTCGACAATGGGGGTGGATTATAGTTATGGCGGGTTTTTAGAAGACCGATCAAACCTTTGGAAAGATACTTATCTAAAACAAGTAAATGCGTTTATTCATCTTGGAATTGATTATAATGTTCCAATTGGGACAAAAGTGTGTTTGCCGATTGATGCTCTGGTTGATGAAACAATTACTGATCCCAGTCAGGGTGGGTGGGGAAGTGCGATTAAATTCAAAATTAAGAAGTCTGATATTTTCTTTATTATTGCTCACCTCTCGCCTGAACTAAATGTTAAAAAAGGAGAAGAATACAAAAAAGGTGAATTTGTTGGACATACTGGACAAATTACCGAAAATGGTGGTTGGTACCCACATTGCCACGTTCAGTTCTTTACTAGCGAATTTGATAAAAATTATGATCACACACTTGCAAAAATGGATGGATATTTACCAAAAGGACACAAAGATATGGGGGTTATAATAAATCCTGAAAAATATGTTAAATAAATTAAATTCTAAAAAGTGTGTTAAATAAATTAAACCCAAAAAATAGGGACTATTTTTCCTTGACGAAAAATTAATAAATGCGTTTACTGTTAATGGTACATCTTTTGTACTTCTAAAAGTACAATTGAGAGGTGTAAACGATATGGCTAAAGATATGTTAAATACAGCAGCAAAAATATTGTTAGTAATTGGTGGTTTAAATTGGGGACTAACCGCACTTGGATATAATGTAGTAAAAATGATCTTTGGGACAATTCCTATGCTTGAACAAGCAATCTACCTATTAGTTGGAATTGCAGCCCTAGTTGAAATATACGAAATGGTGAAGAAAAAATAAAACTTCAGATTTTTAGCCAAGAATAGGCTGGTGAATATTCTTGGTTAAAGCTAAAAAAAGTCGAACTCTTATTAGCAAAAAGGTTTAAGTAAAAGAAAGTTGTTTACTATTTAGTTGATATGACTAGAGACAAAAAAGTTGAGGTAGTTGCTTTTAATTCAAAAGAAGCGTATTCCGAACTTGAACTATTTCAAATAGCAAGAAATGAACTTAGTAAAAGACAGGGCAAAGCAATAATACTAGTTTTTCCTGAAACAGCGCTAGGAGAAAAAGTAATGAGTAGGGAACAAATCAGAGTATTTTTGGTAAGACTACATAATTTACTTGCTAGGCATGGAAACGCATTTATATTTTTCTCGCTACTTAGAAAAATACGCACAAAAAATCTTCCGCTAATAAATGCAGGTTATATTGTTACTCCTGATAAGAAAAAGAAATGGTTATCTTATCCTAAAGTAGCTAATTGGAGTGGAGAAGTAACTGATTTTGATAAATCAATTTTAGAAAGAGTAATGGGGATAGAAACTTGGAGCGAAAGATCAAAAAGATCAAAGCTAGCCCCAGTAATGCGAACGTGGGTTGAAGCAAGTCGAAAACTTGTTAGAGATTTTCCATCAGTTTTTGTTAATGGAACCCAATTCCAACTAAGAGTGTGTGCTGATTCATGCAGACATGTTGGATTAAGAGACACTTTGCAGGATGGGGCACACAAACCAGGGGTAATACTTGTTCCTGCAAAAAATCTCGCGGACAATGATAGGGGGTTTGCTGAGTGGCCTGGAAAAATGGGTGAAAAATCAACAATGGTGGTAGTTGATGGTGCTAAAAGAAATACTAGAGTACTAATGAATGGTTCAGTAATACCAAAAATATATCTTAC
>JBAYJX010000046.1:0-8207 GCA_041664905.1 archaeon | reverse complement strand
TTTGAGTGCTAATCCTTCAGCAACAACTAGCCCCATTCCTCCGCGAATTCTGTTTGTTGGAACTCTTGCCAGGTCTCTATGTGCTGATACTTCTACTTCTTCAGTAGGAACTCCGTTAATACAAACAGGACAACCATTAATTATAATTCTAATTTCATCATCTTTCATTGTGTATTGTCTTGAGATTACTTCTGTTTGGTATAAACCAATTTCTTCAACATATCTTTCGAGTTCATCTTGGGTGGGTTTGTATCTGTCAAGCCCCATTAGTGTTCTTCCATAATCTGCAAGTAAGAGTGGAATAACTGTTGAGGACCCTCCAGCGGCTCTAATTGGCCCCGCAAAATAAATATCCACATATTTTGAGCCGTCTTGATTTAAGTTAATTTCAACTTTTGGTACTCCATCAAGTGGCGCTACAACCACTCCTTCTGTTTCAATTAATAGACACGCTTTTATTGCGGTTTCAATTCTTTTTGCATCATCAGGTATTTTCCACCACTTTTGATCAAGGATTTCTCTAAATAATTGAAAGTATGCTTTTCTTCGGTCTTTTTTTTCAGCAAAAATATCTCTAAAAACTTTAGCCAGACCAGCTAAACCAATAATTGTTTCTGCTCGATCTGCCAAGTCCAGCGCAGGAGTTACTTCTACAAAATCAGTTAAATCTACTCCTGTTGCTTTTGCTTTCTCTGCAATCTCAAATACTTCTTTTGTATCATTTTGCATTCTTTTAAAATATTCTTTTACATGAGGCTCTGCAGGAAATAAAATCTCTTGAGTTATCATTTCTATAGGAGTAAGTTTTTTTACAAGACTTTGTTTTTTCTTTTCTTCTTCAGTAAAAGGGGTGGTGAATTTTTTTTCACTGGAAACAGAAGCCTCTTGCTGAATTATTTGGGGAGTAATATTTTCAGTCATATTAATCACTGCCCACCCTCAACAATATCTCTTTCCACTGTTTCTTTTGAAAAATGGATTTCAGTGATTTGTCTATTTTTTAAATTAATAATCGGAAAAACGCATGGAGTTGGCATGTGCCCTATTTTTTTCTGAAAATCTGTTTGCCCTTCCCAGCACCCTGAATTAATTACTGTGACCCCGCGATAAGTTGCATATCCTTTGTGGTGCATATCCCCTATCCAAACAAGATCTGGTTCTTCTTTCACAACCATATAATCTTTTCCTTCTGGAACGTAAGGATTTTTTCCACCATACTTTGGCATTAAGTCTCTTTTTTTCAAAAGCTCTACCATCCCATCTTGTGGTTTTGTCATTTCAAGAAAACTTACTGAGCTAATCAAATCGTGTACACTTGCACCATGGTAAATTAAATTTTTCATTCCCTCAATCTCTACCCAAGAAGGAGAGGATATGAAGTGAAAGTTTCTTAGTTTTGATAATCTTGGAACAAATTCTTTGTCAATCCCTGGTTGTGGTTCAGCTCTTCTAACTGCATCATGCTGTCCTGGACAAATAAACACATGAATATAATCAGGTATTTGTAGCATTAAATCCTCAAATTTTACATATTGTTCATAAACATCTTTTATTAGTAAATCATCTACTTGGTTTGGGTAAACTCCAATTCCTGCAACATTATCGCCAGTAACAAACAAGTATTGTATTTTTCCAACTCTTTCTTGTTGTCTTTCAGTTAACCCTTTTCCATTTATATAATCAAGTAATTTGCAAAATTGTTCTTCGTAAAATAATTTGCTTCCAACATGTAAATCAGTTATTCCCCCTATATACACATCTTCATTTATTGTTCTTGCAGAGCGAATTGGTAAATCCGGCCAGAAAACTTCTTTTATTATTAAAAAATTATCTCCCCACTTTGTTCCTTTTATCCCAACAACATTATCTTCCAAAATGTGTTCTGCTTTAAGCATTATTTCTTTTTCTTTTTCCATTACTAGCGCAATACATTTTGCTTCCATATCTTCTATCTCAAAAGCAGTGTGTCCTTTTTTTGTTATCCACTTTTTGTTAACCATTCCAATTACATCAACTTTTTCTTTATCATGTACCCCGGAAAGACTTTTTATTGGAACGGGAGTCATATTGTGTCTTTCTTTTAGCATTTTTGATATTAAATCAAATTTGCTTCTAAATAGTCTAAGAAAATCATCTACTTTTCCTTCGGAACTACTTTGCCCAGTAACATCATATTCACTCATCACTCGAAAGTTTGGTGCACGATCTCGTGCTTGTGCAATAAAAGAGGTTTTTCTTACTTCAACTTCTGTAACTACTTGGGATAGTTTTGTTCTTGCAAGTTTTTTTTCTAAGATTGCTGGTTCAACAAAAAATTGCCCTTCACTAGCCAGTTCTTCTAAAATTTTTTTCCAGTGTAAATTTTGTGCAAGTAAATCAATTGAATCTTTGGAAAGCATTAATCCGCTTTGTTCTGAAAAAGAAAGTATTTCTTGTTCGATGTTTTCAGCCATTCTGATTCACACTAAGTTTTTTGGCTAGAAAAAATAGATTTGTTCGATTCCACTTTAAGCAAAATCTTTGCTGTACAATCTTACTTCATTTTTTCTTTCTCAGCTTCAATTAGTGAAATTAAATGCCATATATCGGTTCGTGTATGATCCGGCATATTCACATCGTTGCTGATATCGTCTAAGAAGTAGATTGCTTCGCTTAGGGTAGTGACATTATTTTGTTTCACTTTTGCCAAAGCCAATTCAATCTTTGCCCTGATGTTTCTTGGCACAGCCCTATCTGAAAGAATATCTTCCATTGTAGCTTGTATTTCGTTAACCATAAAATCACCATAAGCTTTGTTTTGCGAACAAATCAATTAATATTCGCGTAGCCAATTAAGAGAACTATTGCGAAAAAGCTTTTTAAAGGGACCTTTGGCAAGAAAATATTTTTTACAAAAAGAGTTGCTTTCCTTTAGTTGTAAGATATTCTTTTAGTGTGCTAAGATTCTGACCTTCTATAATAGTTTCATATTCATTAAATGCTTTTTTTGCAATTTCTACTTGGGTTGGATTTGCAATATCTGATTTTGTTATTACTACTAAAAATTTGTGTTTTTTAAATAACTTTCTAACATCTTCAAAAAGTTTTGTTTGTTTGTCCATATCATCCATTGGGTCAACTGCAAAAACTATCATTCCTTTCAAGTGTTGTAAAGCAGTTAGTGCTTTTAGTTCAATATTGTTTCTTTCCATTAATGGTCTATCAAGTAACCCAGGCGTATCAATTACTTGTATTGGAATATGTCTCAAGTAAAATACTCCAACATTTAACCCTTTTGTAGTAAAAGGGTAATTTGCAATTTCAGGTTTTGATTCAGTTATTTTCTGTAACAAAGTACTTTTTCCAACATTAGGAAACCCTGCAAGCATTATACAATCTTCATCAAGTCTAATGCTTGGAAGTTCATTAAGTTTTTTTGCAGACAGATTATAAAATTCAATGTGTTTTTGTATTCCTTTTAAGAGTGAAGAAACTCTCCCTATGTACATGTTAGTTACTTTTTTTGCAGCATGTTCCATTCCTTTACCGTATCTCATTTCTTTTAATTTTACAATGTGTTCTCTCCTTAGATTCTTAATTAACCGCCCAACAGAACTTAGGCTTGAAAGATTTTTTTTCATTTCGTCAATATCAATTATGCAGCTGTAAAGATCCCCATAAAACGGGTCAAGACTATCAAAATCAGGGAATTGTTTTGCTGCTTTAAACAATTTTTCTTCGAGGTAGTTTGCAGAAGTGTCAATTTTGGCAATTTCTTTGCCTTTTATAGTGTAAAAAACAGTTTTTTGCTTTGGGTATTCCATAGATGCTCTTCTTCCACGAGAAAGTGCTGCATCAAGCAAGATTTGGGGTTTTTCGATGAAATTAATATTTCGACTCATTTTTGTCCCTTCTATTAAGCAATTACCAGGTTTAATCTACAAATATTCTGTATAGTTAAGTACTTTAAATGTCTTTTATACTCGTTTTTTTCAAAAATTGGATTAATCACGACCATTTAAAAGTGTTTTGAATTTACTTATTACTGAAGAGTTGAAAAAATGCACGACTATTACGGCAACAAATTCAAAAAAATGATGATTCTTCCAATTATTGTTGGAATCATATTACTGTTTTTAGTTGTTATTTATCCAGGAATTCAACCAGGAGTTGATTTAACTGGAGGAAATATTTTAATTGTTCGTTCTCAAGCACCCATAACTGAAAGCACTCTTACTGCAGTTCTTAAAGAAAATTTTTCTTTACAAGGTTTAAGAATTTCTACTATTGCTTCTCCAACTGGGTATGGTGCATGGATTCAATATGATAAAGATCCGTTAGTTACAAATGTTGAAAATGTAATTAGTAAAGCAAGTGATTCTATTGATAACGAAAAAGATTCTATTGCTTTTTCTAATGAAGCTCTAACTCTTTTGGGTAAACCAACACAAGAATTTACTAATGCAAAAACAGCTTTACTTGTTGCACAACAAGCACTTGCAGACAATAAAGAAGTTTTTTCAAAGAAGCTTCAAGAGGTACTTGTACAAAAGCTTAATTTGGGAAATAATGTTGAGTTTCAACAGCGAGATATTTCTCCAACTCTTGGTGCCGCTTCTTTTTCTTCATCAATTTTTATTGCACTTTTAGGCGTAGTAATGATTATTATAATAATTTTTATTGCATTCAGGCAACTTATTCCTTCGGCAGCAATTATTCAAGCAATGCTTTTTGATGTTCTTGCCGGGTTAGCCGGAATGACAGTACTTGGTATTCCTCTTTCACTTACAACTCTGCCAGCACTATTAATGTTAATCGGCTATTCTGTTGATACTGATATTATGCTTACATCTAGAATGTTAAAGGGAAAAGATGGCACTCCCGGCGAGCGAGCTAGTGCTTCAGTAAAAACAGGTTTAACTATGACTGGAACAACTCTTGCGGCTTTAATTTCAATGATTATTGTTTCTTACTTTTACCAGATAGAAGTTATTTATCAAATATCTGCAATTCTTTTCTTTGGATTACTTGGAGATATATTATCTACTTGGTTAATGAACGCACCAATATTATTGTGGTGGATTGAAAAAATGGAGAAAGAACATAAAAAATTTTGATTTACGGTGATGATTATGACTAACACATTAATAAAAAATTGGCAACTTACTTTTCTTGCAATAGTTTTAATTATTTCACTCGCCCTTATTTTTGTTAATTTGTCAGGCCATAGCCCTTCAAGTTATATCCCATTCACTAATATTAAGCTTGGAATGGATTTTAGTGGAGGAACTCTTTACCAGGTTGAATTACAAAAGCAAGTTTCTACCGAAGAAATAGCTCGAATATCAACCATTATTGCACAAAGAATTGACCCTTCGGGACTAAAAGACGCTACAGTTTCACCTGTTGGTCAGCAGTTTATAATAGTTCAATTATCAGAAACTAATCCAATAGAATTAGGAATAGTTGAATCACGAATAAGACAACAAGGAAGATTTGAAGCTGTTTTAAATGGCGAAGTTGTTTTTACAGGAGATGAACTTACTAAAGTTCTAAGAGGAGATACTTCTTTTGGTGTTTTTAGAGCTGGAAGTGCTTATGAGTGGAGTCTTCCATTTATTTTGAATGATACTGCATCAAAAAGATTTACTGAAAAAACTTTCCACCAGTGTACTGCTGTAGGCTTTGCTCAAAATGGTACTCCAAATTATGAATGTGAAAAAACTGTTTTCTTCCTTGATAGACCAAATGCATTAATAGTTACTACTGAAGAACAATATACTACCGATACAGAAACTCTAACAACAGGAAATAAATTTGAAAACATTCCCGAAAGCACTAGTATTGATGAATTAATTACTGATTCAATGCTTACTGTACTAACAGTTGATGCAAATAAAGGGCTTGATCAAAACAAAGCGCTAAGCGCTCTTGCAAAAACAAAGCTTGCAATTGTTTCACCAGATGTTTCTGCAAATGTAATTAATGATCTTAACAAATTGGGTTTTACTGTTTCTGTTGTTGAACTAAAAAAAGAGATTCCTTGGATTTGGACTGCTACAGGCGCACGACAAATAATTAGTTTAACTGCAGGGATTACTAATGAAGATGTTGCAGATGTTTCTCAAGCAAAACAATTCTCTACTTTGCGAATATCCGGTCAAAGAGCCGCTATTTCTGAAGCTCGTGCAGATCTTGAAGAACTTGCAATTCTTTTAGAATCCGGTTCTCTCCCTACTCCTGTTAAAACTATTTCAAGAGAAACAATTTCTCCTTCCTTAGGCGAATCATTCTTAGGAAATGTTTTACTAATGGGAATACTTGCAGCAATAACTGTTTCAGCAATAATTGTTATTAGATACAGAATGCTTAAACTTGCAATTCCAATAATTCTCACTGGATTTAGCGAAATAATAATCATGATGGGTTTTATGGCGCTTACTCAACGACCACTTGATTTGGCAGCTTTTGCAGGATTAATTGCGGCAATTGGAACAGGGGTTGATTCAGAAGTAGTTATTACTGATGAAATACTTGGTAAATCAAAAGAAGCTCATGAATCATTAATGCAAAGAACAAAAGCGGCTTTATTTATTATTGCAACTTCAGCATTCACTGTAATTGGAGTAATGGGACCAATTGTTTTGTTTTCAAGAAATCTTCCAGGACTTGACAAACTATTTGGATTTGCAGTTGTAGCAATTATTGGTTCATTAATAGGAATATTTATTACAAGACCTGCTTTCACAAAGATAGTTGAAGGAATAGTACACAAAAAAGAAGAAGGCCCAAGAAACTGATTAAACAGAGTAGCCAATTTAAAACAAATTGATTTAATCTTAAATTAACTCACTAAACTCTTCTTTTTTTAGTATTCTTTTTGTTCCATAGTACCAAATTATTAGTATTAATGCACTCATTAAAAACCAAGTTATTTCATGTACTAGTTCTGAATCAAATCCTATTTGTGCAGCAAAAAGAACTAACATTATTCTGGGAATATTTATGATTAACAACAATACTAACCCGGCAGTAAACAAACCTGCTTTTTTTAGTAGACTTGGTTTTTTAAGTGCAAATATTACTGAAGCAAGTATGCTTGCACTAACTAAACCTGTGCAAGAATTAGTAATTAAAAAATTTAGGCCTCCCACCCCAATAATGTTTGCAGTGTTTGTTAATCCAAGCACTGGCGCTACTAGTGATGCAATAAATTGAGTGAGAAAAGACAAATCAGCGTTTTCTATAATAATTGTCAAAACCAAAAATATTATTGTAAATTTTATTAGAAAAAAGACTATTTTTTTTGTATCACCTAATTTTTGAGGCACATCTGTCAGAGCAGTTCTTCTTTTTGTCTTAACCAAAAAGCTCGGTTTTATTTTTTTCTTTACCATTTGTTCACCAAGGAACTTCTTTTAGTTTCAACTTATATGCTACCCAATTAAAAGTTTTGTGAATAAAAAAGGTTGCTATTAGCAATAAAACTACAAGCCACACCTCGGGAATTCGCAGTAACATACTTACGAGTAATCCGCCTAAAACAAAATCCAGTTGATCTGCTAAGTCCCACTTTTCTCCGCTTTTGATTGAGAATCTTCGCTTAAAAAAACTTTTTGTGACGTCCCCAATTATTGCCCCAAAGGCTAAAAGAAAAGCAAGTTGTAGATAATTTGGAATTAATTGCTCAGCTTGTGGAAAAAATAATAAAATTATTGCGCCCGTGCCTGTTCCAATAGTTATTCCTGCAACTGTTCCCAGAACCGTTTTTCCTTTCCCTAAAATTGGTTGGCCAAATAATTTTTTTCCAAAATCAAGTGGGACTTTGCCGTGTGCTATTACAGGAGAAGAATTTGCAATATAAAGTGGCACAACATAAAGAAAAACGAGTATTATCATTTGAATTAGTTCCAATTTTTCACCACTACACTTAATTCATGTTATTTATATTAATAAACTTAACAGCAAACAAAAGATTGCTCCCGAAGCCGAACCAAGCATATTTACTTGTGTATTGTTTAACAAATTTTTTGTTTCAAACACTGCTCCAAATACTGAATCCGTATTGGATCCAATAAGTCCGGCCAAGACTATCATAAGTGTAGCAGAAAGGTTAGGTGAAACAAAAAAGAAATAAATTAACGCAATTACTACTCCTCCAAAAAGCGCTGCAACTTCGCCTAAGAGAGTAACTCCGCCATTTGTTCCACGAGGAACTTTTTTTAGAG
>JBAYJX010000045.1:0-8374 GCA_041664905.1 archaeon | reverse complement strand
ATTTGGATAAGACTAATAATGTTTCGGGATTAATTTCATTTGAATTTATAACAAAGAACCCTGTGGAGCACAAAGCCCCATCATATTCTTCTGTGATTATCGCGCAAGAATCTAATGAACCTTCAATTGATGATATTATGACATCCCCTTTAACTAATTTTCTTCTTGCTCTTGATGGAAGATTTTTGCCTAAATCCAAAGCACAACTGGATATAGTGCCATTGGATGAGATATTTGAAAGCTCAATGTATTTGTATTCTTGATTATCTTTTGGAAAATAAGTGGCTTTTTTTATTTTGATAATTTCTTTTAGCGGTTTAGATTTATTTAAATAATTAGTTATTTTGTCTCTTATCTTTTTATACATTGGCTGATAATATTCTGCATCATATCGTTCTTTTTCAATAATTTCTTTAAGGTTTGACTCAAAAGATAATTGGTGTTTTGGAGAGTAGTCTGAAAATGATAATTCATTTAATAAGAGTTGCTCGGCTGTATGATATTGTTTATTTGCCAAATCAATTTTTATTTTGCTATTTTGAACCATATTTTGTATTTGCACTTGAACTTTTTCTTGAAGTAATGGTACTTTTAGTTGTTCTAGAATTGTAAGATTAACATGCCCTTGAACTCCCCCGCTTGCAAATCTTAATAACTGATTACGACCAAATTTGGAATTTAAAAAGGCCACTAAATAAAAAGGATTAATTTCTGAGTTTGGCTCTAGTATTATTATATCTGAGGAATTGCAAATTTCTTGATCCAAATATATGGAGGCATTGCCAAAGGAACCGCTTCTGGCCACCAAAATATCCCCATAGTGAATTTGAGATTTTTTTAAGAGTTTATGAAATTTTTCGGTTATTGAAACAATTGAGTTTAAATTTGTAAAAAATTCATCAATATTTCTTGTTTGTAATAACGAGATTCCCTTATCAGTGTATGCTTGAACCATTGATCCAACAAACCCCACATCAATCTTTTTTGTTAGTTTAACTAACGGTTTAAAATCATGTGAACATATTTTGGCATCATTATCCAAAAACTCTGTCTTGTAGTATTCAGCATCTAACCTTTTCTCCAATTTAGTCAATGATAAATCAACAACACTTATTTTTGCCATTGTTTAACACACCTTCTCCAGATTAAACTCTGTAATTTATAGAATTCAAAAGAAATGGAATTGCGTCCAAAGAATGATTTTTCAAATATTCTTGTTGACAGGCTCATTTAGTCAGCTCCAAAAACTTAACTTTTCTTTTTTGGCCCATATTTCAAACTGATTTGCAATATCCATTAAATCAGACTTAATAATTAAATGTCCATTTTCATCTAATTTATTACGGCCGTCTTCATTTTTCAAGTACATTGGTTCCCCTGAATTATCTTTCCCGGATTGTTCGCTAACAGCAAAAAATACCTTATAATCATCTTGTTTTTTGCAAATTGGGCCTTTGGTTGTATTATCATTCCATTTTTGCACAAAAAGAACCGAAGTTTTTGTTCCCGTGTGGGGTTTAAATGTATTCACATCTAACCCAACAACAGCAATTAGCTTGCACTTTTCTAATATATAATTTCTTATTCGTTCATCAGAAGAGTTGTTGTATCTTCCTTGGGGTAAAACAATAGCCATTCGTCCGCCTGGTTTCAAAAAGTCCAAGTTCCTTTCAATAAAAAGAATATCTCTTGAAATCGCTGTCATAAACTTTCCATTATTCTCGCCCAAAGCATATTTGTGAATTATTCGGCTATCTTTGATATCTCCTGCAAAAGGCGGGTTTGCCATAACTATGTCAAAATTATAATCTTTATATGAGTTGTTTGTTTGTCTTAACTTTTTTAGCCTATTAAACCCAGATAGATAAGTTTGTGTCCAATTGTCATCTTTTATTTTTTCGTCCCATCGGTCATAATCCAAAGTATTCAGATGTAAAACATTTGTGTTTCCGTCTCCTGCAATTAAATTTAGAGTTCTAGCTACTCTAACTGATTTCTCATCAAAGTCAATTCCAAAAACTTGGCCAACATATTTTTCCTGTTCTTTTGTCTTTTTTTTATTTGAAAAGTTACTAAAGTGCGACTTTCCTTGGCCCATTAATTTTCTCCAAACCTCAAATATTGTGTGTACTGTGAATCCACAAGATCCTGCGGCAGTATCAATCATGAATTCACTTTCTTTAGGGTTAAGCATATGTACACACATATCAATTACATTTCGTGGCGTAAAATATTGCCCCTTTTCGCCCTTTGCGGATTTATTAACTAAATATTCAAAAGCTTCGTCAATTACTTGGAGATTGGAATTAAAAAGTTTTACTTCCTCAAGAAAGGACACACAAATGTCTAAATGATTTTGATCAGAAATTCTTATTGGTTCCCCCTCATCAAAAATTCCTTGCCATTGTTTCTTGGCATCAGAAAATAGATTTTCAATTACTTCTTTTGTGCGGTATACGTCCCCTTTACTCCTGAATTGAAGTTGTCTAAAATTCGATCCATCTATTTCGTCTAATTTTTTGCCTTTGGAAAGTTCTCTTTCAATTTCTTCCCTATCATCTGAGCTTTCCATTTCGTCATACAGTTTTATAAAGATTAACTTAAAAATTTCTTCAAACACATCTACTCCAGCATTGGCAAGAACTTCATCTTCCATTAATTGAATTAATTCTTTAAGTGATTTTCTTTCTTTTGCTAATTTGTCATTTTGCATTAAATCTATGTAAGTAAATGGTCTTTGTTCAACATCTTCAATAGTTTCATTAAATTTCGGAATGTTTCTTATTGGTTTCAACATATTTGGTTTTAATCTCAAAAAATATGTTATTTGTGTTCCATTTGTCCAAACTGCAAGTGGGGCCCCAGTTGCATTTGTGTAACTTCTTAACTGTTCTAATCCGTCTTTTTCTTTGTGTTTTTTTACTTCAATTACACAATAAACCGAACTTTTGTCATTCTTATTAAGAATTATTATGTCCGCCTGTTTTACTTCTCTGCCGAATTTAACAGGGTGTAACACCCTAATTAATTCGGAGGGGTAATTATATTCATTTATTAATTTGTCCAAAACCAATTGTTGAATAATTTCTTCTGGCTTTGCAACTACTTCTTTATCTCGAATTAAACATTTAATGTATGGTTTGCCTGCTTTCTCCAAAAGGTTGCTTTCAATAAAATCAATTCTATCTTTTTTAAATAGGGTGATGTCATATTTATCCTCAGATTTTACTAGTTTTGCAATGTTCAATTCAACCATTAAACCACCAAATTTCACATTTTTGTCCTTTTTTTATGAATTTAATCTTCTTTCCTTGATTTAAATAAATCTGTTACAGCAATTTTTTTATTTCTCGGTCTATTCTTTTTATTTCGTTTTCTTCGTTTCTCCACCAGTCTCTGCTCCAAATTCTTAGTATTTTCCAACCAGCATCTTCAAGGACTTTTTGGCGGTAAATATCTCGGTCTTTTGCACTTGTAGAAGAGTGGTATTTTGCCCCGTCACATTCAATACCAACAACAAATTTATTTTTGTCTTTTGGATCAATGATAGCTAAGTCAATACGATACCCTAAACAGCCAACTTGGGTTTTAACAATATGCCCAAGTTTTGTTAACCCATCTCTTACTTCGCCTTCAAAATCACTCTCATACTCATCATAACTCTTTACATCTAATTCAACTTTGTTTAAAGATTCAAGTTTTTCATAAGCTGCTTCTTTGCTCTTACTTGAAACAGTTTTAGCATAGTCCAAATATTTTTGAAGTAGTTTTGGTCCGACCGCAGTGCCGTCATATTTTAGTTCACTTGGTTCGAAGGATGTAATTACATATACTTTTTGTTTTGCTCTTGATATTGCAACATTAAGTCGGTTTGGGCCATAGGTTCCATTTAGTGGTCCAAAGTTGTATCTGAATTTGTTGGCTTTGTCAAATCCGTAGCTTATCGAGAATATTATTATGTCTCTTTCATCCCCTTGGACATTTTCAATGTTTTTTACAAATATTCCTATGTATTCTTCTTGGTTGTATCTGTTTCGTTCTTTATCTAAAAGAATTCCAAATCCGGAGTCTTTTTTTGCTTCTTCTTCTAGTAAGTCTTCAATTAGGTCTTTTTGTTTTACGTTGAATGTTATTATTCCAAGAGTTGGAATATTTTCTTTGCTTTTGTTATTTAATATTTTTTTGATTAATTTTACTACTTCTGTTGCTTCTTTTTGATTTATTCCTGTGTCCCAGGTTCCTTTTACATTGTTGAATGCAATTGGAGGAGTTTTTGGTCGAGTGTTTTTTGGAATTATTCTTAAAGATTTGTCATAAAAGGCATAATTTGAGAAATTTATTAGTTCTTCATTGTTTGATCGGTAGTGGTATATTAGTTTTGATTCAGGTAGAACGGTTTTTGCTCTTATAAGTAGGGATTCGTCTTCCATTAGTTGTTGTTCTTCTTCATCCATTTCTTCTAATTCTTCCTCTCCGTCTTCGTAAGATAGGAAAAATGTTGTTGGGGGTAACTGTTTTTCGTCTCCTGCAACAATTACTTTTTTACCTCTTATTAGTGCTGGAACTGATTTTTCTATTCTACACTGGGATGCTTCATCAAAAATAATTATGTCAAATAAATTCTTTTTTAGCGGAAATATTGAAGAAACTGTTTCTGGAGAACACATCCAACAAGGAAAAAGTTCTAGTAAACCCACAGCCTCGAATTTTTCGAATAATTCTCTTATTGTTAGTCGTCTTCTTTTTTTATTAACTTCATGAGCTAAGTATTTAAGGTTATTATAGTTTTTTTTGCGACCGTCCCCATCATAACCGTCCCATTTTAATTTATTGTATCTTTGTTGAAATTGTTCTATTAAGAGGGTCGGGATTAAATTAGATTTTTCTTTAATTAATTTATTTAATTCGCTTACTTTTTCTTCATAGGTTGAGTGCGAGAAACCTTTTAGGTTTTCGTTTGTAGTTTCTTCGTTTCTTATCCATGTTAAATAGAAGCTGTTTCTAATTGTTTTTTCCCAGGTTTGTTGTACATCTTCTTTTTTTGTTTGAGGTATTATTTCAAAGCATTTTTGGGCAATTGTTTTCTCAACTGTGTTTAGTGATTTGTATACTGAATCAAACAATATTATTTCTTCTATTTGTTTAGTTTGTTTTTCTATGTTTTTGATTGTTTCTAAATTGGTTTTGAATTTGAATATGTTGCTTTTTATGTTTTCAAAGAATTTTGGCTCAAAATAATGTTCAAATGTTTTTAGGTTGTTTTTGAATTCATTAATTATGGGGTTTATTTCTTCCCATCTTTTTATTGCATCAGATACTGTTTTTGTCGAGTGTATTTTACTGTATTTGGCTTTTAGTTTCCACCAATCTTTATTTAGGAATTTTGTTATTGAGGAGTCAAGTTTGTTTAGTTGTTTTAGTTCGGATAAGTAGTTGAATATATCATTTAGGGTTGCTTCTTCTGTTTTTAGTGATGTTAAATCAGTTTTAAGTTGGTCTTTGTAAAGCTGTGCTTCAAATTCCATCATAACAACAACTAAAGATTTTATTTTTTGAATAAATTCCTTTTCGTTAAATTCCGTGTTAAATCTTTTTCTTAATGATATGGGATTTTCTTTATTTTCAAACAAGTAAAATCCTTTTGCTAGTTTTTTTATTTTGGTTATTGAGACTTCTAGTTCTTGAAAATTAATTTTATTTAATTCTTCTTGGTTTAGGGTTATATCATATTTATAGTCGTTTTCTGATAAGCGATATAGTTTGTATAGTGTCGTGCCGAATTTTTTTGTTTCATGCATTTCATCAATTAATTCTCGCATTGATTTGAGAGTTGCATCAAAATTAGTGCTTTTTTTATCTACAAGATTGCGAACACTCTTCAAATTTGATTCTCTTACTTCTGATAAATCAATTCCAAGGCCTGATTGTTCAGCAAAATCATATGCGTCTAGTGTTTTTGTTATTTGTGTGAAGATTTCATTTCTGTCATTGTTGGAATCATGAACTAATAAACAGTATTTGTTAAGTCCTTTTGAAGCTAATCTGTTTTTTACAACATCAAGTGCTGCTTTTTTCTCACACACCATTAAGATTTTTTTATTTCTTACTAGGTTGTCTGCAATCATGTTTGTAATTACTTGAGATTTACCTGTTCCTGGAGGACCGTGGACTACAAGTCCTTTTCCGGTTCTTGCTTTTGTTAAGACTCTTTCTTGACTTATGTCTGGTTGAGTTATGAAAAAGTTTTCTGTTTCAGGAGTATCTTTTAATTTTTCTTCATCAAATCTTTCTTCAAGTTCTTTTTCAACTGGATTTCCAAATATTAGTTCACTTATATCATTTGTTGTTCCATTTGCCATCATTTCATTATAATCATTATTAATTGCACTGTTTAATTGACTAAATTCCCCAATTATTGAGTAAGGCATAAACTCAACTTCACCAACCATATCCTTTGGAAATTCATCTTTTGTTAAGATAGGTATTTTTTCAATTGTTTCTTGTGTTAGCTTTTTTGTAATTTTGATTTCTAATTCATCAAATAATTTAATTGCCCAATCTATTAAATCTTTTCTTGGCAAATCCTCGATTTCTAATAGTTTTTCAAGATTTATTTTTTTATGATTTTTGTTATATTTGTTAAATGCTAAAAAAAAGGTTTTGTTGATTTGTATTGAATCATCTTCATTTAAATGTTTAAGATTAATTTTATTTGATTGTCTATCCACTTCAATTCTTACTGGTATCAAAAATAAAGGGCATCTGAAAAAAGACTCATCAAAAAAATTGCCTTGAATAAACGGATACCCCAAGTAGCATTCAAAATAACCCTTTTCTTTTTCAATAAATTCAACATCTCTTTTAAGATACATTATGTCTTTTATCAGTCTTTCTTCTTCTTTGTCCTTAACATTTACATTAAGAAGATTTGTAGATTTACCATCAAAGAATAATTTAGACACTACTTCAAAAGGCCTCTTTTCATTTACTTGCTTTAAATCAGCAACATCAAATGATTTTCTTTTTACTATCCTGGATATTCTAATAGCTCTATTTCTTCTACTTAAATCATTTAATCGGTCTTGATATTTTTTGATAAGCCCATTCATATTTTTTGGTTCAGCCATATTTGGGTCACTACATATTACATTTTTTTTATGTTTCATGTTTCTATTAGAGTGTATCAGTTTTTAGTTTGAATTTTTCATTATTAATTCTTTCCCAACCTTCTTCATCATCGTCATATTTTACCCAAACTCTGTTTCGTTTTGGGTCTAATTTTGTTACTTCACCAAAACTTACTTTTTCATTTTTAGTCCATTGCACTTTTGAGCCAACTTTGAACCCCTCTAGGTCAGTAATATTTTCTTCAGACTCTTCTGAGATGTTATTAATTGAAAATTGTATTTTTTCTGCAGGATAATTAAGATATTTGCAAAATTCACACAAACATTCTATAATCCCATTTGCAGATAGATTTCCTTCAATAAATTCATCTTTTCTGAATTCTAATGGGTGACGTAAGGGTTTATTTTTATCAAAATACCATTTAAATTCAGGATTTTTTTGAATTTCTTTAAATTGAGTGGGTGAAAAATTGTATAAGAATGAGGAAGTATTTGTTAGAAGATCACGCCATGTTTTAAGTTCTATTCCTTTTTCATTTCCTTCAAGATACAATTTGAAAGGTTTTTCCCCAGTAAAGCTATCCTCACTCGATAAATCAAATATTTGTTCATCCGGCACTGGTTTTGAATAATTTGTTTTAGGAAAAGGCCAGATTTCTTTTGCATTTTTTGATAAATCTTTTGCACGGTCAATAATTATTTGTTCAGTCCAGGGGGTCGAGTTTTTTACTTTAAAATTAAGTTTTAGTTTGCTTGTTTGATAATCGATTCTTTGTTTGTCCTCAAGTGTATTATTTGAAAGCTCAGTATTTTTTGCTGTCAGACTTAAATTACCTAATGTGTGTAAATATTTATTGTGCATTTCTTGCCAATTTTCCCCCAACATTTTCTTCCAATCTTTTGTTAATTTTTGTGGCATTATGTGCTCAACTGTTAATTCATCTAAGTTTATTTTATATGCCGATTTATAATTTTCGATAGATTCTAACAAAAAGTTTCTATTTTTTGATTGCAAGCGATAGATTTCTTTATTTATTAACGAATTCTCAAATTCATCATCATTTGGGAATCTTTGTGATGCTCTTTTTTCTAATAATATGTAATTTAGAATGTTCAAATAATTTTCTTTCCAAGCCGGTTCTTTCTTAATTTCTTTTGATATAGTGACAAATAATTTGTTTAGTCCTTGTGTAGTATTATCAACTAACATTTTTCTAAAGGCATAACTTTCAATTATTTTTAATATT
>JBAYJX010000044.1:0-9590 GCA_041664905.1 archaeon | reverse complement strand
TGGAAACCTGGAAAAGAAATTGAAAAAGTAATTGTTTCTAAAGCTGAAAGTATTTGGTTTGGTAAGAGTCTGCCTGCAACCAAAGCCTATCCTGCTAAGTATAATTGGGTTGCTAGTTTTGATCCAAGAATTCCAAGAGATTAGAAAGTGAATTGATTACAATTTTCTGGTTGATTTAATATTTTTTTATTACTGATTCGGTTACGTTTTCTTTGTCATAAGTTATTTTTGCGGTAAAGATTCCTTTGTCTTTTAGTAGTGGCAAGAACAATAGGTCACCTTTCCAAAGGTTTAGTTTTGTTATGTCTTTGGTATTTATCCATTCGAGGTCGCCTTCATTGCATTCTATTAGATCGCCTGTAAATTCTGTGGCAGTAAATACAAAAACAATTGTTTCGGTTTCGTTGTTTGTTTCTGGATAAGTTATTATTCCTTTTAAGGTTGGGTTTTCTATTTTGAGTCCAGATTCTTCAAATACTTCTCTTTTAATTGCTTCTTCAGGAGATTCGTTTTTCTCCATCTTTCCACCAAGCCCGTTCCATTTTCCATGGTGCACATCATTTTCTTTTTTTGTTCGATGAATCATTAAGGTTTTGTCGTTGTTAACAATATAACAGAGTACGGTTAGTTTCATAATAAACTAGTTTAAGGATAAGAATAAAATTAGATTCGTTACTTTTCAAGAATTATTTTTTTATTAAAAGCACCTTTCCCGATATTTTTTTGTTTCCTGATTTGATTAATCGCTTTTTCACTTTTTCCATAAACTTTTCCTAAAGCATAAGCAACTTCGATTAAATCAGCAACTTCTTCTGAATTTCTGTCTTCTTTGATTTCATTTAATTCTTCTTCAAGCTTGTTAATTAGTGCGTCTTCGAATTCTTTCTCATGTGCTTTGTGAGTAATTGGGTTTCTTCCAGACAAGCGAATAAGCTCTGGGATTTTGTCTCTCACTAGTTTCATATAACTCACCTACCTTCGATACAGTATTGTTATCTTCAATTTAAATTATTAAACGTTTAGTAATTTTCTAATTAAGCTATTGTAAGAAAAACCTTTCTAATTTTATTGTCCTTATGGTTGTTGCTATTTCTACTGGTTGTTGTCATGACTTAAAATTAAATCGATTAGAAAGCATTCATTTTTTGGAAAAGTATCCAATTGATGGAGTAGAGCTTTTGTTTGCTTTTCCAGAAGAACTACTTAATTTTGAGTTGGACTTGCGAGCATTATCTTTTCTAAGTGGTTTGAAGTTTGTTTCAATTCACACGCCATTTGAAAATATTATTTATTCCAATACTCAAGAAACTCGAAAAGTACTTGCGAGTGCAGTTGCTCTTGCAAAACAAGTTAATGCTAAATACTTAGTTTTTCATCCACAAATAGTTGAGGATTTTAATTTAATTAGTAATCTTTCAATTCCTGTTTGTATTGAAAATATGAACAAAAAAGAGGATAATTACAAATCTGTGGAAGAAATCAAAACGCTCTTAAGCAAATACCCTTTCGTAGGTTTTGTTTTGGATATTGCTCATGCGCTTGGAAATAACATTGAACCGAAAGAATTTTTGGTTTTGAAGGATAAAATTAAAGGGGTTCATGTTAGTGGGCAGTGGATGAAGAAAGGTAATCTAAAAGAGCATGGGTTTTTGGTTGAAGGAACTAAAGAACAATTGGAAGAAATCAAACCAATATTGGAATTGAAACAGCCAAAAGTAATAGAATCTGATTTTTATCCGGAGAAACTGCAATTGATAGAAAAAGAAATTCAACTATTAAGAAATTATTTTTGTTTAGAGTGATTATGTGGGCAATTATCAATTTTTTAAGATTGCAGTTAAGTGGCAAGGCGTTGGAAAAAATAGATAGTCTATTCAAGCGTTTTGATTATTAGTATATTAAGTTTGTTTTAAAGCTGAGTTCCATTGGGCAATATTTGCACTGGGATATTTTGTTTTTTTGAAATAATCGCATTTTTTTTGAGTTTAGAGTTGTTGTGAGAGATTTTTTTTCTACATTGCCAATTATGGGGGTGTGAAAGTATTCTATAGCATTGCAGGGTAATACATCGCCGTTTTGCAGAATTAGGGCAAAATCAAAAGGTATTTTGCATTCATTCCCATTTTTTTTAAAAATTCCCTTTGCGGCGTTTGTTAAAGAAAAGTCCTTCCAATTATATACTCCTTGAAATTTTTTGATCACTTGTTCTTTGTTTTTTAAGTGCGATTTGTTAATTAGTTTAATTATTTTTGGGAGAACCAATGTTTTAAATTCTAAGATTTGTTTTTTGTTCATTAATAAGTTTTTTGTTGAATAATCGGCCTCTGGGTAGGATATAGCTATTCCATCAGCTTTATTTTTTAAGTCAAAGCGAATTAATTTATCAAAAGACTTGTAGTTGTTCTTAGACAATATTGATTGAATAGTCAATAAAATTCCTGTTTTTTTAATTAATTTTATTGCTTTTTTTATCTGTTTTAATAGTCCTTTGATTTTCTTTATTTTATCCATTTCATGGCTATTCAAGCTGTGAAGAGAAATAGTCAAACTGTCTAAACCAACTTTTTTGAGTTTTATTAAATTGGCTTTGGTTATTAGTGATGCGTTTGTATTAATGTTAACAAAAAAATCTTTTTCTTTGGCAATAGAAACAAGTTTAGGTAATTTTTGGTATAAGAATGGTTCTCCGCCACTAATTGATAATTGGTGTGCGCCAGCTTTCGTTGCTTCTCTTAAGATTTTTTCCCATTTTTTAATAGAAAGCATTGTTTTTTTGTTTTTGAATAATGCTTTTCTTTCATAGCAAAACTCACAATTTGCGTTGCATGCTAATATTGGCTTTATAGTTATTCGTTTCATGTTATCACCCAAAACAACTACATCTTTTACAAATTTCTAATCTTTTTTTCGTCAAGAATAGTTTTCGTATTTTTTTTGCTCGTGTAGAATTCCATATTTCTTCAGCAGACTGCTGTATATTTCCAATGGGCACTCTTAAGAATCGGCAAGGATAATTGTTTCCATCTGCGCCAATTCTGAAAATAGAAAATGGTGCAGAGCAAATTTTTCTACCAAATAAAGGTTTTTGGTTTGAGTACCAGTCATCTATTGATTCAACGGAGCAAATTGGTCGGATTAATACTTTATTTTCAAGGTAATTATTTTTTAGTTGGATTAGGTGTTTTGCTAGTTTTTTTGAAGGCAATTTATTTAACCCTATTGCAAATGCTATTGCCGTATTATCTTTTATGCCAAAGTAATTCAACAAATGGGCTCTGTGTTTGATTGATTGTTTTTTTTGCGTCCAGTTAAGCAAGTGAAATATAGTTTTTACTTGTAATTTTGATCCGAGTTCTGCTACCGATTCTATGGTGTCCGCGTTGAGTTTGGAAATTGTGCATAGTATTTCTATTTCTGGATTGCTTCTTTTTAATTTCCTTTTTGCCTCGTTAATTAATTTAATTGCTTTTATTGCTTTATCAAAAGTTCCTTTTCCGCGGATATTGTCATGAATTTTTTTGTTGCCATCAATGGAAATGGTTATTCTTTGCACTCCCAATTGCACTATTTTTTTTGCTTGTTTTTTTCCAATTAATGTTCCATTAGTAGATATTCTTCCACAAACGTGTCCCTTTTGTTTTATAAATTCTAGTAATTGAAAAAAGTCTGGTTTTGTCAAGGGTTCGCCGCCCGTGAGTCTGATGTATAATGGTTTTTTTTTAATTGTGTCTAAAAAAGCGCATATTTGTTTTACTGTAATTTCTTTTTGTATTATTTGATGTTTTTTTGTTCCTGAGATTCCGTGTAGCCAGCACATCGGGCAATTTAGATTGCATAGTTCCGTTAATTCTATAACAATGTGTTTTGGAAATGGCATTTTTTCTTTGAGTTTAGTCGGTTTTTGCATATAAATCAACATAACATTTATTTAGTGTTAATGCGGGTTGTTTTGGAGAAAATGTTTTTAATTTTTTCCACCCATATTTTCCCATTCGGGTTGTTTTGGTCTTGCTTTTCATTAATTCCAAGATTGCTTTAGCCAGGGCTTTAGAATTTCTTGGTTGTATAATATGCCCATTCTTGTTGTTTGTTATGATTTCAGCTATTCCTCCAATTGAGGTTGCTATTACCGGTTTTTTAAAAAAAAGAGCTTCTTTGACTGTGGTGGAAGATGCGTCACAACTTATTGAGGGTAGGACTAGAAAAGATATTTTGTTCAATATTGGGCGTATATCTTCAACAAAGCCAAAAAATTTTATTTTGCTCTGTAAATTGTTTTTTTCCACAAATTCTATAGCATCTTTTTCAAGCGAACCCGTGCCAGCAATCCATAAGCAAAAATCTTTTTCAGATAGTGATTTTATGGCTTTTAATAAATAGAATATACCTTTGTCTTTTTCTATTCTTCCTATGTACCCAATAATGGTCTTTTTTTGATTATAATTTGTTTGTCTAAACGCACTCATTTTTTCTATATCAAAAGACCCCTGGGAAATAATTATTTTATTTTTGTTCAAAACTTTTTGTTTTATAAGTGTCCCTAATACTTCATTAATTGCAGTTTTGTATTCCACAATTACTGCATCTAGCATTTTTGTAAAAATCCAGGTAGTGATTTTTTTTGCTTTTAGTGGGATAGAACTGTGAATTATTCTAATAAATTTGGGTTTTTGTTTGATTTCTTTTAGTGCGAGTGCTGTCATTTCCATATCTCTGGGACCGTTTGTTTGAATAATGTCAGGGGATTGTGTCAAAATAATTTTTTTTAATTTATTTTTTTGTTTGTTGAATCCTTTATTTTTTGGTTTTATGTTTAATTCTATGAATCCAGCTATGGAAAATTTTAATTGAATGGCTTTTTTTGCGAACGCACTTGATTTAGGGCAGATAAATTCAATTTTGTGCCCAACTTTTCTTAATTCGTTTGCTAGTCTTAGGACACACCCTGCTTGTCCATTCCAGTGTTTATGTCTGAAAGTGATGAGTATTTTGAACTGGCTTTGTTTTTGGGGTTCAAATTTTTTAATTGCTTTCTCTATTTCAGTGATGTTTGTTATTTGATTAACCTTTTTTGCTCGGATTTTCTGTTTTGATAGTATGATTAGGGGTATATTGCAATTTTGTGCTGTTTTAATGTCTATTTGTGAGTCCCCAACTAAGATAATTTCGTTTTTGTCTATCTGGTTTTGTTTGAGTATTTTGTTGAATCCTTCCTTGTGGGGTTTTTTATTTTTTACATTTTCGGATCCAACAATTTGTTTAAATAAGCGCAGAATATTGTATTTTCTTAAAGCAATTTTTATTAAAAAATCTTGTTTTGTTGAAAATATGAATAAAGTGTATTTTTTTGATAAAGTTTTTAACGTTGGAATAGTATCTTTGTCAATTGGTTTTACTTCTTTTTTAAAAGCTTTTTTGTATTCTAGGTCCCATTTTTTCCACATATACTTATATTGGTTTGGAAAAAGTTTTTTTAGGCGATCTTTCCTTGACAATCCTTTCATGGTTGAATATTTTTTTTCATCAAAAGGTAGTTTCATTTTTTTGCATAGTAATTTCAGGGTTTTTTTGCCAAGCTCATTTGTACAAAATAAAGTATCATCAAAATCAAATATTATGTTTTGTATCATCTACTAAGTATTAAATAGTTTTTATTAAATAAGTATGTATGCAAAAAAAACAACGCGAGTTCAAAAATATTGTTCTTTCCCGCGGTGTTCATAGTGTTCCGCGAGTTGTGAGTTTTAATGATAAGAAGTGGGTTTACAAACAAAGTAGTTTAAGTAAGGGGCTTTCTTTAAAGGAAGCCGCTTCTTTGGCGTCTAGTGTGCGATCATATCATCAAGATTTAAATAAGGCGGGGTTGAATATTAGCAAATTGTTATGAATTGTTCCAGTAAGAGATAGTTCTAAAAGCGAGTATTTTGTAGGTAGTTTGGAATCATTTGTTTCACAAAAAACTGTAGCGGGTATTATTAAGAGTGGGGGTAAAGCTCGTGCACTTAGAGTTTTTCAGAAAATGCTGGGCGAGTTGTATAAAGCAATTTTGTTTCCTAATCCAACTAGTAAAACTCGTGCAGGGGTATTTTTGGATTCGAATCCGGAAAATTTTTCTATTTCCTCAAAAGGGAAAGTTGTTTATGTTGATTTTTATCCCCCTAAATTGTTTGATTCTAATGGTTATTTGAAACCATTTATTAGTAGGCTTCATTCTAGAAATAAGGCATATTTAAGTCGGAGATATGGTGATAAGAGGGCAATTTTGTTTTTTGCTTTTAGAAAAGCTTCCAGATTAAGGCCAGAACTTAGAAAAGATTTTTTATTAGCTTTAATTACTTTTTTAAAGGTTCAGAAAAATGAAGACTTAGCTAATTATTTTGAAAGAATGTCAAAGAAAATAAAATACTAATTTTTAAATGACCTGAGTGCAATGGGTAAAAGAAGAGATTCAGTTTTTAAATGAATTATTTTTCTTCTTCCAAGTACGTTCGTAGGTATGGTTCTATTTTCATTTTCAATATTTCTTTTTTGGTTTTCCAAGCATATTCTGTGTGTTCGCCGCTAAGAGTTACTGTGCCTGAAATTAGTTTACTTTCGTAAATAATTACTATTGCTTGAGCAAAAGATTCTTCAAGATAAGTGAATACTGGTTTATTGACTTTTACAATTAAACTAGTTTCTTCTTTGACTTCGCGTTCCAGTGCGCTAGCAGGTTTTTCTCCGTGTTCTATTTTTCCGCCGGGAAAGTCCCAGTGTTCGGGGTAAACATGTGCTGTTGGAGATCTTTTTAGAATAAGTATTTTGTCTCCTTTTTTGATAATCGCTTTTTGGGCTACTGAAAAAATGTACTTTGGATCCATATTAGTAGTAGAGTTATTGTTATTTTTAAGGAATTGGTTAACCCTGGCAAGTACTTGTGCGAGTTAGTACTCTATATCTCTTGCGGGTGTTTCCCTAGTTTAATAAACTTTTTTCTATAGGGTTTTCTTATGGTTGAAGCCAATTTTATTGAGATTGAGTCTAAGTGGCAAAAGACTTGGGCTAAAGAGAATGCATTTGGAGTAACTGAGAACTCAAAGAAACCAAAGTTCTATGTTTTAGAAATGTTTCCTTATCCTTCAGCAGCAGGGCTTCACATGGGGCATGCATTAAATTATACTATTGGTGATATTCAGGCAAGATTTAGAAGAATGAAGGGTTGTAATGTTTTGTATCCGATGGGTTATGATGCTTTTGGTTTGCCGGCAGAGAATGCAGCAATTAAAGCTAATCAACACCCACAAGATTACACCGCAAATTCAATGACTAATTTTATTGAGCAACAAAAAATTCTTGGTTTGAGTTATGATTGGTCTAGATTAATCAAAACTTGTACTCCTGAGTATTATAAGTGGAATCAGTATTTTTTTATAAAGTTTTTTGAAAAAGGTTTGGTTTACCGAAAAAAGAGTGCTGTGAATTGGTGCCCTAAGTGCGAAACTGTTCTTGCTAATGAGCAAGTTCATGGCGGTAAGTGTTGGAGACACGAGGATACGGATGTTGAAATGAAGCAGCTTGAACAATGGTTCATTAAAACAACTGAGTATGCTGACGAATTGTTAGAAATGGCTGAAAAGTTAGAGTGGCCTGATAGAATTAAATCTATGCAAAAGAATTGGATCGGAAAAAGTTTTGGAACAGAAATATTTTTTGAAATAAACGGGGAACAGTGGCCTGTTTTTACTACTCGACCTGATACAATTTTTGGAGTAACTTTTGTTGTTGTTAGTGCTCAGCACCCAAAGTTATTTAGTTTGGTTACAAAAGAACAAAAAAGTGCAGTTGATGCATTTTTGAAGAAATTAAAATCCGTTAGTGAGAAAGAACTTGAGTGCATGGATAAAGAAGGAGTGTTCACTGGGAGTTACGCAATTAACCCAATGACTAATGAAAAAGTTGGAGTTTACGCAGGTAACTTTGTTGTTGCTGATTATGGTGCGGGAATGGTTATGGCTGTGCCGGCTCATGATGCTAGAGATTTTGAGTTTGCAAAAAAATATAATATTCCAATTAAGATTGTAATTAATCCAATTAAACAAAATTTGTCAGTAGAAACACTCAAACAAGCTTATACTGATGACGGTATTTTGGTGAATTCAAAAGAATTCTCTGGATTGAATAATAGGGAAGCAATTGAGAAAATTACTTCATACTTAGAAAAGAAAAAACTAGGTAAGAAAACAACTAATTTCAAGTTAAGAGATTGGTTAATCTCTCGTCAGCGTTACTGGGGAACTCCTATTCCTTTTGTTTATTGTGATAAATGCGGAACAGTTCCGGTTCCTATAAGTGAATTACCAATTAAGTTGCCTTATGAAGTAAAGTTTGGTTCAGGTAATCCTTTAGCAACAAATTTAGATTTTGTTAATTGTAAATGCCCTAAGTGTAAAGGTAAAGCTAGAAGAGAAACTGATACAATGGATACTTTCTTTGATTCTAGTTGGTATTATTTGAGGTTTTGTGATACAAATAATTCCAAAGAAGCATTTGATCCAAAGAAAGTAAAGTATTGGATGCCAGTTGATCAGTACATTGGCGGAGCAGAGCATGCTTGTATGCACTTAATTTATGCAAGATTTTTTACAAAAGCGCTTAGAGATATGAAAATGGTTTCTTTTGACGAACCTTTTACAAAATTATTCAATCAAGGAATGCTTCATGGTGCTGATGGAAACAAGATGTCAAAATCTCTAGGAAACGTTGTTAATCCAATTGATGTTATAAAAAAGTTTTCTACTGATTCACTAAGATTTAACTTAATGTCCCTCTCTGCTCCGAATAGTGATAGTGTTTGGTCTGATAGAGGAATGGAGTCAAGTCACAAATTTATCCAAAGAGTGTTTGAAATAATTTCCACTATTAAAGTTGGTAAATCAAGTAAGAAGATTGCTAGTAAAGTAAATAAAGCGGTTAAAGAAATTACTCCCGATATTGAGTTCTTTAGATACAATTTGGGAATAATTAAATTTAGAGAATTGTTTGATTCAATTGCACAAGAAAATGAAATTGGTAAAGAAGACCTTGGGAAATTCATAAAACTTCTGCACCCTTTTTGTCCTCACTTAACAGAAGAGTTGTGGCACGATAAATGCGCTGATACTTTAATTAGTCTCGAATCTTGGCCAACTGTTGATGAATCAAAGATTGATAGTTCTCTTGAACAAGTAGAAGCTGCCGTAAGTAACCTTCGCTTGGATATTTTGAGAATTAAGGAACTTGCTAAAATTACAAATGTTTCTAAAGTAAAAATATTTGTTGCTCCCAAGTGGAAGTGGAAAGGTTTGGCAATTGTTAAGAGTGCTTGTAATGGTAAACCTGATTTTGGTGCTGCAATTAAAGCTGTTATGGCTGATAGTGAATTAAAATCAAAGGGTGAACAAACTCCTGCGTTTGTAAAAACTGCGGTTTCAAAATTAAATGAGCTTTCTCAAGTTGAAGAGTTTGATGAATATGCAGTTATTACTGAAGCAAAGCCTGTGCTTGAAAAAGAATTTGGTAAAGTTGAAGTAATTAAAGCAGAAGAATCTAGTGAAGCCAAGGCAAAGAATGCT
>JBAYJX010000043.1:0-10097 GCA_041664905.1 archaeon | reverse complement strand
TTACTGTGTATGGTTCTACATCAAAGTTTAGTGTGCCAGGGAATGTTGAGTATACTGTTCCGTTTACGCATCCGCCTTTTTCATCAAGTATTAAGTCTTTTGATTCAAGATCAAGTCTTCTGCTTCCTAAATTTTGAGTGTCACTTAGTTTTACACAATAATAGCCCTCTTCTCTTTTAACTACACAATTACCCCCAAATGATCCAGCAAGTCCGTTTGAAACTAAATCAACTATTGCGTGTGTGTAAGTTGTTTTTGTTGCGGGGTCAGCTTTTGCGTACATTGAGTCAATTGTTACTGTAATTGTTTTCTTTTCTCCACCGCTAATACACATTTGGGCAAGTGAACCTGATAGTGCTCCTTGTGTTATTTTTACAATATTTCCTCCGCCACTTGTTACGCGTTTATCTGATTTGTATCTTAATAGTGAAATGCTTTTTGATAATTCTTTTAGTGCTGTGTCACTTTCAATTGTAGATACCCATACACCATAATCTAAACCTGATTCTAGTCCTTTATCAACTGGGTTAAAGTTTGCAACATTTATTATTGAATCTTTGCATTCGTTTGTTATTAATTTTGCTTGCCCATTTTGAGGAACTGTTTTAAGGGATAATACAGGAGTCATTGTTTCTATTCCTGTTGGTCCTGCTTTGAATACGCCTGTAATCATTAATCTATAATATCCGCATCCTTGGATTGCTCTATCAAGGAATATTGTTCTATCATATCCTGAAAGCATTCTTGTTACAAGGAAAGATACATCAAATATTTCTGGTGCAGCTAATACCATGAATCCGGTTGATCCAAGTGTTTCTCTAAATGGAGTGCTTGATGCAGTTTCAAGTTCTGTTCCATTCATTTCTTTTTGAAGTATTTCGCTTGTAACCCGATCATTTTGTAAATACAGATCAACGTATTGTGGTTCTATTCCAAGTTGTTCAAAAGAGCATGCGCCTGTTACTTGGCAGTCAAGTGTTTCTTCTTTATTTTTGTTATTGTATCCTTGTGATTGTGCTAAACTTATTGTTTTTCTTATTTTTGTTTCTAAGTACTTTGCTGCTTGTACTGCGTCACAATATGCTTCTCCACAATTAGCATTGTCACTTACTTTTGGAATTGATACATCTTCTTCAACTAGTTCTCCGCCTTTGTCGCTACAAATCTTTACTTTTCCCGGATATGCTTTAACGTGTTCTGCTGCTAAATCATTTCCTGAGAAAATATTTATTCCTAGTTGCTTTGAAGTAATTGGTGTTCCGCTCACTTCTGAAATTCCATTTATTACTATTGAATAATTTTTTCTGTTCACATTAGATACTGCAGTAATTATTGTTAGTGGTACTTGGATTATTTGTCCTGGTGCTACACTTACTTGTGGGATTGACATTAGTATCGAACTTGCCACTGTTGGTACTCCAAGCAGTGGATTTATTGGTTGTTGTGCCATTCCAGCAGGAGTTGCACCTGTAATTCTTACTGGTTCTGCGCATCTATTAGTAATATTTATTTTCTTTGCTATTTGCCCTCCTCCCATTGGGAACAAAAAGTCAAGTCCTGCTGTATCAGAAGCTACGCTTGCCGATAAGCAATTAAATCCTGAGTAAAATACAAGTACTTTTATTACTCCAAGTGTATTTGTTGTATTGTTTTGGTAGTAACTTGTTTGTTGTGGAACATAATTATTTAGTGGAGCTTGTCCTGAATAGTATTGATCATAGTAATTGTATCTATCATTTTGTCCTGCTCTGTTATTTAGTTCACCCATTTTTCCAGTTATTTGTATGCTTGCTTCTACTGGTTCAGATATTTTTGAAGCAGCTGTTGCTACAACTAGTTTTGCAGGGGTAATTGCTTGTCCGCGTTCTAGACTCACTACGCCAGGTGGTTCTACACTTAATCTTAGATTTGAACCCGATATAGGATTTGTTACTGCGAAAGAAATGTTTTCAACAGGGAAAGAAGAAATATTTGTCACAAATAGTGGTTGTGCTGCAATTGCTTTTTCTTGTGCACTACTTTGTGCAAGCCATAGTGTTACTTGTGGAGGGTAACTTAAAGCAAATTCAGGGTTAACTACTTTTACATTAACTGAAAGTTTTTTCTTTAAATAATTTGAATCAAACACAACTTCGTATCCAAAAGTTTGTTCTCTTTGATTTCCTCTTGCAATTAAATTACTTGCATTTATTGTAATGTTTTTTGATTCTCCTTGTTGTAAATCTATTGCTTCCGAGGTAACTATAATTAAGGATCTCTTTGTTATTTCTTTTACTCTTTGTTTTAGTGATATTGCTTGGTCACAGTTATTTGTTACTTCAATTGTTTCGCTTCCTGTGGAACCCTCAGTACCAAGTAAATTAATTGTTACACTAGTCGGATCCATTTTTAGGCAACTAGCAGAAAGTTGTCTATTGTAAGTCATGTGTACGCTTGCACTTACGCTTGTGTGGAATTTTCCTTCTAGTAGTCCTGAAATTGTTAGTGTTGCTGTTTCGTCAGCTGTTGAATCGCTTGCTCCAGTATAACTCACAGTAATATTTACTGCTTGTTTTTGTTGTGCACCTAGTGCTTGTGGAGCAATTGCAGTAATTTTGAATGCTCCGCTTTGTGTAGTTGAGGTTGTATCAATTGCAGTTGAAGTATCAGTAGTTTTGTCTCCATCTGTTTGGATAGTGATATTTTGTACAGTGAAATCAGAATTGTTTGTTAATAGTTCTGAAACAATAATACTTTTTTGCCCGATTGGCATTTTTACTTCTATTGAATCAGCAAAAGATAATACTGTTTGAGTTGTAATTAACAAAGGTAGGGTTGAAGTTGCGTAAGTTGGCGCACTTACTTCAACAGTATATAATCCAACTGATAAATCATTTTGTATTCTATAATAACCATTCTTTCCTTTTCCTTCAGTAGCGTCTCCCACTACACTCTTTACTAATTTCCCTTCTCTATCAACTATTTTTACGAGTGCCCCCTCTACTCCTTTTAATCCCGAATCATTTACTTTTACAGTAAAGTTTTTTCCGGCCATTACTTGGGATTCTGATAATTCAATTAGAAGAGTTTTTTCTTGAACAACATTGAATAATAACACTTTTTCAACAGTTGTTTTTCCAACTGCTTTTATTCCAATTACTCCATTTCCGGATTTTTTTCCAGTAAAATAAAATCTGATTTTTTCTTTTCCATTTGTTGTTAGTGATACTGCTGCAGAAGCACTTGTTGAAGAAATATCTGAAGTTTCTCTTACAAAGTTAAAGTTCCCTGTTTGTGTTGAAACAAAATTAACTGTATTCCCATCAGTAACTGCGCTTACTTGAACATAATCTGCTTCTGTCGCAGTTAGTTCTACTTCTAGAGCATATATTTTGCCTTTTATTGCTTCAAATCCTTTTTCTTGAATAAAATTTTCAGCATCATCAACATAGTTTACGGATAAGCAAATATTGTCTTTACACTCAGGAAGAGACTCAAATAAAGTGAATTCTTGTAGAGCTGTTTCTGCGTAGAGTCCTGATTTAGTTGAACTATAAGATTTGTTTGCAAGTTCATTATCAACTGGTGTTCTGTAATAATCTTCTCCAACTAGTGACCATGCCCTATATTTTAGTTGTACTTTTCCCTCTGCGAAATCTTCAGCTCTTACTTTTACTTTTACAGTGTAAGTTCCTATTGGATTTGCAAGCGAAGCTTCTATCCATTTACTTTTTTCCCCTTGATTTGTTGTGTTTGATCTATCAACTAATTCATTTCCAGGAGCTGGAGTAGGTGTGTAGGAATTTGATTGAACTATTTCTGCGCCTAAAAAACTCAAATCATATACAGCAAATTTTTCTGATTCAGAAAATGGAATATTGTCAGCACCTGATCTGAAATATATTCCTCCTCTTGTTGCTGCGCGTGGATAAGCAACTGTGAACTTTGCCCAATAAAATGCTCCAGGAGTAAGTCCTTTTACAGTCACTCCTTGTTCATCTTCTAGTCCAATATATTCTATTGCTGGAGACAATACGGAGGCATCTTTAGAATAAACTGTTACTTCAACGTAATCTTTTCCTTTTACTTTAACATTTTCAGTAAAAACATTTCCATCCGCCATTGTTACTTGCACTTCAACTGTTTCTTTTTGTTGTGCATCAAAAAATACTCTTGAATTAGTTATGTTTCCATCAAAGTATTTTGTTCCATCTAAACCTGAAACGACTGCTGTCCCTAAAACATCTTTTCCATAAACATCAATAAATTTCATTTCAACTACATTTGGTTTTTTTAGCATTTGTAAGTATACTTTTTTCTCTGCTTCCCCACTCTTTACTTCAATAACTGCCCCTCCTTGCATTACATCTGTTGTTCCAACTATTTGGTAAGTTTTTCCCACCCCAATTTTTGCTTCTGCATATCCTGCAAAGCTAGTAACAAGTCCGCTTATTCCGTAAGGTAATTTGTTTCCGTCATTAATTTCAAATATTTGTAAATTTACTCCATTTACTGCCGTTCCAACTTTATCAATTGCAAATACTTCAAGTATTGCTGAATTTGTTGAAGTAACTCTTTCCATTACTAATTTTACTTCTTCAGTTGAACTAACAAGTATTTTTTCTCTCGCAGGAAGGTAACCTTCTTTGTAAGCAGTAACATAAATTATTTCTGTAGGATTTAATCCAATAAAATCTATTCCAGAAACAGTTGTTACATCATTATCAAATACTACCCCGTTTTCTTTCACTAATTGCACACTAGCCCCTTCAACTGAGAAACCTGTTCCTGCATCAAGTACTGAAACATGTAGTTTTTGTCCGCCTTGCTCTATTGTAATAATTATTTGTTTTTCTTTTTCTCGTATTGTAACACTTTGTCCTTCTTTTTCTGAATCATACGTTAAGTAACCTTCTTTTTCTACAACAATTCTAAGAGGTACACCCGCTTGTACTTCTCCAATTATTGTCCCTTGTGTTGTAAAGTTTGTTAGTACAACCATTCCTGTTTGTAAATCATAAACAGTTACTTTTGCATCATCAACTGCTTTATCTTCACTATTCTTTATTGAGATTGCAACTGTTGATTTGCCAACATAACTTTGGTTTGAAGGAGTTAGTGAGATTGTTCGCACTTCTCCAGAATTGAATACTACTTGTTGTTCATAATTATTGTATCCTTCTGCGCTAACTTTTAGCAACATGCTTACTCCATCAGGAATTCCGCTTTTTTTGTATAAACCGTTTAAATCAGAATCAAAAGTAAAACTTAATTCTTTTACAGTTGCTATAGCAGTAGCGCCAGAAATAGTAGTTTTTGTTTCATTGTCAATTAGTCTTAATTTTGCTTCTATTCCTTCATAAGCCGCATCAAAAGAAATTGAGGGAACTGTATTGTCTTTTCCAACCGTAAATTGAATTGATTTATCTTGGTAACCTGATTTTGAAGCAGAAATAATTATTACTTCTCCGTCATAAAGCCCACGATTTAGAGGAATTTTGTCCCCATCGCTTCTTACACCATCAAAAAGCACATTTCCTTTTTCATCAGTAACAGTTATTTTTACGTTTTGTAACCCAGTTCCACTTGCATCTCTTAAAGAAAGAGTTAATTCTGATACATCCGGACCCCTATAAGTTAGGGCAATGGACATCACTAGTAATAATAATATTATAATAGATATAGTAACAACAAAGCTTGGAATCCCTTTGTTTTCGAAAAAATCAGAGTATTTGTAGACAGGTAAGCCTTTGCTATCAAGAAAATCGAGTAAGTCAAAGTACTTATCTTCCGCTTTTGTGTAAAACCCAGCAAGTTTTTCAGATATCAACTTACCCCACCAACGCTAAAGAAACATATTAATCGAAATTAATTACTTCCCTATAAGTAATTATTATTACTTCCTTAATAAACCTTTGCGGATTGGACCAAAAACAAACAATTCAAGAAAAATCCATCTTTTCGTAGTTTTTTAAACAAAAAAAAACAATAAAAACTAAGTTAGCAAAGTTAAAAATATTAAATCATAATTATTTACTACTTTTCATCGCCCAGTTAAACCACATAACATAAACTCCAACTATGTAAATAAATAAAACTAGTCTAAACAACAAATCATGAGCTAGTTCAATGGTTTGCAAATTTTGGGTAAGAACTATATTTACTGTAATTGCAATTCTTAGAATGTTAAATATTATCCCAGCAACTATTGCTAAGCCAATCCCTTTGATTTTCTTTTCCCAATTTACTCCAAAACTTGCTAACATCGCTGCAATTAAAACAATTATTTCAAGTACTCCTGTGCAAAGCCATGAAATCAAAATTGTTTTTCCATTTACATCAAACGAATAACAATTACTTGTAATTTCAAGCCCTATCCAATTTGATTCAGTACAAGTTACAAACCCATTTGATTGAGTAGTAACCCCTTCTATTGCAAGAACTCCTTGCACAGTATTACCCACAACCCCCTTGTATAATTCAGAAGGCACAATCATTGCTAGTGCACTTACGACAAGGTAAAACAAAATAAATCCTAAAATAAAAAAAGCAAATTGCTTTCTCTTATCTTCAACAATTTTTTCTTCTTGTTTTGAAAAATAGTTTTTTGCACTCGCAATAATACTTTTATCATTTTTTTTAGAAACAACAACTTTCTTTTTCTTAATTGGCATAACACATTAAGGATTTAATTGCTTAAAATACTTTAGCTTTGTTACAAATAAAATATTTGCTAAAAAGAAGCCAAGTAATAGTGTTGTTTCTTCTATAAAGGTTTTTCGAAAAGGGTTTTTTTTAGAAAAAAATATTAAGTACTTCCAAAGCCAATACATGTGGTTTTTAATGAAGTTAAAATCCTTTTATGAAGCACAGCAATTAAATGAATCTCTAATTTTAGAATTATTTCGTAAAGCAGACGAAATAAGAAATAATCCTCAAAGTTTTTCTTCCGCATTAAATGGAAAAATTTTAGCAACTCTTTTTTACGAGCCAAGTACTAGAACTAGACTAAGTTTTGAGAGTGCAATGCTTAGACTTGGAGGAAGTGTTTTGAGCACAGAAAATGCTAAAGAATTTTCTTCCGCAGTTAAAGGGGAAAGTATGGAGGATACTGCTAGAATTGTTGGAGCTTATTCTGATTGTATTGTAATTAGACATTATGAAGAAGGGACTTCAAAAAGAGCAGTTAGTGTAAGCCCAGTTCCAATAATTAATGCGGGGGATGGAAAAGGTCAACACCCCACTCAAGCGCTTCTTGATGCTTACACTATTTTTCGAGAAGTTGGAAAGCTTGATGGATTAAAAGTTGCAATGGTTGGCGATTTAGCTTCAGGCAGAACCGTGAGGTCTCTTTGCTATTTACTCGGAAAATATAAAAATAATGAAATAATTTTTGTTTCACCAGAGAACTTGAAAATAAAAGATGACATTAAAGAATATTTAACAAAACACAACACTAAGTGGAGAGAAGAAACTAATTTTGCGAGTGTGTTGCCAATTGCAGATATAGTCTATGTGACTAGAATTCAAAAAGAAAGAATTTCTCCGGAAGAGTACGAGAGGGCTAAAGGCAAATATATTATAACCGAAAAAGAACTCGCGCTCGTTAGACCTAATGCAAGAATAATGCACCCTCTTCCGCATGTTGAAGAACTTTCTTTGCCAATTGAAATTGAACAAACAGATAAACGAATTGCTTATTTTAGACAAGCAGAAAATGGATTGTATGTTAGAATGGCTTTGTTGCTCGAAATAATAAATAGCAATTAAGTTTAATTTTTATAGAAGTTAATTCACAATACAACAATGCACTTTGTTTATTTAGTAAAATGCGCAGATAATTCTCTTTATTGTGGTTATACAAATAATTTAGAAAAAAGAATCAAGACTCACAACTTAGGAAAAGCAAGTAAATACACCCGTGCTCATCTCCCAGTCAAACTTGTTTATTTTGAAAAGTTTTCTTCTTTAAGTAAAGCGCTAAGTCGAGAGTACGAAATTAAGCAGTTTACAAGGAAAAAGAAAGAAGAACTTATATCAAAAAATCACTCGTAAAAGCCCCAAAATTCCTCCCCAAACAAACCTCCTTAAATACACAACTAAATCTAAATCTATTATGGTTACAAAAAAAGCAAAGCAAAAAGAAGCAATGGCTAATGTTGCGAGTGTTCAAGATCAACGAAACAAAGCTAACGAAGCCCAGTGGATTAAGGCAAAAAGAACTTCAACAGAACAAGGGATATTAGAAGCTGGAAGACAAACCCCTAAAGAGAAAAAATAAACCCTTCATTTTAACCCCAATAGTCTCAAACTAATTAATAGAACTCAATTTTTGTCTTCCAAATTTCTCCAAACAAGTTTTTATATGTCTTCAAACCATTAATTAACCGTAGTAATTGGTGATTTTGTTTGAAGATTGGCGGTTTTAAGGTTGGTGATTTTGTTGTCAAGGATGTTGGCGGCAAACGTGCACTGATTTTTGATTGTAAGAATTGTGTTTACACTGCTTCTATTGCTGAGGATCATCATTGTAGGTTTCACACTATAAAAATTTTGCAAGAAGTTGAAGCAAATAGAGTTGTTTTGGCCGAAGTTTATGAGCGAGTGTATGAAGAGGCTCAAACAAAAATGTTAATGGAAGTGGCTAATCTTTCACAAAAATTATCTGTTGAAGGAGTTTGGAGTTATAATCATTTAGGTAAACCTGCTAAAGAGTGTGAACAATTTTTTCCAGAGCGTCACCAAATAATAGTTAGAGTTGCAAATGATTTAATTAGTTATGATCCTTTGCTCGCTTATCTTACTCTTGTTCAGGAGTTAAAAAAAGAAACTGAAAAAATAAAGCAAGGAGATGGAATGTATGCTTCTTGTACTGAGCCTTATGTTGCTACTCTTGTTGAATTAAAGAATCGTTTTGATGCTTTGCTTTTGGTTGTAAGAGCAAAAAAGATTTTAACTGAGCTTCAGGAAATGCCCGAGACGGCAATGGTTTACAAATCTCTTTTTGAAGCAGATATTAAACCTAGTTTTATTGGTTCAAAACTTTCATTCGCAGGAATGGAGAATTTTGAGTTAATGGATGAATACCAAGTAAAAGAATCAAGCGTTCAAATAATGGCGGATCCAAATAAAGTTGAAAAATTGTATTATATTAATCCTCCAGAATATTCTCTTGCACCTGACCAATATTTTGTTTTAAGTAAAACTAGAGAAATTGTTGCTTCATATAAACCGGGTAGAACTTCGCTTAGTACTGTTGCTACTTCAAGAAAATATTTTGAAAGATTGTACGAATCAACTATTAAAGAGGTTGCCGCTTTTAGTAGAATTCAACTCACTCCCGAAGATATGTCTTCTCTTGCTAAAGTAGTTGCAAGATACACTGTTGGTTATGGTATTTTAGAAGTACTATTAAACGATAGAAAAATAACTGATATTTATATTGATTCTCCAATTGGTTCTAAACCAATTTATATTGTTCATGCTGATTATGGTCAGTGTCAAACAAATGTTACTTTTACTGAGAATGAAGCTAACTCTTTGATTTCAAAACTTAGAGCAATGTCTGCTAGACCTTTTGATGAAGCTCACCCTGTTCTTGATTTTGATTTGGCTGACCTTGAGACTCGTGTTGCTGTAATTGGTCCCCCACTTTCTCCAACGAGTTATGGTTTTGCTTTTAGATTACACAAAATGACTCCTTGGACTCTTGAACAATTCATTGATGTGAATTATCTTAATCCTCTTGCTGCTGGACTATTAAGTTTCTTTATTGATATGCAAGCAACTACTCTTATTGCTGGTTCAAGAGGTTCAGGAAAAACTTCTCTTTTACAAGCAGTAATGCTTGAGATTCCACAGAACTCAAGAATAATTACTCAAGAAGATACTTTAGAATTACCAGTTACTTACATGAAAGAAATTGGTTTTAATATTCAAAGATTAAAAACAAGGAGTCCGATTAGTGTTTCAAAGAGTGACACTGAAGTTGATCCTGCTGAAGCTCTAAGAACTGCATTAAGGTTAGGTGATTCTGCTTTAGTTATTGGAGAAGTAAGATCAAAGGAAGCTAAAGTATTATACGAAGCAATGAGAGTTGGGGCAGCAGGAAATGTTGT
>JBAYJX010000042.1:0-10402 GCA_041664905.1 archaeon | reverse complement strand
TTTCGATGTTATAGTTCCTGATGATGGAACACTGGAGTTTGTTACTGATTTATTAGAAGAACTTTTTTTAGAGGAATAGTCCCCCCCAGATTCGGACTGGGGTCTGCGCCTTCAGAGGGCGCCATCCTTGGCCACTAGACGAGGGGACTATTACAAAATTAGGGCTTAAGAAAATTTATAAATAAAGGTTTTGACGTTGAACTTTAGCTGCTTAAGAACTTGAGTATAGTCCCTGTCATTAGCATGAAGCGTGGGTTAGTAGTTAGTTTTCCAACAAATTTGCTTGGTTCGTCCATATTTCCTTCTTCTTCAAGGAATTTTTCGATTCCATTTTTCTTGAGTTTTACAAATAGTGAATCAAGTTCATTATCACTTAAGGAGTTAAGGTATTTTCTAATCTTCCAATGAAATTTAAGTTCTTCATTTAATCCGCTCATCTTTTTTTCATAATCTTTTAGCGAACCTTTTCCCTTTAGCATATCAGCTAGAACTTTGCCAAGAACATTTCCTGCTTTCATTCCAAATATTACTCCTCCCCCTGTTGTTGCTTTTGTATGAAAAGCGGCATCTCCAATTATTGCTAATTTATCAGTTGCTATTTCTTTGAGCGGAGCTCCATAAGGGATAAGTGCTGAATCATATTTTAGTGGTTTTGTTCCTGGAAATTTTGTTGAAATAAATTTTTTTAAGTTCTCAGAAATGTCTTCTCCGAGTGTGCTTCCAAGCCCTATTTTAGCTCTTTCTTTACTTAGGGGTATTACCCAAGCAAAGAATCCTTTTGCAAAATCTCCAAAGTGGACTTGCACCATTTTTTCATCAAATTCGCCTGAGCAAGTTGCTTGTATTGTGTGAACAAAATTTTCTTTGTCAAGATTAATCCCTAAAAGGTGTCGAACTATTGAATTAACCCCATCAGCTCCAATAACATACTCTGCTTTTCTTAGTTCGCCTCTTCCTTGGGACTGAACAAATAGAGTATTATTTCGTACATCAATTAGTTTTGTATCAGTTGCAACATGGATTCCAAGTAAACGTGCTCTTCTTAGTAATACTTGATCAAATTTTTTCCTATCAACAACATAGGCCATAGTTTCTTTTTTCTTGACCTGGATACAGTGTCCGCTTGGAGAAAATATTTTTGCGCCTCTTATTTCGTTTAGTAATGAATCACTAAGATTAATCCCGAGTTCTTCAACTCCTTTTTTTGAAATTAGTCCGGAACAATGGCTTGGTTCTCCAACTATTTCGTGTTCTTCAAAAACAGTTGAATCAAATCCTTCTTCTTTTAATTTTAGTGCTGTTGCAAGTCCAGCAGGCCCTGCTCCAATGATTGCAATTGAACTCATGATATCACATTAGTAGATGGGGGTAGGTATTAAAATGATTTCCTCTATATTTTTGATTTCTAAAAAAATGGTTATTTTATGGTGCTGACCATTTTGGTTTTTCAGGCGGTGTTTCGGGGGTTAAATGTTCTACGAGGGTTTTTTCTTCGCCGAAACCATGTCCTTGGCCTGGTTTTTTAAACTTGATTAAAAATAATACTCCTATAATTGAAAGTATTATTATTATTATGAGTCCGATTATTAGTGCTTGTGTTGAATCTAAAGAAATTGAATTTGCAATAAATTCTTCAGCCCTTGTTTTTTGGCTTATTATTATTGGTGGACTATTAAATAGAGCTATCACATTGGCATCAATGATTTCGTTTGCTTTTGTTGTTGATATCTCGCCTATTCCGTATGAAAATGTTGCTTTTGCTCCTTTTTTTACTGGGACTGTGAATTCAATTATTGGATCATCTTGGACTATTCTATAGTTTGCATCGGAAATTATTTTTTTTGCTGAATTAACAAGTTCTTTTGGAATCATTTCAATTATTTTTAGCACAGTTTCATTTGTATCATTTGTAAAAGAAATTTCTATTTTTACTTGTCTTTTATTTTCATCTCCGGCTTTGACAATAGTTAACTTTCGTTGGATATTTGAGGTTTTGATTGTTTGTTGTGCAATTGATGCTTGTTGTTCTGTTAAACCAAGTTTTACTAATTCGCTAGTTAATGAATTCTTATCATATTCATAGCTTTTTGTAATATTACTATCTATTTTAACTGTTTTATTAAATTCATCAAACAAGTCATTTGCTTGAGTGGATTTTGATAGTGCTGAGTCAAAATTTGTTGCAAGTAAGCTCTCAGATTCAGTAAGTAGTGTATCTGCATTTTTCTTTTTATCGCTCAATATTACTGGAACAATTAGTGATTCTCTTTTAAACAAATTAATGATGTCATTTGATGTTTTTTGTTTTTCTTTGGCATCTGAAATCATTTTTTCTGCTTTTTGTTTTATAGTCAATATGTTGTCAATTGTAATTGTTTTTGTGATTGTGGCTTTGTTTCCTACTGCGTCATAAGCCATAGCAATTAATTGGTAACTTCCATTTTCAAAAGGGGTTGTGTTAAAATCATTGTAATAGTTGTTACCTGTATCTTTTGTTGTTGAGTAAATTACATTTTTAAAGTTCAAATCCACTCTTGTGAGAGCCTTATTATCGCTTGCAGTAACAAGAATTTTTTTTACTCCAATAAAAGTATTATTTGTGTCGGCCCAGCTCAATGTTGGTAATACATTATCAATTGTAACATAACTTATTCCTGAACCGGCTGATCCGATTGCTTCACACCAAAAGCCTACTTTTTCATAGTTTGTAGTTGTGTTAAGTGTAAAAGTTTCAGAAAGTGATGAAACACTACTAGAACTTTCTTTAAGTACTGAGTTACTTGTTGTTGGGTTATAAAATTGATAATAAATATGTGCTCCATTTGCGCTTGGTGAAAATGAACATTCAATATTCAAAGCATCTCCGTTTTTTGCGTATGCTGCTGTTGAATTGTTTCTAGTTACTAAAATATCTGCGGCAGTGGCTTGTGGGGTAGCGGTAACAACCTCGGTAAAACTACTGTAATTACCTGCCAGGTCTTTTGTTCTAACTTTGAATGTGCTTTGGGCCCCATTTGTCAATCCTGTAACATCATAACTTGTTGTTCCATAATTTATATCGCCATACAGCGTACCATTTTTGTAAATTTCAACTCTTGAGTTTCCTGATCGATTATCAGCAACTGGTACAGTCCATGTTAGACTAACTTTTGCGTTTCCTGCAGATGCTGCCAAATCAGTTGGTGCGCTAGGGGAAGTGTTATCATAAAATACAGTTCCAAAATATGTATTTGAATCAATATTTCCTGCTGAATCCTTTAATTTCATATAAATTGTTTTATTCCAATCACT
Organism: archaeon; assembly: GCA_041664905.1. Lineage (GTDB taxonomy): Archaea > Iainarchaeota > Iainarchaeia > Iainarchaeales > JAAZKV01 > JAAZKV01. The sequence continues at coordinate 7,111 of JBAYJX010000042.1, read as the reverse complement.
TGGTGAACAGCCATATGTTGAAGAATTTATATTAAAATCTGAGTAAGTTGAAGCAAAAGTAGTCCAAGTACTCCAATTAGTATCTCCACTTGAACTAGTGCATGAAAATCTCATTAAAACTGATGCATTTCCAAGGTGAGTTTTTGTAACTGTTAAAGTTGGTTTATCCGAATTAGTCCATCCTGAAAAACTTACACTACCATTAGTTGGTGCATTTGTATCAACTGTAAATGTTCTTGACACTGTTGTAGCTTTGTTATCCAACAAATCATTTGCATCAATTGTGTAGTTATGATCGCCTTCTGACAATCCGGAAGTTGTAAACTGTACTCTGTATCCATTTGTTATTGCTGCAGGAGTTCCGTTTGTAACCCCATCTACTTTTACTAATATGCTAGCTTGTTTTACCCCCGCTCCCAAATCAGTAATGTTAACATCAATATTTATTGATCCTGAGTTAAATGAGTTTCCGTCAGGAGGACTAGCAGTAATTGTTGGGGCTGTAGCATCATAAACAACCCAATCCGATGATGAGGAAGACTCGAGAATTTCTGAATTGCTATCTTTAATAAAAACAAATATTTGATTATTTCCATCACTAAGCGATATTCCTGTCTGTGCTAAAGTAACATTTGTAGAATAATCAATTGTGTAATCACTTAAACTAGTGCATGCTGAGGCTGATTTTGAAAAGCACATCGCGTTTGTATCCCCGCTTGCGCTAATTACAAAATTTAAATCACTAGTTTTTGTAAGCTCTGTATCGCTTCCGGTAGAATCTTTAATTGCAATGCTTACCCCTGTTGGAGCGGTAGAAAAAACGGTGCTTAAAATTAATAAAAGAAGAATTAGTATTATTGGTTTGTTAATAATTTTCATTTGTTTCACTTTTAGTAGTATTATTTTGTACTTTTACCTTTATTAATCTTGTTTTTCAGCCAAGAATCCAAATATTTGAGGAAAACAGTAGCATATGCTCCTCGTGAAAGATCAAAACTTAAATTATAATCATTTTTTTCTGTTCTTTTGTACTTAAATTTTTCTGCAAAAGTAAAAGTTCGTCTTTCGAAACTACTTTTCCTTAATTTTTCTTCAAAATCAGTTGGGTCAATTGTAATAAATCTTGGAAATGCTTTTGATGCGCTAATATTTAAATTTTGTCCAGCAATTTGGGTTTCTAAATTATTTGGTTTTTTTAATTTAGCCAGCTCATTTAGTTTTTTATTAAACCTGAATGCTTGTGCTGCTTTTATTAGAATTTTTGTACTTGTCTCTTCAGTGTGTAAAAAAGCGCCTTCAAAATCTGTAGGATTGTTTAAAAGATATTCAAAAAGCACTACTTTTCCAGTTCCTTTAATTTCTTCTTGGCAAAGTAGTTTTTCCCAGTTTCCCCACTTATCCTCAATTATTTTCTTAATTGCTCTGCTTTTATCTGAATCAAATTTGCTTCTCATTGTGACAAATAATTTTAATGCTGTTTCAAAATCTTTTTCTTCAAGTGCTTTACAAATATCAATTGTTTTTTCACTAAACCGTTGTTCTCCAAAGTAATTGCAGAAAAATTCTTCTTTTGATTTAAAATTTTTTATTGCGCGTTGTTCTTCATCACTTAACTCAACATTTACAATAAATGAATTTCCTTTGTGTTTACCAACATGAATTCTTTCAGAGGACATTCCCTTAAATTTTACTACAAAATCGGGTTGGGTTGTTTCTTCAACTTGTTCAGTAGTGCAAAACCACTGAGTTGTGCTTGCATTCTTGTCTTTTATCCCACAAAACCAAGCTTTAACTCCAATTCTTCTAGCTGCTTCTTTATGGCTTATTCCTTTTTTTTCAAGAGTGTAATAATAGTAAATTCCCTGCTTGACTAAATGAGGTCTAAATATTTCATTTACCTCAAAAGTTGTTGGCGTTAGGTCATATTTCATAAAATATATTTGCTACGTTTTGTTTATATTCTTGTGCAAAAAGATGTGTATTGATAAAGCAATTTTAGTCAATTTTTTTGTTAAATGGACTGATTTTTTTGGCTAAAAATAGTCAGTCTAATTGTTTTATTCTTTTAATTAAATCAGTGCTAGAATTTTCATCAGCTTCGATGAAAATTATTTTTCCGCCATTTCTTTCTACAACTTCTTTCTCTTTTTCAACTAATTGGGGAATGCTTTTAGTAGTTTTTATGTGTATATCGGGTTTTATTTCTTCGAGAACTCTTAATGGGGTATCATCATCAAACAATATTACTTTTGATACACAAGCTAAACTTGTAAGCATTTCAATTCTTTCATTTTGTGGTAAAATTGGTCTTGTTGGGCCTTTGAGTCTTTTTATGGATAAATCACTATTTAATAAAACAATTAATTCCCCATATTCACTTGCTTTTTTCAAGAACCTTATGTGTCCAACATGAAGCAAATCAAAGCAACCGTTAACTGTAACTATCATTTTATCATCTTCTAAGCTAATAACTCTGAAATTTTGTGTGGTAAATTAATTACTTTTTTTTTCTAACAACTTTTTGATTACTAAAAAATCAACTTTGGTTGTTGCTTTAAATAATATAAGTAATATCAAGTAAATCCCAAGGAATATGCCGTATTTTATCAGTGCAAACCAACTGTTAAGAGGTATTATTATTAGAAATATTGATGCAATTGCACAACAAATGATTATTTTTAAATTTGCAATATTAAAAGTAAAATTTCTTTCTTTGGACAGAATTGCCCATGCGAGTATGGTTCCAAGTAGTATTGAAATTGCAGTTGACAGTGCCGCTCCTTCAATAGATAACAGAGGGATTAGAGTGAGATTCAAAATGAAACTAAGTGCAAGCATACTTATCGAAATTCCCATAAGAATTTTTTCTTTTCCTAGTGCAATAAATGCGGAAGAAAATAACTGGAAGAACCCGTAAAAAAATATGCCTGTTGAAAGAATCGCAAGTGCGGTCCATCCAGAAGCATAACTTTGTGAATAAAAAAGAGTAATTACTGTTTTTGGATCAAGTAGTAGCACTGCAAGTATTGGTGCTGTTACTAAAAGTAGATATCTTGAAGAGTTTTTTAAATAAAAAAATGTTTTGCCTTGTTGCTCTTTTTTGTTTGCAATTATTGGAATTAATATAGTTGCAAAGGTTGTTGCAAATATTAGCATCATTCTGCTCAAGGTTCCTGATGCACTATAAACCCCTGCAAGGCTGCTTGATATTGAGTTAGGAGAAAGTGCTTTTAACATTAATAAATCCATTGAAATTAATATATTATTAAAAAGAAGTGAAACTGAAATAACCATTACCATTTGGTAGAAAAGTTTTAAATTTGGTTCAAATGATTCAACTTTTTTTCTTGCCATCCATAGTCCCGCAGCGCTTGATATTACTGCTGAAAAAATATACCCTAAAATAGCTCCGTACACTTTTAGCCCAAATCCAACAAAAAGTATTATTCCGGATAATTTGGCAGATTGGTGTATAATAGTTATGATTGATTGGTGTTTGTATTTTTTTAATCCATTAAATTCTCCTAAAACAAGTGCATATATGCTTGAAGTTGCAATTATTATTGAAGCTATTTGAATATAGGGGGTTAAAGAAATATCATTTAAAATTAGTGCAACTTGTCCAGATAATAAAAATAATACTGCCACAAATAATAGGTTTGTGAGAAAAATATACACAAAAAATTTATGTGCAATTCGTTTTCCCTTTTCAGCAATTAATTTTGCCGAAACTTGTTGGGTTGCAGTTACAAGAATTGTGGAAAATATTAGTACAAATGAAATTACGACATTGTACTGTCCAAATTCTGCTTGGGATAAACCAAATCTAGCTAAATAAATAGATATTATGTAGGTTAGTGAAAAAAATATTATGTTTGACACTAGAAGAAATGTAACTCCTTTTTCTGTTCCAGTCATATTCAGACCCTTAAGTATAAGATTAAATTTATGGCCTGTTATTTACAATTTTTCTTAATTTGTGAATTTGGTCATTAAAACAAAAATTACAGTTATAACACCTATTTTGTATTTCCTTTGGTAATTTGGATAAGTCCCTGCTATTTAGAGCTTTTCTAAATTCGATAAATTTTTCACTATTCCAACATTCTTCAAGACTGGTATCTAAAACATTTCCAAATGAATATTCATAAGGCATCTGGCAGCACGGAGCCATATTTCCATTTACATCAATAAATGAACCAAACCAAATAGCATAACAAAATGGTTTGTTTTCTGATTTATCTTTCATTTTAAACCAAACATTTACACCCTTGTTTTTTGCATATTTTTTCATTTCATTAATTGCAAGAACTGATTTGTGCATCATTTTAGCTGCATTTTTTCCAGTAACTGTTAATGATTTGAACTTTACTAAAACATCTTTTCCTGTGATATAATCAATAATATTTTTCATTCCTGGTATTGTTTCTTCAGTTACAACAAAGTTTAGGGTTATTTTCATATTGCTTTTAGCCTTTTTTCTTGCCTCTAAAAGATTCTCAAATCCTTTAAGAGTAAGTTCAAGTTTAGTTCCTCTTAGTTTTTCGTAAAGTTTTGGATCAACACTATCTAAACTTATGAATACTTCGTTTATTCCTGTTTCTACTAATTTTTTTGCATTTTCTTTTGTGAGCAAAGACATGTTTGTATTTGTTTTTGTGAATATTCCTTTTGATGAAGCATATTCAAGCATTTTGAATATATCGGGGCAAAGTAAAGGTTCACCATATCCATTCAATAAAAGCTCTTCTAAATCTGGCATTGAATCAATTATTTTTTTGAATTCTGCAAATGTCATATGTTTGTTATCAAATCTCCAAGGATTATTTTGTCTATAACAGAAAACACATTTTTGGTTACAATAATTTGTTGGTTCTATTTGTACTGATACTGGAGAAAGTGCTTTAGGGTCTCCAAAAACACTTTTTGCTGTGCTTAAGGCAAGTTTAGGCAATGCGCCTAGTCGTACTCTTTTGTAGTAAATAAACATTTAATTCAGCTCTGTATTGTTGAAATATTATCTTATTATATATTGACTGTATTTGGTCCTTTTTATTTCTTTTGGGTCAGTGTGCGATAAACATTTATGTAATTTTTAGCAGTATTTTCCCAACCAAATTTTAAATCTTTTAATTTATTTGAATTTTGAAATTTACTTTCTTTTTTTAAATAAAGGGTATGCATTTTCCTTTCAAGATCATTCACACTGTTTTTTTCAATAAATTCCCCATTTTCTTTAGATATTATTTCGTGAGTTATGCCGACTCTAGTTGTAATAACTGGCAAGTTTACTGCCATTGCTTCAAGAATTGTATTTGGCCCAGTTTCTGAAAGACTTGTGAGAACAAAGCAGTCGCTTGCATTAAGTATTTTTGCTACTTCCGTACGTGGTTTTTGCCCCAAAAAAAGAACTCTTTCGGATATATTTTTTTCTTTTGCAAGCTTTTTGAGAAGCTCTTTTTCTTGTCCATCTCCAACTATAATAAGTTTAGTATTTTTGACTTTTTTACTAAATTTATCAAAAGCATTGATTAGTATATCAATTTTTTTTCTAGGTATGAGGTTTGAAACCGAAACAAAAACATAATCCTTTTTGAGTCCAAATTCTTTTCTGGTCTTTTCGCGTATTTTTTTATCTTCTTTAAATAAATCCATTCTTATTCCATTGTGTATTATAAATATTTTTTTTTCATCTATACCCAGTTTAATAAAATCCTGTTTTAATTCAGCGCTTATTAGTACAATTGCATCAGCGTATTTGATAAATATTTGAACTAGCGTGTTCATTAAGAATTTTTTCTCAAAATCCGCGTGAAATATTCCGCCTCGTTCATTAAGTACTATTTTTTTTCCTAGAATAAACTTTGCTGGAAGCGCACAGCATAGTGAAAGAAACCAGTTTGCATGAATTATGTCACAATCCATGCTCTCAAAAAAAGTTTTTATTGAATAGTTAATTAAAAAAAATGGGAATATTAGTTTTGCACTTATTTTTTTTAGTTGGAGTTGCATCCCTGACGGGTACACTACATTTTGCACAAATGGAAAATAATTAAATCGTTTTATTTGAAGATTTTCATTTATTAGCTCGTTTTTCTTTGTGTTTTTATAATTAGATGTGATTACTTTTACTTTTTCAAATTTACTTATGCTTTCTGCTAAATCTTTGATAAATATTCCTGCAGTGTCTCCTTCAAATCTTGGAAAACTTGTGGTCATCATGCAAATTTTCATTTAATCACTTTTGTAGGTTGTTTTTAAGTGCGCTTTTTCTTTGTTGATAAAGTATTTCTTCAAGTATTTTTCTTTGTCTATCCTGCATATCCGCAAGTAGTGCTAAAATAATTAATAAAAATCCTAGTATCATTAGTGTTGCAGAAAAAAGTATGAGTGATTGGAAGGGGGTAGTTTTTCCAGTTTCAAACCATCTCAATAGGAGCCATGCTCCTGGTAGTGCTCCTAAAAGGAAGGTGATTGTTCCTATTCCTCCAAAGAATTTGAGTGGGTAGTAATCTCTTGTTGCGCGCAATATGATGAGCATGGATTTTATTCCATAATTCCACCAGCTTTTCACAATCCTACTTTTTCCTTCTCTTTCTCCTTTCACTTTTAAGGGGACTTCAGTAATTTTCATTCCTTTGTTTGCAAGATCAAGGAATACTTCTTGAGTGTAAGTAAATTTTCCAAACAAGTTCATTCTAAGACAGGCTTCTTTAGTGTAAGCTCTAAATCCGCATTGTGTGTCAGTAAATTTTTGTTTGAGAAGAAGGGAAACAACTTTTGTAAAATACCAATTGCCAAATTTTTTTATTCCTGGCATTTGGGGCACAAGCTCTTTTTTTGCAAACCTAGTGCAAGTAACCATGTCGGCTTTTCCTTCTTGAATTGGTTTAATTAACTGTGGTATGTCTTTTGGGTCAAATTGTAAATCTGCATCAATATTTACTACAACATCTGCTCCTATTTTTAGTGCTTCGCCTAGACCTTCTCTAAAAGTAGTTCCAAGTCCTTTATTTGGAAACCTTGAATAGATTTTTGTAGCCCCTGCTTTTTTTGCTTCATTTATAGTATTGTCATTGCTTCCATCATCAAGGACAAGGGTTTTGATTTC
>JBAYJX010000041.1:0-10514 GCA_041664905.1 archaeon | reverse complement strand
ATAATGATTGTAGTTGAGATGTTTGCTATTGTCGGGCTTTATGATATGCTTGATAAAAAAATACAAACCTCAAAAAAGCAAGTGCCTTTAGCTGTAACCAAAAAAAGGTCTGTTTTAAAAGCAAAAAAGAAGAAGTAAACTCTTCTTTTTGCTCATTTTCTCTTTTGGTGGCTAAAAGGCTCAATTCCCCAAATTAACTTATTACCGTTAATAAGCGAAAAGTATTTATACTGCTTCGTTGCAAGATATATATTGGCACTTTGGATTTTGGTTAAGTGCTAGTTTTTGGGTTTTTGGGTGAGCTTATGAGTCAGATGAAAAAATTAATTGGTTTGTTCATATTAACTCTATTTTTAGTTAGCGGCGTAAACGCTGTTTGTACGGCTCAAGTAAGTAATTTTCTTACTGAAGTAAGAAATACTTCTGGTTTTTATGAACAAATTTCAGCTCCACAAAACACTGATGTTGATGTTTTAGTTTCTTTTGTAATAGATTCTTTTTCAGATTGTGCATCAACGAGCATGACTTCAAAAGCAATAATTTCTAAATTAAATCAAAATACTGGGCTATGGGAAGTATACTCAACTGCTTATACTCAAACCGCTGAAATTTCTGGCGGGACTTCTTACTTTCAATGGAATAATATATTTAACACTCAAAGTAGTAGTACTTACACACAATATAAAATAGAGGGAATCCTTTACATAAATTCTGTCGAAAAAAATAGAGATACTGCTTATGTTGATGTAGTAAATGATAGTTGTAATGGAATAGAATTAATTGCAAATAATTTTACAATAAATGAAGGAATAACTTCGACAAGAACTATTAGTGTTGTAAATAATACAAGTAAATCTTTTAGCATATCTACTGTGGATGTTACATTTCCAAATGCAATAATAAGCTCAGGCAGTACAAATTATGATAGTTTGGTTTATGCACATTCAAATGAACCAATATCAATAACTTTTAACCCTTCATATGTTTCAAGCAATACTTCAACAACTGGGACACTTAAAGTAACGGGTTACTTAGGGAGCACTTACTGTTCTGACACAGCTATTGGGAGAAAAAATTTCACTGTTACAGTGCAAGATACAGGGTTGAATGATAATGGTGTTTATTATGATGACTATTATGACTCTTCTTCAAGTGCTGATTGTGCTGATATATCAATAGGGGCAACTTCTTACTCAGTTAATGAAAGTTCGGATTCTAAGCTTTCTTTAACTCTAAAAAATAATTCTACAAAAAGATTTGAAATAACAGAAATACAATCAACAAACAATGGGGTGCAATTAAGCACTTATTACAATGAAAAATATACTTTTTCAGGTCAAGTATCAGATATAATTCTAAATGCAAAAACACCTTCTGTTACAACTGACAAAGTTTACGAAAACTCAATAAAAGTAAGAGGAAAATTTTCTGACGGAAGAACTTGCACTTTCGATAATATTGGAACAAAAGTCTTTAGTTTGACTGTTCTAAACCAAACAGATAGTACTCCTAACTGTAGCGGATTATCAATATCTGCTCCGACAAGTATTGGGATTCAAAACTTTGGATCAATCCCATTTACAATTAATAATTGGACTAATAGAAAAGTAGATGTGTATGTTGAAGGAAGTGTAGAAGCAACTCCAACAATAATTTCTCTTCCTGACAAAACTTCAATAACAAGAGATGCAACTATAAAAATAAGCGCACAAAATGGGGAAGTAATATTTAGGCCAGTGATAGACGGTTGTCAGCTTAACTCAACAAGAGTACAAATAAACAACACTGCAAGTGGAGAGCTAGCACAAGTGTCAATTGTTTTGAGTACCAGCGAAGATGTGAATGCAGGAATTATTCTTAGTGTAGGGATTGACAATCCTACAACAAAAACATTTGACGGTGTCCTTGAAATACAGGCTCCGAACGGGTGGACTACTCAAGACAGAACCGTGTCTGTAGTCCCAGGACAAAATGTTTTCAAAATTCTTCTAACAAAAGAACCAAATGCTCAAAATGGAGAAGGAAAAGTAACTTTCAAATCAAATGGGGCACAATTAAGCACTAACTTTAATACTGGGGCAAACTCAAATTTGGCTGGATTGTTCTCTTTTGGAACAAACGCTGGACAGTTAGGAACAGTACTTTTGATAATAATTGCACTAGTTATTTTAGTTGCAATGATTACAAACGGGAACTCAAACAGAGTTCCAAAAAATCAACCTTGGATGGGAAACAAGGAATAAATTTTTGTTAATCCTTTTGAGGCAAAAATTAAACACCCTTGAAAGCAGGTTTATAAATATTTGTTTTAGAAAAATATGTTATAGATTGAGTACACTGCATCTTAAAATCTCTGGTGAGTTTTAGGCTGTAAATACCAAAAAACAAGCACTGTTTTTTTGGTTTTGAAAATTTCTCAAAATGGGAAGTTTTTACCAATGCGTAAAGTTTTGCGCAGTACTCATTTGTGTGTAAAAAAGATTGTAAAAAAGTGATTCAATGTCAGAATTTAACGCACCAAGAAGAGGATCTCTCTCATATTATCCTAGAGTAAGGGCAAGAAAAGAAACTCCTACACTTAAAGGATATCCAATTATCGGCGAAAGTGCAAAGCCATTAAACTTTTTATGTTACAAAGTAGGGATGCTACAAGTGCAAGGAAAAAATACCCATAAAGCAAGTCCCTCATTTAATCAAGAAGTTGTTGCACCAGCAACAGTAGTAGAATGCCCTCCATTAAAAGTATTTGGAGTAAGAGCATATGTTAAAGCAGAAATCGGATTTGAAGCATTAAGCGATGTAACTGCAGAAAATATTGATAAAGAATTAAGAAGACGAATATTAAATTTTAAACAACCACAAAACAAAGAAAATAAGAACAAAGAAAGTAAGAAAGAAAACAAATCTGATTCTAAAGAAGAAATTTACACTATTGCTGATTTCGAAAAAGAACTTGCTGATATTGAATATTTTACACTATTAGTTGAAACTAAACCGTCTTTTAAGAAAACTCCTGAAGTAAGTGAAATATTTCTTGGCGGAACAAAAGAACAACAATTAGCTTATGCTAAAGAAAAATTAGGCAAAGAACTTTCTCTTGAAGAAGCATTCAAAGAAGGAGATTTTTTAGATGTTAAAGCAGTTACAAAAGGAAAAGGATTCCAAGGTCCAGTAAAAAGATTCCACGTAAGAACACTTAGACCAAAGCACAAAAAACAAAGAGTTGTTGGTTCAATCGGACCATGGCACCCTAATACAGTAATGTTTTCAGTTGCAAGACCCGGACAAATGGGTTACCACAATAGAACAGAAGTAAACAAAAAATTATTAAGAGTTTCAAAAAATGTTGCTGAAATTAATCCCAAAGGCGGATTTTTAAATTATGGAATGGTTGAAGGAGAATACGCATTAATCTTTGGTTCATTGCCTGGGCCAGCAAAAAGATGCGTTGCATTAAGAAAAAGTCTTAGACCAGCACAACAAGTTGGAGTACAAGTACAAACAATTGACGCAGTACTTAATAAAAATTAAAAATGGTGTTTATGATGAAAGCAAATATTTTTGGAATTGATGGAACTTCAAAAGGATCTATCGACTTGCCTAGCGTTTTTGAAACTGAGTACAAACCTAAACTTATCAAAAGAGCTGCTTTAGCTTTACAAACAACAAAGAAACAACCAAAAGGAAATGACCAAAGGGCAGGAAAAAAGAATACTTCCCTTTACGTTGGGTACAGAGGAGTACCAGCTTACAGAAGAACAATTAACGTTGAACACGCAAGATTACCAAGATTACAAAACAAAGGAGCTTTGTTATACGGAAGAGTTGCTTACGTACCACAATCTGTTGGAGGACACCGAGCACACGGACTTAAAGCTTGGGAAACAATAGTTGAAAAAATAAATAAAAAAGAAAGAAAACTTGCATTAAAAAGTGCAATAGCAACAACAGGAATGAAAGATTTAGTTGGGTTAAGATTTATAGTTGAAAAAGATTTACCAATTGTTATAGAAGACAAATTTGAAAGTATTGCAAAAACAAGAGAAGTTGTTGATATTTTAAACAAAATCGGTGTAGGAAAAGACCTTGATAATGCTAAGGGAAAAATAAGAAAAAGAGCAGGAAAAGGAAAGTCAAGAGGAAGAATCTGGAAAGAAAAGAAAAGTGCATTAATAATTACTGGGAAGAATTCTCCAGTTTTAAAAGCATCAAGAAATTTGCCCGGAGTAGATGCAGTAACAGTACAATCACTTAATGTTGATTTACTTGCGCCTGGAGCAGAAGCAGGAAGATTAGTTGTTTGGACAAAATCAGCTATTGAAGAACTTGGAAAAGAAAAAGTTGAAAGCGAAACGAGTGCAAAAGTTGAAGTTAAAGAAGTTAAAGCAAAAGCAAAACCAATTATAGTTAAAAAAGAAGTTAAGGAAGTTAAAGCAGTTAAGAAAAATTAATGTTTGTGTGATTTACGATGGTTAGATTAAAAGAAGAAGAAAAGAAACAAGCAGTACAAGAAAAGCAAGTGCTTGAACACAAAGAAAAGAAAGCCGAAAATAAGAGTAAATCTGAAAAAAACAAAGAAGTTAAAGAAAGTGTAAAACCAGTAATAATTAAGACACACGCAACTTTAGCAGATTTAGAAGTATTACTTTATCCGCTTGTAACTGAAAAAGCAGTTGGAATGATAGAGTCACAAAACAAAATAACATTTATAGTAAATGATAATGCATCAAAACCAGAGATTAAGAAAAGAGTTGAAGAAGCTTACGAAGTTAAAGTTAGAGAAGTAAATATTATAAGAGATATGAAAGGAAGAAAAAAAGCAATAGTAAAACTAGATAAGGCATTTAAAGCAAGCGAACTTGCAACAAAACTAGGGGTACTGTAAAATTAATATTTTTAATAAAATGAAAGTGATTATATGGGTAAACGATTAATCTCACAAAGATCAGGACGAGGAACACACACATTCAAAGCAAAGCATAGAGGAATCAATGCTCAATACTTAATGCAATCCTCAGAAGAATTACTGAAAGGTGAAATTACAGATTTAATAAAAGAAAATGGAAGACACGCAATCGTTGCCGAAATTACTTTTGCTGATGGCAAGAAAGAAAATATTATTTCTGCTGAAGGAGTATATTTAGGTCAAAGAATAGAACAAGGAAAAGGAGCAGCAGTTGACACAGGAAATATTTCATTTTTATCCGATTTACCTGAAGGATGCCCTATATTTGCAATTGAAAGAATAGCTGGAGACGGCGGAACAATGATAAAGTCCTCTGGAAGTTATGCTTTGTTAATGGCAAAAGACAGTAAAAAAATAACTGTAAAAATGCCCTCAGGAAATTTAATTACTTTACCTTTAGATGTTAGAGCAACAATAGGGAATGTATCTTGCGGTGGAAGACACGACAAGCCACAAGTTAAAGCAGGAAATATGTTCTTCTTAATGAAGTCAAAGAGAAAGATGTATCCAAGAGTAAGAGGAGTAAAGATGAATGCTGTTGATCATCCATTTGGAGGAGCAGCTCACAAACCAGGAAAATCAAAGAGTACATCAAGAAATGCTCCCCCTGGAAGAAAAGTTGGTGCAATCGCATCATCAAGAACAGGGAGAAAGAAGAAGAATTAAAATTAACTAACACTAACAGAAATGTTAGTGTTTTAGTTTTATTTTTAAAATGTTTAAAGGTGTTGAGAAAATGGCAATGGCAACAAAAGAAATAACATTTAAGGGAAAAACAATTTCCGATCTTCAGGCTATGAGCATTGAAGAATTTGCTAAGCTATGCTCATCAAGACAAAGAAGAACACTAAAGAAACACGGTGTAGATAAAAAGATACTTAAAAAAGTTGAAAACTTCAAAAGAAACGGTGTAAAAGCAAAACCAATAAGAACACACCAAAGAGATTTAGTTGTAGTTCCGGCCATGGTTGGAGCAAGTTTTGCAGTACACAAAGGAAAAGAATTTGAAAGAGTAGATATTTCAATAAGAATGCTTGGACATTATTTAGGAGAATTTGCATTAACAAGAAAGAAATTACAACACGGAAAAGCAGGAATCGGAGCAACAAAGTCTTCAACTGCAATAACCGCAAGAGGATAAAATTAAGATAAAAGATTGAATCAAAATGTGATGAAAAATGGCTAACATAATTTACCAGAAAGAAGTTGGAAAACCAAGCAAGACTGCAAGAGCATATGCGGGAAATTCTCCTGTTTCAGTTAAATATTCCACTGAATTATGCAAGCAAATAAAGGGCAAACCAGTAAACAAAGTAATTGATTTTTTGAACAGAATTAAAAGTCATGAAGAATTCCTTCCATTACCAACTTACCACAAAAAAGTTGCTCACAGAAAAGGAGATTCAAGAGAAGGAACAAAATCAGGAAGATACCCTGAAAAAGTTGCAGATGCATTTATACAATTATTAAACTTAGCAAAAGCAAATGCTGACTTTAAAGGACTTGACGCAGAAAAATTACTTATAATACACGCATTCGCAAATATGGGAATGAATAGATTCTCATACCAATCAAAAGGAAAAATAGCTGGAAAAGCAAGAAGAAGAAACGCAACAAATATTGAAATAATTGTTCAGGAAATGAAATAAAATTTATTGGGTGTGCAAAATGATTGAACGAAAATTCATACAGAAAAATTTTGACAAAATGGAAATTGAAGATTATCTTACAAAGAAACTAGATAGAGCTGGTTTCTCACACATGGAAATAATAAAGACGCCTCTAGTAACAAGAATTGTTCTTCACGTAGCAAAACCAGGATTTGCAATTGGAAAAGGCGGTTCAACTATTAAGACACTTACAGAAGTTATAGCAGGAAAATACAAGATTGATAATCCACAAATAGAAATACAAGAAATAAAGAGTCCAAACTTAAATGCAAAAATACAAGCAGAAAAAATGGCTGCAATGGTTGATAGAGAATTTGCATGGAGAAGTGTTGCTTATAAACTAGTTAAAGAAGTAATTGAAGGTGGAGCACAAGGAGTAGAACTTGTAGTTAAAGGAAAATTATCTGGAAAAGGCGGAAGAAAAAGAAAAGTAAGAATAGCTTACGGTTACATGAAAAAACTTGGTGCACAAACAAAAATGGTTGATTTTGCAAAAGCAGCAGCATATCCAAAATCAGGTGCAATTGGAATTAGATTAAGAATAATTCACCCTGATGTAATTTTCCCTGATAAAGTTGATATTAAAAAAGTTGTACAAGGAATAAAAGCAGTTGAAACTGAAGCAAAAGAACAAGCCCAAAAAGCTGAAGGAAAAGCAGCTACTGAAAAGATAATTGAAGAAAACAAAGAAAAAACAACTGATAAAAAAGAAGTAAAAGAAGAAAAGAAAGAGGAAGTAGCAAAAAAAGAATAAATAAAAGATGATATTTATGACACTAAAACACCAAGAGATTTTGAAATTAAGCGAAAAAGAGCTTAATGAAAAAGCTATTGAATTAAAACAAGAACTTGCAAAAGAAAGAGCAGTAATTGCTTCAGGAACTAGAAGCGAAAAACCTGGTAAAATAAGAAAAATACGAAGAGAAATAGCACGATTACTTACAGCATTAACAATGAAAACAAAGAAGGGGGCAAAGAAGTAATGCAAGAAATTGACAAGATCAGCGGGCTGCCAAAAGATTTGTTTGATATAAGTAATATTGCAAAAGAACAGCAAAAAATCAAAGTTGATGTTATAAGGAGAAAGTTTTCAAAATTTGTAACAATTGTATCGGGAATTGATGATAGCGGAGTTGTTAAAGATCTTGGAAAAGAAATGAAACAAAAATTTGCTTGTGGGGGAACAATAAAAGATAATATAATAGAACTCCAAGGAAAGCACAAAAATAGAGTAGTTGAGTTTTTGATTAAAAAAGGTTACAAACAAGAATTGATTGAAGCAAGAGGACAATGATTTTTATAAATGGGTTGAGCAGGAGATGAAAGGGAAAAACTTTGAGATCACGGCAAAAAACATTTTAGTTCATGAAATGATTGGGCTGAAAGTGAAAGTGATCAAAAGCACGGATGCAGGAAGAATTGGTTTAAGTGGGGTTGTGGTAAATGAAACACAAAACACTTTTGTAATTCAAAGTGCAGAGGTTGAATTTATTATTCCAAAGAAAGAATGTGAGTTTGAATTTGATTTGGAAGATGAAAAAGTTAATGTTAATGGAAATGATTGTTTAAAGAGACCAGAAGAAAGATTGAGAAATGTGAAAATTAAAGGGTGAATGAAAAATGGCAGAAAAAAAAGCAAAGGCTTCAAAACCAAAAGAAGTAGTTGTTGTAAGTGAGACTGTTGCAGGAAAAGAAATCAATTACCCTATAAGAGGAAATATTTTTGAAGGAAAAGTAATATCAGCAAAAGCAAATAAAACAGTTACAGTTGAAAGAGAATTAATTCATTATTTAGCAAAATATGAACGATATAAAAAGATAAGATCAAGAATCAAAGCTCATAATCCTACAAGTATTAATGCAAAAGAAGGAGATTGGGTAAAGTTAGGTGAAACAAGAAGAATATCAAAAACAAAGTCATTTGTTATAATTGAAGTGTTATCAGGTAAAAAAGAATAATTGGAGAAATGTTGGTGATTTGAATGAGAGCAATTAGCATACCAAATAATAATGCATTAACATTACACAGTAGAATTCTTTGTGCAGACAATAGCGGGGCAAAAGAAGTTGATATTATCTCAGTATTTGGTTACAAGAGTAGAAAAAAACAATATCCTAGTGGAGGACTTGCTTCCCTAGTTAACGTTGTTGTAAAAAAAGGAAAACCTGAAATGAAAGGAAAAATTGAAAGAGCAGTAATTATAAGAACAAAACAAGAATTTAGAAGACCAAATGGGATGAGAGTTAAATTTGATGATAATGCAGTTGTATTAGTTGATGAAGAAGGTTTACCTAAAGCATCAGAAATAAAGGGCTGTGTTGCAAAAGAAGTTGGAGAAAGATTCCCTAAAATTGTAGGACTTGCTTCGCTAGTAGTATAAAGGTTATTGGTAAATGAATTTTGTAAGAATTATTAAAATGGGTGTTTATGATGAGCAAAAAACCAAATGTGTCAAGAAAAGCATTGTACGAAATGCAGAAGCACAAGAAAGCAAAAGAAGTGGCTTCACATTTGGATGAAAAATTGGCAAAAGAACTTGGCACACGCTCAATAACAATTAGAAAAAATGATGTTGTTAAAGTAATGAGAGGAAGTAGCAAAGGAAAGTCTGGAAAAATAACTTCTGTTGACAGAACTGCAAATAAAATTTATATAGAAAAAGTTGTCGCAAAGAAAAGTAATGGTGAAGAAAGACAAGTTCCAATAGATGCATCAAAAGTGCTAGTAATTGAACTTGATAGAACTGACCGAAAAAGAATTGCAAAGAAAGGCAAGGAAAGTGAGAAGCAATGAGTAAGAAAGGACAAAATAAAAAAGCTAAAGCAATTAGTATGCCTAAAACAATAAATGTGAGTAAGAAAAATAATTTTTGGACTGTACAAACAAAAGCAGGTCCTTACAGTAAAATGACTTCAGTTCCTTTAGGAATAGTTGTTAGAAATTATATTGGAATAGCTTCAACATTAAAAGAAGCAAAGAAAATGCTAAATGAAAGCGAAGTAAAAGTTAATGGTGTTGTAAGACTTGATCACCAATTCCCAGTTGGATTATTTGATGTAATTGCAATTGAAAAACAAAAATTGTTTTTTAGAGTAATGCTTGATGAAAAAGGAAGATTGATAATTAAACCAATTGAAAAAGAGAGTAAAGAAAAAGTAAGTAAAATAACTAACAAAACAATGACTTCAAAAGGAATACAATTAACAACAAATGACGGTAGAACTTATATTGGAACAAAAGCAAACGTAGGGGACTCAGTAAAATTATTGTTACCTGAAGGAAAAATTGAAAGTGTAATTGAACTAAAAACAGGCGCAACAGTTTATGTTACAAATGGGGCTCATTGCTCACAAATTGCAACAATAACTGAAATAGTTTTAGGAACACAAAGAAGAGATGAACTTGTAAAATTATCAAAAGGTAAAGAAAATTTTGAAACAATATTAGCAAATGTAATTGCTATAGGAAAAAGCAAACCTGAAATGCAGGATATACAATAATTGAAGGATATGATGTGGTATTTATGCAAGAAGTGTTAATGGACAAAGTAACAGTAAATATGGGTGTTGGTGCAGAACCTGAAGAAATGAAAAAAGGTATGCTCATAATGCAATTAATTACTGGAAAGAAACCATGCAAAACAGTTACACAAGCAAGAATACCTGATTGGGGATTAAGACCTGGTGTAGAAATAGGAATTAAAGTTACATTAAGAGGAAATGATGCAATGAATTTTTTGAAAAGAGCATTTTTAGCAAAGTTAAATAAAATGGCTGCAAAAAGCTTTGATAAAGAAGGAAATTTCGGGTTTGGAGTAAGAGAATATATTGATCTTCCGGATGCAAAGTATGATCCAAAGCTTGGTATAAAAGGATTT
>JBAYJX010000040.1:0-10636 GCA_041664905.1 archaeon | reverse complement strand
CGCTCCCCATGTGGATGAATTTTTGGTAACCTACATCATCAAACGAGAGCGGCCACCACAAGTGTCTTAGTATTCCTCCGCCGTAATTATGGTCGCAATCGTTGTACAATACATCGGATGAAAGCAATTGGAGCATGCTCTCCAAAAAAGTGTACAATTTATCATATTCTATTGTTTGTTCAGCGCTTTGTGTAGTTACAGTTGCTTTGCTTTTTTCTTCAAACTTTTCAGCAAATTTCTTCAAGTTCGTAATCCACCTTTCATTCAAGACATATTTTGATTGATTTTTTGCCAAAACTCCTTGGGTGTTAAGTTCGCTAAGTGCTTTGTGCACGGCTTGATAACTTACTTGCTTGCTTTTTGATACCTTAAAATAAATCTCTTTAGCATTAAGCCCTTTTTCTTCTGCCAAAAGAGTAATTATTTGATCCTTTAGTGTGCCGGAATTGAATTGAGGCAGGAATAGATTAATTGACATAATAACACCTAAGAGGGATTTGTAAAAAAGCTTATCGGTTGCTCTTTTCATTTAATTTTTATAGATTTCTCATATACGTCCATTAGTTTTGCTCTTAAAAACTCTGCTAATTGGCTGTTTTTGGTTATTGTCACAGTAATATCCATTTCGGGTTCTTTTCTTAGCGCAAATTCTCTAAATACATCTTCCATGTTTCTTAGTTTATTGTAATATTTCTCGAGGATTTTTTTTGATTCTTCTGAAAAACGAATTTCAATAATATATTCGCCATTGATAAATAAATCTTCATTAATGTCAACTTTTGTTCCCATTGGAGCGCAGATTGCATTTATTCTTTTGTATTGTTCTTGTATCCACTTGCCCAAAGGGGTATTTTTTCTTATTATGTTTATTGCTTCTGGGTTATTTTTTACTGTTTCCATTAAAGTAAAAAAATCTCCAAACTTAAATTTGAATGGAAACCAACCATACTCTAAGGTGCAAATAAATCCTTTGTCAGCGGGGTTTGATAAGGCTCTGTCTCTTAGGAGTTCTGCCATGGAAACACACAAAGCGGAGTAGCTAGTAAACTTGAATATTTGCGGTTTTTCTGTCTCTCTATCGATTTTAAGTTTTTTTGTTTTGTTTACATAAGTTGTTTTGATTTGGTTGAGTGCTTTTATTGAATTATCAACCCAGTCATTATTGATAGAGTACTCACGGCCATTTTTTTCAAGCACTCGGGCTGATTCTAATTCATTTAGTGCTTTGTATACCGCTTGGTATGAGATGGACTTGTTTTTTGAAATGTTTGAATAAAGCTCTTTTGCAGTTTGTAAATTCTTCTGGGCTAATGAACTAAGGATTTGGTCTTTTAATGAGCCTGAATTGAATTGCGGTAAAAGTAGGCTAAGTGCCATATTATACCTGTTTCTCTGAACTCTTTAAAAATCAATTAACTCTAGGGCAACTTTATATACTAGTTTTTCTTTCTATATTCAGAGTTTTATGGCGCTTGAAGAAGTTATTCGAACAAAGACTGGTATTCAGGGTTTAGACAAGGCTTTGAGTGGGGGATTTCCTCAGTCTAATATTGTTCTTGTTTCTGGTGGGGCTGGAACAGGTAAATCTACTTTATGCATGCAATTTCTAATTAATGGTGCAACTGTTTTTGGAGAAAAAGGTTTGTATGTTTCAACTGAGCAAACTAAAGCTGAACTATACAAGCAAGCTGGTTTGTTTAATTGGCGTTTAGAAGAACTTGAACAAAAGAATTTGATAAAAATTATTTACGTTGATATTACTTCGGGAGATAATTTCATGTCAATTCTAAGTACATTAATGCAACAATTCCAACCAAAAAGAGTTGTAATTGATTCACTAACAACACTAACTGATTCACTAATGGTTACTGGTATTGCTGACGATAAAGGATTTTCAATGGTTCAAATAGCTGACACAGTTAACCCAATTCCTCGAACAGAGCAAATAATGAGTAAAAGTATTTTGTACAGATTGTTTAAGGAAATTAAGAAATTTAGTGTTACTACTTTACTTACTACTGAATTGCCTGAAGATGAGAGAACGCTTTCAGCTGATGGTGTGAGTGAGTTTATTGCTGACGGTGTACTAATTCTACACTATGTTGGAGTAGGCTCAGTTGATTTTAGAAGCATGCTTGTAAGAAAAATGCGTTACACAGACCACGCAAAATCAACTCTAGCATACGCAATTGAAGCAGCAGGAATATCTATAAAAGAATCTGACATTTAATTAAGGGTGTTTTTGTGCCTTTGCCTTTTGAGCAAATCCTTTTACAGGATTCATTGGTTAGTGCGATTTTCTTCATAGTATCTTTTTTTTTAATGGGCGCGTTAGTTAAATTTATTGATGATGCGTTTGATGAAAAAGCTTATTCTAGAAAACTAGCTTTAATTTTGTCTCCAGTAACAGCTATTTTTTGGGCAGTTGTTATGGCTCTTCATCCTGCTGCAGCTTTGTTATTAACTGCAATAACTATTGGGGTTTTGGTTAAAGGTAAAGTAGATAACATTGCTTTCATTATGGCCGTTTTGTGTATTTATGTTGTTTATTTCTTTATTGGGGATTGGCAGTTTATTTTAAATCCAGTTTATTTGATTCCTCTAGTAATAATTTCTATTGCAGGAGTTATTGATGAAGTTGGAAACGATTTTGTTGATAAAAATAATGTTTATAAAAAAGGTTTTTTGGGAAAACTAACTCATTGGTTTTTTGAGTATAGATTTGTAATGAAATTAGTTGTTTTAGCATTTGCATTACTTGGGACTTACCCATTATTGTTTTTCTTTGCTTTCTTCCTTTGGGATATTGGTTATGAGTTAGTAATGCACTATAGTAAGCATGTTTTACGTAACCGAAAGTTTTATTATAACCAAAAAGCTAGTACTTATTAGTTATGGGCAAAAAAGAAGATGTTTTAGTAGTCTTAGGTGACTTGCTAAAAATGGATGATGTAATGGCTTGCATGTTAGCTAAGCAAGGGCTTGGCGGAGTAATTCCAGAAGGACTCAAAGTAAAAGATGTAAACCTTTGGAACTTGGTAAAAAATACAACAAATGATATTTTTCCAATAATTTCAAAATTCTTTTTATACAAAATTGACCGATTGTATTTTGAATTAGGTGAATACACAATAATATTTGCCCCAATAAGCCAAGTATTTTCATTACTAGTAATAATACCCTCCTTAGCAAACATGGGTTTAATTGATGTAGAAGTAGAAAACACAAAAAGAAAAGTAAAAGAAATACTTGATAAAAAAGAAGAAGCTGCAGCCCCAACTATTTAGTGAATTATTTTTATGGTTACTAATTTTCAATGTGATGTGCTAGTTGTCGGGGCAGGACCAGCTGGCGCAGTTTGCGCAGCCAAACTTGCAAAAGAAGGTTTTGAAGTAATTTGTGTTGACAAAGAAAAAAAACCCGGCCAAGCGCACACTCCTAAAATAGATATAACTGAAAACAAAGGAATTGAGGAAATAATAAAAGAGCTTAAACTGGATTATTTAGCAAAAACAAATAAATCGCTTTGGTTTTCTCCAAAAGACAAATTTACTTTTGTTTCTTCTATTCATGATTTGTTTTTCCTGCGCGGGACTTCCCAAGATTCACTAGATTATTCTCTTTTCTTGGCAATGGAAGACAATAATGTTGATGTCTGGCTTGATTCGAAACCAATTAAACTAAACATGGCTTTTGATAAAGTTGAGTCGGTTCTAATTCAAAAGAAAAATAAGAAAGTTTTAGTTAAACCTAAATTAGTTGTTGTTGCAACTGGGGAAGACTCATTTTTTTACAAGAATTTGGGCATCACAGAACGAGATAAAACAACAATTGTTGGTTTTGGTGCGCTCATGTCAAATTTGAGTATGGAAGACAAAACCACAAACATATTTTTTGATGCAAATTATGCTCCTGGCGGATATTTTTTTACTGGCCGAGTTTCTAAGGGAATTGGAATTGCGATGATTGTGGCAAACAAAGCAAAATTAAAGCAACCAATAAAAAAAAGCTTTTATGATTTTATAAAAAAGAATTCTGAAGTTTATGGTGTAATGCTCGGTGCAGAACCAATAGAATATAATTTTGGAGAAAGAACTATTTCTAGAGTGTCAAAAAATGTTGTTGGAAACGTTGCACTATGCGGGGATTCAGCAAGAACAATGAGTCCAATCTTTGCGTACGGTGTAAATCCAGCAATACGTTCAGGGTATTTGCTCGCTGAAAAGATAATAAAACACAAACTTGGAGAAACTGCTCTAATTGAATACGAGAAAGAATTAAAGAAACAATTCAAAACATCTTACCAAGACTTAGTGCTTAGAAAAGTATATGACAATTTGTCAAATGCTGATTTTGATTTCCTTGTAGACACGGCTAATTACTTACACTCAAAACAACACTTAGACAAACTAGTTGACACAGACGAATACAAAATAGAACACTTACTAAAAGCACTACTGCGAAAGCCGGGGAAAACAATCCTGTTAGCAGTAAAAGGTTTGGCTTGTTTTTTCAAATCTTCTTGAGTTTTTCAGCAGCTTTTTTGGCAGATTCCACACAAGCATCAAGCGAAGGTAATCCCATAAAGTCCCCACAAATAGCAAAATTATCATATTGATTAGTGATTTCAGAGATTTCTTGTTGAAGTTTGAATGTATTTTTATTAAATTCAGGCAATCCATAATCCCATTTTTTAAAATAAATGAATTTCTTATCAAAAGTTAAATTTAATTTGTCAAGTTCCTTTAATATTTTTTTTTCCTTTATTTGCATTTCGTTGTGTTTATAAGGGGCTAGAACTGTGTAGTAATTATTATTGATTAAAATTGCTGAAATTGTTTTATTTTCAGGCGTTAAGATACCATTTAAGTTATTTGTTATGTTATTTTTGGGTTTAACTATAAGAACACTGCAGCCGTTATATGTTATTTTTTTCAATGTTCTGGATAAATCGGGTTCTTTAACTATTTTGCATAATTCATTACTAGGGATTGCTGCAATAACACCTTTTTTTATTGGAATTATTTCATTATCTTTTTTCATTATGCTTTCAACACGATTCTTTTCAAACAAAATTTTCGTTATCTGTGTATTTTCTAGTGGATATTTTAGCTTATTAATTATCTCATTTAAACCTTTGCGAAGGGTGTATGTTTTTATAAAAAAGCTTTGGCAAGCAAGTAGCCCGTAAAATGCACAAAGTTTTGTTGAATCTGTAAAAGTTATCGATTTAAGCAATGCGTCTGGAAACCAAATTGTTTCCTCTCCAATATTTTCGTAGTACCAATCTTTAAAATTTGTCAAAAATAGTTCGGGCGGCATTAATTTTAAGGTTTTATTACAATTTAATAAAAACTTTTTAAATTTTGTTAATTCTTTGGTTTGTTTAGTGTTTAAATTGTGGTATTTCTTTGGGTTTATCTTGATAAGCTTTGATTCAAAAAGTATATTTAATTTGTCAAAATTTGTTTCTGTCATCGAGTTTTCTAAAGAAAGTTCTTTTACTAATTTGTAAAAATTAGAATCTTTTTTTGAAAAAAATTGAGCCCCCATATCAACATAATTTTTTTCGCGGTTTATTGTTGTTATTCTTCCGCCTAATAAATTTGATGTTTCAAAAATGTGGATATTGGTGGGCCTGTTTGCTAAGGTGTAAGCGGCAGTTAATCCACTTAATCCAGCGCCAATTATTATGTTTTTTTCTTCAGCCATATTATCACTAATTATTTATTGGTTTTGTACTTCTATTTTTTGAATTAAATTTAGTCCTTTTTTTTCGACCCTTGTTAATATTTCTTTTGTTTCACTTAGGGCGCCTGCGCAAATAACCCCTCTTTCTTTAATTTTGTCTTCAGTAAGTAGTTCAATTAAAACTGAGGGAAAGACCGAAACCAGATATGTTGAAACATTTGCTAGTGGAAGTAAGTGTTGAGAAGTTTCTAAATCAATTATGCAAACAATTGAATATTTTAAATTGTTTAATTCATTTTTTGAGTATACTTCGATTTCCATGCCTCCAATTTCAGAGATTATTATGCCCTTTCTTTGCGCTTCTAAAAAATTTGCTGGTGAAACAAAAGACTTTGAAATCCATGAGAAAATATTTTCGTTTTTTATTGTTTGTGAAACACAGGTTCTTTTTCTTATGGCCTCTAAGGTTATTTGTTCTAAATTTAAGTTACCTATGTTCATACCGCCTCTTATTTCGATGCGGTTTATCTTTTTGTTAATAAATTTCGGGATTGTTACAAGTTCGGGGTGTCCGCTAAATGGATATATCTTTATTGGTCCTAATGGTGAAGGAAACTGATGTATTTCTGAATTCTTTTCAGAATTGATTTCAATTATTTTTCCATTATTCAATATAGTTGGGGGGGATAAAAATTCAAGCATTAGAATGTGTGGCGACCAACTTGCTACGATTTCTTTTGAATCTATTTTTTCGGCTAAACTTATTTTTATGAGATCAATTTCTTTAATATCTTTGTTGTTCGTGATATGTTTTACTAATAAATCTGTTAAACCGGGGGAAAGCCCAGCATTACTAATTGCAAGTAGATTATTATTTAAGAATTTTTCGTTATATTTATATAACGTGTCAAAAGTTGTACTTTCTGGCGTATCGGGGTATTTAAAAGGGTCGGATGCCAAATCAAGGTAATGTGCTTTGTTCGCTAAACATGTTTTGAGAATAAATTCATTATGTATTGGAAAAGAGGCATTTAAAATTATTTTACTTTTTTTTGAAATTTTTTTTATTTGCCCTTGCGACTTTAAATCTACATGAAAAAACTTAATGTGGTTATGTTTAATTTTTGATGTTGCTAGGAATTTTTTGACTATGCTTAGTTGTTTTTTGTTGTAATCAATTATATTTATCTGATGAATTTTTTCCAAATTTATTAAATTCCATAAAATAGCGCTGCCGGTTCCACCACATCCAATAATAGTTACTTCCATGTTTTAGACCTTCAAGAATATAGTTTAAATGTGCAATGTTGTATAATAATTAGTATGAATTATGATGTTATTGTTGTTGGGGCGGGGCCTGCGGGACTTTCGGCAGCATTGTCAAGCGCACTTTGTGGGTTAAAAACATTAGTGTTAGAAAAAAATTTTGAGATTGGGTATCCAGTAAAATCCTCGGCATTTACATTTATTGAGGTTCTACATAAGTTTGGTTTAAGTGATGCGGTTGTTTTATCAAAAATAAGTAAGCTATATATTGAGTTTTTAGGTCGTAATCAAAAAGTTGAAGTTGATTTTTTAAAAGAATTTGGGGTTACATTAAACCTTCCGGTTTTTTTAAGAGCTCTTGCACATAAAGCAATGGCTAAGGGGGTTTTAATAAAGGTGGGGCAAATTGTTTCTGGCCCTATTTTAAGAAATGGAAAAGTTTGTGGGGTAATTTCTAATTCTATTGAGATAGAGAGTAAATTAGTAATTGACGCGTCGGGTAATGATGCAGTTATTGGTAGGACAATGATTAAATATTTAGATTCTATAGAACTGGGAGTTGGGCGTGAGTATGAGGTATTTAATTTTAAAAATAGGGATGATCGGAGTATTGATTTTTATGTTGGTTCTGAGTTAGTTCCAGTCAGTTATGGGTGGGCATTTCCAATAGGGTCAAATGAGGCCCGGGTTGGGATAGCTACAGTTTTGAACACTTCTGAAAAATTAAATAAATCATTAAAAGAGATTCATGATTATTTTTTTGAAACACTTCAAGAAAGATGTTTTATTAAAAATGTTTCTGTTTGTTCAATCCATGTGGGGAATTATCCTCTAGTTAAATCAATTGATGAAAATTATGGGGACGGGTTTGTTGTTGTTGGCGATGCCGCAGGTCATGCTAATCCATTGCTTGGGGAAGGAATTAGAAATGCTTTAGAATATGGTTGGATTGCTGGAGAAATAGCTGAAAAAGCTATTACAAAAAATGATTTTTCTAAGCAGCAATTAAATTTTTCTAATTATGTGACAAAAGATCAGGCAGAATATTATTCAGTTGCAAAAGATTTGCTTGCGGTGCCAACTGATTTTTATTGGGAAACAGTAATCAAAAAGTTGGCAAAATTCAATGAAGAAAAAAATTTTTTACCAGTTATGAAATATTTACGTGCTGAATTAACTTATTCTGATATTAGAAATTATTTTCCGGAGTTTGTTAGTTTTTTAAATAGTCTTTGACTAGTTAGTTAAACACAATAGATTTGAATGTACTATTGCCATAAATTAATCCTTTTTGTTTATCATATATAGTCTCCCCGGCTACAAAAATTGATAAAAAAGGCGCTTTAATGATGGCTTTTATTTGTTGCTGTTCTTGGTGCAGTTTATGCCCTAATAATATTGGCCTTAATGCACACTCTGTTACAAAAATAAATTTTGGCGATTTATTATTTTGTGCAATATTAATATTTTCAATTGCTGCTGCGAGTATGCTTTTTCCATCTGCTGTTAAAATTTCGAGTTTATCATTTTCTATCTTGTAAGGCATTATTATTTCATTTTGTACAAATAATCCAAAAACCTGTATTAAATTATTGGCTCCATTGCCACAAAATTTTACAGGATACCAAAATATTTTGCTAAAAACATAATCATTAAGATATTCTATTGGCCACCCAATAATTCTTAAAAATTCTTGTTTGGCGGGTTGATTATTTATTTGTATTAACGACCTATTTTCTTTTCCCTTTTTTGTAATTGACAATTTGATTCCAGATAGTTTAAAACCGCTAGTTTCTTGAACCAAAGTTTCAATTTCTGTTTCAATTACTAATGCAACTATTGCATTATCTGAAAGACTATTATTAAAAAAAACTTTATTCATCTTTTGTTTAACATCGTCTGTGCACCCGCCTGCAATTAATTTAAATTCGGGTAATTCAGAAGTAATATAGTTTAGACACTCGTCAGATCGATCTATCCCTTTTTGGAGTATTTTTAAAGAAAAATTATAAAATAAATTTGTTGCAATAGATAAATACTTTGAAGTTATAACTGGCTTTTGTCCAAGTAAGGGGTATATTGGGACAACTGCTGACGAATAAAAAGAAAATATGGCGCCGTGAGTACTTTTAATGTTTTTTTTAATCATTTTTGTGCAGTTTTTAGCTGCTTTTTTTGGATTCCTTCTAACGTTTCTTCCAACGCCTAATGATATTTTAATTTCGTCAGAGTAACACAGTAGTAATGTAATTCCTTGTGTGTATGTTCCCGAGTCATTCATAAAACCAGCGACTGTGCCTCCAACTAAGGGAGTTTTTTTTGGTATTTGACTATAGATAGTGTCAAGGGCTTTTTGAAAACCTTTATTTTTTTCATAATGGATAGTACTAAAAAATAAAATAAAACTAGGGTCCTTACTTAAATTGGGTTTGGCCTGTTTAATTGCCTCTAGAATGGCTTTTTTAGGATCCCAGTTTTGGCTTGTTCCAATTCCTATTTCAAAAACCATTTTTATCAAAATAACTACGTTTTTTAGGTATAAAATCATTGGCTTTTTGCATTATGCGCCTTTATTGCAGTAATTAGGGTGTCATTTGCAATAGTTTTATCTATAACATGTATAATGGTGATTCTTGTTTTTTTACTCATCACTTCATTCATTAGATCATTCATATCGAGTTCTTCAAGACTCGTAAATTTGTTAAACATATTTTCAAATTTTTCTTTTAGTTCATTTGAAAAATATATATAAAATATGTTTTGACCTTTGCATACAATGTCGCAATTTGTGTCAAAGCTTACTCCTGTTTTAACTTTCTTTCCGAGCTTTTCAAGAACTTTTCCGAATGCTCTATCAAGCGGCGTATCATTGATTACGAGATCATAAAAAGTTGTTTCTTTGAGTAGTTTGGTTAGTATTTCATAATCTACTTTTCCCATACCAAAGATGGGCCAAGAATGTTGCATTATACACACTCCTGGATTATTTTTTATGTTTGGTGTGTCATGAAAAAATTTAATGACAAATTTACCAAAATCAACAAATGTGTCAACTTCAAACTTTTCTATAAATGAAGATTGTTTGTCTAGTTGTTGTTCTCCAGCTGTTTTTAAATGTGTAACAAATTTTTCTACATCGCCTATCCACTCTTTGTTTATTTCAATGTTTTTTAAGTTTTTTATCAATATTCCGTCGTTTATCATTTCTTTTGTTGCTTTGTGTAGGGCTTGGTATGTAATGGGTTTTTGTATAGTTTTGTTTACCTGCGCATTTAGTTCTTTTAGTGTGAGTGGTTTTTCTGTTAGTACTTGTACTATGGCGCTTTTTGTTGAACTGCCCAAGAGTGGGACTAGGAAGCCTGTTTGCATGTTTTATTTAGGGTAAAATCAAAATATAATGTTTTTGTTTGGAAAACTGGCCTAAAATAAGTAAACAACAGCAGTTATCGCGCACCCGAATTTTTTTGTGGTTTTTGTCTCTTGAGTCAGGAGTTGTGTTTTGATTATTTTCTGGTTTCTTATTTTAGCCATTTCTTCTAGTTGGTCTAAGAGTTTTTTCTCAGTTTCTTTTTTTGTTTTACTCTGGGCTTCCATGGCATACCCATAGCTTTCGTTATTAATTGCTATTCCTATTCCGCTAACATTTTCAGAGTTTACTTCAGAATACGCTGTGCTCATT
>JBAYJX010000039.1:0-10687 GCA_041664905.1 archaeon | reverse complement strand
TTTATCACTAAAAATAATTCTTTTCGCAAACAAAATGACAAATATCATTCCAAGTAAAATGAATGCTGCAATGATAAAGTATTGATCGGAGATATTGGCAAAAGTTGTAATTATTATGGCTCCCCCAAAAACAATTGCTCCAATTAAATAGCTTAAAGCAAGTTTCTTTACTAGTGGGAGAGTTTGAGTATTAGGAAATCCAGTTCTTAAGAGAAGGTAACCTGAAGAAAAACTTCCTAGTAGGAAAAAAGCGTAAATTAAAAGATCCATTTCAAACACTTTTGTATAGTATATTGTAAGTTTTTAGTGGTATTTATTGGTTATCCTTCCAATTTTTTTTAAAGGCAATTCTTTTATACTAATTAATTCATTATTCTCAAGATGGATTTAGCTATAATTGTCGCTAGTGTTGTGAGTTTTCTCAAACTCCTTATTCTTGTATCAGTAGTAGGATTTGTTCTTTACAAAATATTTTCTCCGTTAAGAGAAAAGTTAGCTGAAAAGTATTCTCTTTCTTGGATAAAATCAGCACTTTTGTTGAATTTTGTTTCAATTTTTGTTTTAATTTTAATAGTTTATTTATATTTTATGATTGTGGGAGTTTTGAGTGCGCCGGCGATGGATCCTGCTCTTGACAATACTCTGATTGATTATGCAGTACTAATTATCTCAGCAATTCCAAGAGTGCTAATTGCTTCTTTAATTTTATCTTTATTACTTTTAGTTTTTGAGTTAATAGCTAGTTTTTTTATGGTAAAAAAAGAGGCTCGTAGAAGCAAAAAAACTCAATCCTTGTTAGTTAACCAAATTGTGGGGGTTGTTGTTTCTTGTGCAATATTTTTGTTGCTTTTATTATTTATTTTTGATTGGGTTCCATTAGGGTTATTTATTTACATTTTTTATGGTTCAATTGAACCATTGCCTGCAATTATTTTGTTTTAATTAGTCATTTTTTGCTAGGGAAAGGGTTTATATTAAGAAAATAAACAATATTAAGTAAATTAGTTATTTAAGTGATTTTCATGGATGCTGTGTTTAAAAATTTTTTAAACGGTTTTTTTACCGCATTCTTTTTTTTAGTACTTTTATTATCTAACCCTGGTTTTGTTTATGCTGCGGAATTAAACAATTCTGTTTCAACTCAAGCAACAGTAGCTTTTTTTGCAGATACTACTCCCACTTCAAGTAATCCTTTAGTTCTTGGTTCTGGAGTAAGCGTTAATCAATCAAACCCTCAAATTCCTTCAACTCAAACTACTACAAATCAAATTCCTTTTACAACTTCTTCAACCACTCCTACAACAACTTCTATTCCAGCTGGTTCTTGTTCTGTTTCAAAATTATCTCCAACAGAAGCAAAGGATATAATGAATTTAACTCATGAAGGGTTTGCTGGTGGAGTAATCACTACCGGAACAGATGCTAATGATTCAAAAGCAAGGGATATTGGAGATACTTCTCTTGTTGGAACAGAACTTGGTGGAAACAAAGCCGTAAAAGTAGAGGCTCCTAATTATGCTGCTTCTGCAGATAAATTCTCTTTTTTAGATGGACAAAGTTTTACTGGTCCTTTCGGAATAGGAATAATTATTGATGATACAATGCGAATTGGCAGGTGTACTAATCTTTCACAAAGCCAATGCTTGATTAATGGTGAAGGATTGAAAGTAAGAACATCAGGAGTGGGGTTCAAAGAGGATATGGTTGATGCATTCAAATCTGTTGTGGGTGCAACTAAGAATGTTGCTCAAAGTCAGCTTTCTACTTCGGATTATACTAAATTAAGAGGAAATTATGTTGATATTAATTCTAATGATTTTAAGACAGGAACTTTTGGTGAAGGTGAAGCTGTTTCAAATTCAATTCTAACAAATCAATACACTGCAAAGAATGCAACTACTTGTAATAATAGTGCTTGTACTATTAGCACTTACTCAACTTTTGATAAATACTTTAATGCATGGATGACAACTGATATGGTTGTTTCAAATATTGGTCCAATGCTTTTACAAAAATCCGGTAAATTATTAACTCAAGCATACAAGAGTTTTGGTGGAGATCCACTAAAATCAAAGTTTGGTTTGCAAATCCCTCAAGTATTAAGAGACAAAATTACGGGATTAACTTCACCAATGTCTTTGTTTGGATCGCACAGGGATGCTAGATTTAAAGCAATGATGCATGAATCAGGGTTATCTAGTATTCTTGAAGAAAAATTGGTAATTAATAAAGCTCTTTGGAGTTCAGGAGCAAAAGGAGAAGTAACTAAACTTACTGACCCAAGTTCGCCATTGTGGAAACTCTCTGCTGATAAACGAGAAAAAGCGTTTGAAGCAATTGAACACTTGTCTGCTTATGCTCGTGCAAGTATATCTCAACTTGATGAAGCGAAAGTAACTTATGATGCTGCTGTGAAAGCAGCTGAAGCCATTACTGATCCTGCATTAAAAACTGCTGCAATTAAAGCGGCTAAAGTTGATTATGGAATGAAAGCTGCAGTGAATTTAGATGATTGGGATGAAACTCTTGCACTTGATTTTGAAGATTGGGCAAAAGCAAATGATGATTTATTCTCTTTTGGTGGTTATGCTGTAAAGAAGAATGGTGACTGGGCAAATGATACTGGTTACGTAGATATTTCTTCAGGTCAACCATTTAACTTTAAGAGAGTAGTGCAGCAGTTTGGTGCTACCGATGGAACTGGTGGAAGTTGGGCAAAATGGGCGAGTAGTAATGATTCATCAACTTTCAAAGTTGCAGCAGATGGAGCAAGCTTGCAATTATACAAAATTGCTCCTAAAGAAGTTATTGCTGAAAATATTGGATTACAAGATTTAAGGTTCCATTTATCAAAAATGGGTCCATCAACTTACTCAATAAAGTTCCCTGATGGAACATACAGACCACTTAACGAAGCATCAATAAAATATATTGAAGCTTCCCCAACTCTTCCTGGTCACGTTTCAATTTACAATTCAGGTTATGTTCCTGCTGAACCACTAACTCCTGAAGATTTTGCGAATAGAATTACTGATAAAAGAATTGTTGGAAGACCAAAGACTGCTGTAAGAAACCTTGATGATTTAAAGAATGGCTTAATACAAAATGATTTTGCTCCAAGAAAATTTACTAGTTTACTTGATCAACAATATGCTGCAGAAGGAGACATGGTAAGTAAATATTACAAACAACCAGTGACAGGGGTATACAAAGGATTAGTTCTTCCTGTTCTTTACTGGGATTTTAAACAAGGATTTGGAAATTATTCTGGAAACAAAGATTATTCAGCATTCCTTTTGCCAGATTCATGGTCAACATTATCAGTGACTCAAGGGGTTGACAAAGTTTATTCAGATTCATATATTGATTTCTTTGTAAATGAAGGATCTGACCAAGGAGATATGTTCAAGCGTGCATTTACTGCAGTTCCACTTGTTTGGACAAAAATTGTTCAAATGACAGCTGAAACAAATCAAACAGTTAAAGACACTCTTTCAAAAGTATCAGGCGGATTCTTTGAAGGAAGCGGCGCAATGAGAGATACTGTTGGAGATGTCGCATTTTATTCCCATAACGAAAATTGTTCTGGGTGTTCAGAAGACTTTACTTTTTCGAATGGTTATTTGCAGATGGGGTTAGCCGCACCAGTACAACTCAAAGCATTCTTCCTTGAAGCAAATACTCCTGAAGAGAAAATTAAAACCGGAACAACTTTGATTTCCTATACTCATCACTCTGACTTGAAAGGAAAAACTGGTCAAGTTGAAGGAGAACAAATAAATATTTCAGATGCGCAAACAAATAGTGAAACTTGTGATGCAAAGCTAAGAAAGTTAGGGCTTGGATGGGCAGGAAATGCGGCTGGAGGAGTTTTAGCTGCTGGAGAAAATATAGCTTACCTTTTCGGATTCGGTCCAGGACTCATGGCTTCACTTGTACAACAACTGACAATTGGTAGAGAATTACAAGATTGTATTGATAGTGTTGAAGGATATTACGTTCACTTTTATGCCCCTCCATCAAAAGATGCTGCTAATTCAAAATCAAAAGCAACTATATCAAATGAAAAAATAACTGAAACATTATCGGGGTTAACAGAAAAACTTGATTCTTTTGTAAAAGAAAATAAAGCTAATGATAATTCTTTAACTAATACAACTACTGCTACTCCAAATGTTACTGCTGCAACTCTACAAAATCCACTTAATGCAACAGGGCCAAAAGTAAATGGGGCTAACCCAATTGAAAATTCAATGGATAAACTAAAAACTCAGTTTGATGATTTTACAAACAAAGCAAAACAAGCAAATATTTTGCAAGCAAGTGTAGATTTGCTTCCATTATCAACAGGGAAAGTAATGGGTAAAGATGTATTTTATTTCTGGTTCAAAGAAACTGGGATGCCTGCTAAATATAGAACACAAGGAAAAATGACTATAACTGATGGAAATATGAGTGTTGAACAAGACTTGGAAAAAGGAACTCTAAAAATTAATGGCAAAACAGTTCTTGGTGCTGATAAAGCAGATCATGTGAGAATGATTGCACAAGATAATAAAGGTCCATTTAATTCAGTTCCAGTTACATTAAACAAAGTTGCAGCACCCCTAACAGCTAGCACAGTATTTGAAATGAATACTGCCGGGGAAATAAAAGTGCTTAATTTAGAAGTGCTAAATTGTATACAAAAAGCAATTTACGATCAAACAGGAATAAATTATTCTGGTGATGAATTAACTCAAGTGTTTGGTGATTTAACTAAACTAAGTACAGAAAATTATAGTTCAATTATAGTTAATGGTGGAAAAATATACTTTGAAGGAATGGGCCCAAGATTCCAAGGAGAAAATGGTTCAAAGTTTATAATTGATGGTTACTGGGCAACTAAATTAGTTGCTGATAAGAGCACAACAACAGAAACAGGTAAATTTGTTGGAATGGCTTTTAAGAATGGTTCAATTGTGCTAAAACCAGAAACAAATGAATTAATTATTTGGTTAAGACAACACAAAGACTCAATACTTACAAACACTGATGTAAAAGGAATGAATGCAAAACTAACTACTGTTAAAGACCCAACAAGCGAATGTGATATGCCTGCAATTGATCTCTCCGCAGTTCCATTCAACAATGATGAACTTGGTGCAAAGAAAGTTGAGAACTTCAATACATCAATGGATCACCTAGGTCCATTCACTCAATTTGTTACCGGAAATAGAATTTATGAATTCTATGCAAAGAGAGACGAAGCTAGTGGCCAATGCAAGAACTTTTTTAGAGTAATAGATAGAAACTCTGGAAAAATACTAACTGATCAAGAAATAGTTGGCGGAATAAGTCAAAATGCTGACGGAACAATTAGATTTAAAACCGCTGATGGAAAAGACAATAGTTTATCATTTAGTGCAGAAAATGGGGTTCCCAAGGTTTCATACAATGGCGGACCACAAGAAACACTTCTCTCAGCTCAAGGGCCAAATGGTTCATTCTGGTACGATCCAGAAAAAGGTTTATGGTACCCAGAAAATGGTTTACAAATACCACTCAACCAAGCCTACAAAGATAATGGGGCCTGGTTTGGTGCTGACTCAAAAGGAAACGTAACAGGGGTACCAGAAAACAAAATCACATTCAACACAAGCGGAAATAATTCTCCAGGATTTAGTTTGCCCTCAATGCCAGAAACACTAGCAGGAATGGCAATATTTATTTCCTTATTCTTATTAATTTCATTCATGCTAACACAAGGACAAACAAGAAAGAAAAAAAGAAAATACTAACACTTAAATTAGAGTATTTTAATAAAGCTTTTTTCTAAACCCAAAGTTCTTTAACAACTTTCATTCCTTGTTGTCTTATGCTTGAAAGGAAATTTGAACTAACTGACGAGATTTTGTTTTCTGATAAGTTTATCGATTCAAAAAAGAAGTTTTTGGATGGGGTTGTTCTAATAAAACAACCTAGTAAAATTCACGGGGTTGGAATTTTTACTAAAACTGAGGTTCCTGCAAATAGGGAGTTTTACCTTGTTCCAATGACTGATCTACGAAATTCTTCATCTCCACGTTGTGCAAGGATTGCTCAAAACTTGTATGTTTCAGATGAACAAGTACTAAATTGGATTAATCATTCATGCGAAGCAAATTCAGAATTAGTATTTGGGCAAAATAGAGTTGTTTTAAAATCAAAGCGAGAAATTAAAGCAGGGGAAGAAATTACTGTTGATTATTACTTAACAGAAGAAAAAAATAATTTACTGCCTTGTGCTTGTGGTTCGGAAAAGTGTCGAAACTTTTTCTTTATTAGTTAATGTATTGAAGTTAGCTAAAGCCAAGAAATCTAACCAAATTTTAAGCATACATTGGTGCGCTTTCTGGCTTTGCATCTTTATTGTCTTCAACTGATTTTAAGTGTTGGATGATTGTTTGTTCGAGTAACTTTGCTTCATTTAGTAGTGGCTTAACATCAAGAGTCATTTTTGTTAGTTTGCAAATGGTTTTCACTACTTCAGCAGCCGCATTGTAATCCGCACTGCTTTTAGCGTTACCCAAAATGCAGAAAGCTTCAACATTGTTGTCTTTAAGGTAAAGCATTAGTAAGGCAGTAACTCCTGAAGTTACTCCGTTTTCAATCATTTGAATTTTATTATCTTTAATAATTTTCTTGGACCTCTCATTGCTTGCAAAAGCATAAACGCTTTCTCCATCAGGGATTCGTACGCCTGAAGTAGAGATTACTCTAGTAATTCCTTTTTTCTTTATCCACAAAACTAGTTCTTCGGCCATCACTGCGGCAATTACATTATCAATTATTTGTTCAGCAAGAACAATTGCAACTTTACTTTTTTTGTTAGCATAAAGTCTTACTGGGTGGATAGGCAAACCATTCTCAATTCTTATTGTTGGCATAAATGCTTTTGACTCAATGTAACCAATTTGTTCAAATTTTAATTTTTCAACAAGGTATCTTGAACCAATTGTGCCTGCTAACCCAAGGTCAGGAAATCCTTCAATAAAAGTAAATCCTTTGAGGGGAGTATTTGTAGTTTCAATTATGTTAATTAGTTTTTGTTTTTCAGGCATAAAATCACACTAATACAAATGCTTTTACATTAATAAACTTTTTCTATCTTGTACAAAAGAATTAGTTAGTTTAGTGATTTTGCGAGAAAAAATATTCCTGCAGCAATTGGGGTGAGAATAGCCCCATAAATCCAAAAATTCTTTTTGTTTCCCTCTTGTTGGGCAAGAAAGAAAGCACTTATCGCAGCATATTCAAATAAGTAAATTGTTGTTCCTCCTATTGCGCTATTAAAAAGTACTTTTCTTTCAGTTGAGCTAATTCCAAATGATAGTTCTCCTAAGGAATCAAAATTTAATCCAGATACAAGCCCAATAATTGAACCCAAAATTGCGGGTACAATTAGTCCTGATGCGAGTAGAAGAGTGTATTTTGTTACAAGCATTACTGCTTGTCTTTCTTTAATTATTGCTTTAGTTTCAAGTAAATCCTCGGCAGTTTCTTTTAATAGTTCAGATATTTTTGCTCCGCTTTTGTATCCTTGCAAAAACAAATCAATTACTCTTGAATAGGTTGCGCTTTGGTTAAGTTCTTTTAAGTGAGTTAGGGCTTCTTCTGCACTTGCCCCATTATTTATTTCATTGTATGCTCGTTTAAAATCCTGGGTAAGAAGAGGAAAATCTTGTTCAGAGAGACGTTTAATTGTTTGATTAATTGAACTCTCGTCGCAAAACACACTAGCTTCAAGTAAAACATCACTAAGCAGTTCTTCTTTTTGTCTTTTCCTTTTCTCAAAAAGAATATCAATAAAGAGGTAATTTATAAAAAAAGGGGTAACAAAACCAGTGATAGATCCCAATAGTAAAAGGTCGAGTTTGGTTTGTAATGAAAATATTTGGGCTAATCCAACCATAAAAAGTACCATTAGTAGGATTCCTTCAACAATACTCCAATTCAAGTAACCTTGTAGAGTTTTCATTTTTGAGTTGTTTAGGATTAGTTTTGACTCAAAGTTAATTATTTTTTTTTGCTCGACAAAGTGAGTTATTATATTTTTGAACAAAACTACTGCATCCATCTCTCTAACCCCTTTTTATTGTTTGAGAAATATTGGTGTTTTTTTGTCAATCATTAAAAGAATTGCTAAATCTACTATCGGAAACAAAATCACGCTTATTAGAAATATTTGGGTTGCGGTAAATGAGAGTTTCATAAAATAAGAGCCGATTAATACAAAGCTTTGAAACATTGCGGGTACAATTGCAGATACTGCAATAAAAACGAGTGCGTAAACAACCATTTTTCCTGAAAATTCTTTGCTTTCAATCCGTTGCTTGAACAATAGTTCTTGGGCAAGTTTTTTTAGGCCGGAGACATCTTTTGTTCCTTGGATACTAAGATTACTCAAATTGCTTGCAGTTCTTCGTATGTTCGCCGAATCAAGTCTTTCGTTCATTCCTTGTAAGGCTTCTTGAAAGCTGCATCCTTTTTGCATATCATTTAAAACAATTTTGAATTCTTTAGAGGCAAAGCTTTCTTCTTTGCACGAATCATTAATGGCTTTGGAAAAGTTTTTGCCTATCTTTATTTCAGTTGCAAGTCTCATTAGAAATAATGGCAAATCAGCTTCTACTTTGCTAGAGTAGGCTTTCTTTTTTGCAAGAGGGGCTTGTAATAGTAGTAAGAAAAGAACTAGTGAGAGCAAAAGTGCAATTCCTGCTGAGAGAATGATGTTTTTTGTTAATACTCCTGCCCCTAGCCAAATGAATAATCCTAAAAAAATGCTTAACTTGAGTGAGTTTGATTTGTGTTTTTCTAGTTCTTTTTCTCTCATTTGAGTTTTTTTCTTCAAGAATTTTTCAAGAATTGATGAGTTTGAGACAATTTGTGCTTTGTTTAGGATTTCTTTCATATTTTCTTTTTTCATTTGATTATTCACCAGTGTCCAATATTTAGTGTTTTGTACTACTCACTTTCTCTTTCCGCGAGTTCAAAAAACTCTTTGAAAGTAACTTTTCCTTTTAATTTTTTCAAAATCTCTTCCTTTTTCTTCATGCTTTGTATAATGTCTCTTTTGTTGCAAGAAAAAGTTCGAGTCATTTTTTCTAGTACTCTATCAGACTCACCTACTTTGTTAAGGGTTTTAGTTTCGTGTTCGTAAAGAAATAGGTTTTTTGGAATAATTTTGTTCTTTTTTTTCTCAATCTCACAAATTTGAGTTATTTTTCTCTCTTCTCTCCTTGCTCCTGTTTTGTCAATCTTATTTAATCGTTTTTGTACAATAATAAGATCAAGCGAAGCTAAGGTTTGTTCTTCTATCCCAAATGATTTTAATCTCTGTAATGCTTCTTCTGCGCTTTCTGCGTGAAAAGTAGCATAACTTCCTCTGGCTTGTCCTGCAAGCATTGTGTTAACAAACGCTTGAGCTTCTTCTTTGTTTCTAATTTCCCCAACAATTACTCTATCAGGCCGCATTCTAAAAGTATTGTCAATTAAGGAGTTGAGTGAGATGTTTAGTTGTTCGGCAGTATTAAGTTTTACAATATGATTTTGGGGTAAGAGGAGTTCGGGAGTTTCTTCTGCTGAAATAATTCTTTCTTCTTTTGGTAAAAAACAAAATAGTGTGTTAAGTGTGGTAGTTTTTCCCGAACCAGTGTTTCCACAAATAAGGATTGAACAAGATGTTTGCATACTCATCCAAAGAAAAGCAGTTGCTTCTTCGCTAATTGTCCCAAATTCAATTATATCAATTGGTGTTAAGGGGTTTTCTTTAAATTTTCTTATAGTTGCATTAATTCCACTGAATGCTATTGGGTTCATTGAGGCATTTAATCTTGATCCATCTTTGAGTACGGCGTTAAGCATTGGTGAGTGATATGAAAGTTGTCTTCCTAGTGGCGCTGCCATTTTGTTTATTATTGTTCTAATTTTATCTTCATTAGTAAATTCTGCATTTGTTGTAAGCCACCCAAAAGTTTGATGATAAACAATTATTGGTTTTTTTGGGCCATTGATTACTATTTCTTCAAACTCTGTATCTGCAAGAAGTGGTGTGAGAATACTTTCTCCCAAGGATTCCCATTCAAGTAAACAAAGTATTTTTTCTCGTTGTTCTTTGTTCAAAAGAATCATGTTTTCAAGACAATATTCCTTTAGAAAAAAATACACGTCGCCTTTAGTATGAATTACTTTAGTTGACTTTTTCATTTCTTCGAGAGCTCGGGAAAAAAAGTTATGTTCTTTTTCAGTTAGCTCTGGCGCTTTTATCAAGAGCATTCGATTATCTTTTTGAGCAACTATTTCTCCACTAGTACATTCACTTAATTTCTTAGAGTATTCAATATGGGCAAATTCAAAACCTGTATCTTGGTTCATGATAACTTTTTTCATTTTTTGCTTAAAAACCTTAACAAAATTTCGTCAAGTGACTTAATATTTTTTGTAATTTTTAAGAGTTAATTATCAAAAAAGGACGTAATATTTGTGACAAGACGTGCTTTAAATAAGCATTTTATAATTTTGTAAAGTTTTATGCGGCAGGGGGTTTAGTTTTTGTAACGGTTAGTTTTTTATATAAGTTAGGCGGCTATATTATCGGGTTATCACCCCGATTTCTTAATAGGTAAGGCAAGAAAAGGCAAAGGGGGAAAAGAAAGCACCTGTTTTA
>JBAYJX010000038.1:0-11208 GCA_041664905.1 archaeon | reverse complement strand
TGAGCAGGGAGGGGGGGTACATTGCCTTTGTTAAGCAATTTAAAAAGTTGGGGGAAATCTTTTTAAAGGAGGAAATCATTTTAGTGTTAGTGTTTTTAACTTAAATGTGGGTATGAAAAGACATGGGCTCAAAAATACAAACTTATTTGAAATACTTTATGACTTCTGGATGGGTTTTAATCGGGGTTGTACTTATTATTTCGGCCTTAGTTCTATTATTCGCCCCTTCAACTAAAGTATTGACTTGTGTTATGAATCCGGATTCGGGCGCAATTGGTTATGTTGATCATGGGGTTATTGCAGACACTTTAATTTTAAAAATCAAAAATGATTCGGGCGTACCAATTAATGGGGTTAAATATATTTTTGGAGGAGATTTTAATTCGGGGGCAGGAATAACCAACCAGCCAACAATCTTTGGTTCTACAGGCGAAAATACTTTGACCGCTACAAATATTGGAATAAGTCCCGGCAGGATCTATAATGGGACAGTAACAATCGAGTATAATCAGTTAGGTGTTATTCATATCGCTACTGCAAGTTGTACAGGGAGAGCGATATAATTTTTATTTAGTTACCCTGGCAGAGTTAAGTTCGTTTGTTAAGTTATTTTCTAATTCTAAGATTGAAAGAAATTCATCCCGCTGATGCATTTTTTGGTCATTCGGCAGGCATTTAAATCTTAAGATATTCAATTCTTTTGTAAAGCCCCTTCGTCTGAGCCTTTTGCAAAGCAAAAGCCTCGGGAAAAAAGGACTTGGGGCTAAAGTACAGCCCCTTCGTCTAGCGGCTAAGGATGCAGGCCTTTGAAGCCTGATACCCCAGTTCGAATCTGGGAGGGGCTAGTTATATTTTTCTCAAATAAACACACTTTAAAGTAATTAGTTTTTGAGTAACTTTTGGTGCCAAAAGTATTTTAACCCCCAAAAATGTATATTTTAGAGTAATTAAAGACATTGGTGTTTTTTTTGAGGTCAAGTTTTTTTGAAATAATAGTACTTTTATTTGTACTATTTATTTGTTCTGATGTTTTTGCGGTGCAGCAATTAATGGCGTTGCATGGTAGGGCTACTAGTGGTGGAGTTGTTCTTCAAACTGGGGATGTTCAAGCATTAATATATGATGCAAATTCTGGGGGTAATTTAGTTTATGATTCGGGCACTGATTTTGTTAGTGCGATTCACAGCGGTATATTTGATATAGTTTTGGGGGAAGTAACTTTGCTTGATTTTAATTATGGGGCTTATTATTATCTTGATTTGAAAGTGAATGGAAGTGACTTGAATTTTGGGGGTAATGATAGAAAACAATTTGAGTCATCTCACGGACCGATACAGAGTTCGGCAATAGCGGATTCTTCAATTACTCTTGCAAAAATTGCAAATAGTGCTATTACTGATTCAAAAGTAAATTCTTCTGCCGCAATAGCGTGGTCCAAGATTTCAAAAGTTGGGGCAATTCTTAGTGACTTAATTTTTGATTCTGATTTTAATTCGGTTTATTTGAATAGAGTTGATGGAAATAGTTTGTATGTTCAGAAATCGGATGCTAATGATATTTTTTACACTCAAAATGATGCTAACAATCTTTTCGTGAAAGGAACCGATGCTAATACTCTTTATGCGAAAAAAACTGGTTCTGATACAATATTAGCTAACTGGGATTTAAATGGATTATTTAATTTCAACGGGGGGACTCCTCATGGGGTTCAGATAATTGACGGTAATCTTTCAGCGTATAATATAAATATTTTTAATCAGTTAACTACAACAAATGTGTCTGACCAAAATGTTGCGGGCGATGATATTCCTTCGCTTGACTTGACGTTTGATATTGGGCATGAGGATATGCGCTGGAAAAACTTTTTTGGAGGAACATTTTATGGTGATGCTAATCTTACAAGCATAGTTCTTCCATTAGGCGCAGTACTTTGGTCTTACATAAATAAGGCAGGGAGTAATCTTACTGATATTGTTACAAGAAACCATAATGATCTTCAGAACGTACAAGGCGGAAATGGCACAGAAGAATATCATTTGACAAATAGCGAACACTCAAATCTAACTTCTATTAGCGGGGTGTGGTCAGCGGTAAATACAACTAATGGAACTATTTCTCCCTCTACTTTTTCAAGCCCACTTAATGTAATTGGTTCGGATGACATTAATGTAAGTGCTAGCGGTAGTACAATAAGAATTGATTTTAATGGGGTAATTTCGGCGCTTGATACTAATTGGGAGACAAGTTGGAATTTACTGGACACAAATTTGAAGTCAACTTATTACACTAAATCCCAAGTAGATTTAAATCTTGGTAATTATTATTCAAAATCCG
This sequence comes from archaeon, assembly GCA_041664905.1. Taxonomy (GTDB): domain Archaea; phylum Iainarchaeota; class Iainarchaeia; order Iainarchaeales; family JAAZKV01; genus JAAZKV01. The sequence continues at coordinate 8,874 of JBAYJX010000038.1, read as the reverse complement.
TAGTCGATACAAATCTTGGATTTTTTGCTCGACAAGCTGATGTTAATTCTTGGGGAAGTTTAAGATATTTGCCAATTGATTCTAATTTGGATTCTTTAGCTGATGTTTTAGCTTCGGCTCCTGTTTCAGGAGATCAGTTAATGTGGAATGGTACGGCGTGGGTTTCAGCTCAACCAACTAGTTCAGTAGGTTCTGCGAGTAGTTTCTTTTTGGATATAACTTCTTCTTTAGCTGATAATTTTACTCTGTCCATTTCTCCTTCAAGTTATGCAGAAACCGCTAATGTGAAAGCAACCACTTCTGCGACTTCTCCGGTTTTTTTTTGAGAGATTTGTTTCTGGTCCACTTGGAAGATCAACTATTCCTGCAGGAACTTGGACTTTTAATATATATGGTGCAACAAGCAACAATGCAGGAATTAATACAATTAATTTTCGTATAAATAAAAGAGTTGCTCAAAACGGGATGACTGGGACTTTTACTGGGGCGGGATTAACTCGTACATTTACTGTTACTGGGGGTTCACCTTTTGTTGCAAGTGATGCTAACGCAAGTAGATTAAAGGCTAGTTTAATTGAAACACCTACACAAACTGCTTGGATTTCAGGGTTCACTTCTTCAAGCGTTGTTACTGTAACACTTACTGATTCTGCGTTTGTAAATGTTTCTAATGTTTCATTAGATGCGATTTATTATTATTTATTTGACAATACAACTTCTGACATTACTGGTTCAACACCTGCGCTTTACCAAGTGACTACTGTGCAACCAGCGTTTATTGGATTAAATGATACTGATAGATTAGTTCTTGCTTTGTTTGCTGTTACGGATGCGGGTGTTTCAAGAAACATTACTTTGTATTATGGGGGAACACGGAACTTTACTCATTTTGATTCTCCGATAGCCACACTGCATAATGACCTTGCGGGGTTAAATGTCGGAGACTATAAGCACTTAACGGCAACAGAATACACATTTTTTGATAGTTTGTATAATGGCAACAGTGTTTTTGCAGGGGACATGAATATAGGGGCAAAAACTAAAATAAAACAAGATGGAAATATTTTGATGACTTCGCCTAATGGAGCTGTATGGAATTGTGGTGTAACAAACGCGGGAATTTTTAGTTGTAGTTAAGAGATTGTTGATTTAAATAAGGGTTTTTGTATTTATGAGAAAATTGTTTCTTTGCTCTTTGTTGCTCTTTTTGTCAATTGCTGTGATGGCTTTTAGTGCTTCTGACGGAAATTATGATTTGAACCTTGTAATTAGCAGTGATTTGGGATCAAATGCGACTTCTCCAGTGTTTGACACTAATTTTATTTCTTCGGATTACTCTGCCGCTATAGCCACTAGTGCAGATTATAACGTCGAACTTGGTGTTTATTTTCCTTCTGCGCCAACAGTTTCAATAAGCGTCCCTCCAAATAATTCTTCAACTACCTTAACTTCATTTAATATTATTTACTCTTCTTCTGATTTGGATAATGATGTTGTCAAATACTGGGTGAAGATTGATGATTCAAACTGGATTGATAATGGCTTAAATCTTTCTTATTTGTTTTCAAATTTATCAATTGGGTCACATGTACTTAGTGTGAAAGCAATAGATTCATATAATTTTTCGGGCGACTCCAATATCACTGTTTTAGTTAATCCTGTAGAATCTTTTTTTTGGATTAAAACTAGTGGTTTTGATTTATCAAGTATTATTGTTTCATTAACTTCGTCCACATTAGGCTCAAGCATTTTGGGTCTTAATTCTTCTTTTTTTAGTGGGCTTAGACTTGCTTTTCTGGATGAAGTTCAAACAAATAGGAGAATAAACTGGGGTGGGTCTGTTTATTCGGATAGCACTGTATTTAGTTTTGTTGTAAACGTTAAGAATGTTTCTGGAAGAGCCCTAAGGAATGTTCATGTTGTTGAGAGGATTCCAAAAGAAGTGGCTTTTGATATTAATAAACTCATAATTGAACAATCTCTTTTTAGAATACTCCAAACAGACCCGACTATTGAATGGGTAATTAAAGAACTGGCCCCTGGCGAGGATAAAAATTTTTACTATTCCGTTAGTGGGTTAAGCGAGAAAAATAAAGTAAGTGATGCAAATGCTTTTTTTAGTAGTGTGCCTGCCCCAAGTGCGTTGTTAGAAAGCACTGTTCAGGAAATTAATGTTTGTGAAAAAATAACCTGCGATGATAATAACCCTTGTACTTTTGATTCCTGTTCTTTAGGCAAATGCGTTTTTTCTTATGACAACAATGCTTTTTGTGGCGAAGGCAAAGCATGTTACTCGGGGGCATGCTTAAACAAAGAATTTGCCATTGCACAAAATGGATTGGCGGGAAAAGAATCGACTATAAGTTATTTGTTTTTTATCTTTGTGGTAATTGTTATTTTGAGTTGTGTAGTTGTATTATTTAAATTTAGATTAAAAAAACAAGGACTTTAATTAATAAGTCAGTTAACTGGATTTTTTAAATTTAAAAATTCATTGCCATTTTTTTAAAAAGAAAAAAAGTGGCGCCCGTGTTAGAGCGCCAAAGTAGAATAATTTATTTTTTCTTTAGTTTTGCTTTGAGACCTAAAATTTCTTTTCGTAGTTTTTCAGCTTCTTTTTTTGTTATGATTGGGCTTTTTTCTTTGACTTTGTTTACTGCAGCTCTTACTTTGTCTTCTAGTTGTTTTTCTTTCTTTTTTGATTCAGCAACTAGATTTGATACTGCCGACTTTGCTTCGCGTTCGGTTACATCTTGTTTTTTACTTACTCTTTTGATTGTTTTTTCCAACGCTTCTTTACTTATTATTGCTAGCCCTAAACCAAGTGTGGTTGCTTGTTTAACCATTTGGTCTATTTCTTTTTGATTAATACTTGTTTTCTTCTGTTCTTTACTCATTTTTCCACCTCACCTATTTGAATAATTTTTTTAATGAACCTATTGCTAATACAAACCCTAGTATGGCGCTTCCCATAAATAATGTTACTGTTAATACTGGGAGCCAACTTAAATTTAAACTACTGTTTGCAAGCATTGCAACCGATGAACCTATTATTAGTGCGGCTAGTACTAGGGCTAAAACTATTTGGTTTGTTATGTGATCTAGTTCATGAGCAAATATATCGAGGTTTTTGTGTTCAAATTCCAATTTTATTTTTCCCCCTTCAATTTTGCTTAAAATATTTCTTACAATTCTGGGAATTGTTCTTGTTAGTCCTTCAAGCTCAAGTATTTCTGTTTTCATTTTGTCAATTAGTCTTAGGGGGTTTAATTTTTGGGCAGCAAGTTTTCTAGCATAGGGTTGGAATACTTCTACTGCATTAAATGTTGGGTCAAGTTTTGTTGCTGAACCTTCAACTAAAAGCAGTGATCTGCTTAACATTGTGTATTCTTTGGGAATTTTTATATTGTATTTTGTTAGTAGTAGCATTAGTTGTGTTGCGGTTTCCCCCAGTTTTATTTCTTTAAGGTCTAGTCCATAATAACTTTCCATTAAATCTGATATATCTATTTTTAAATTTTCGAGATCAATTTCTTCATCAATTAAGTTCATTGCAGATAGTTGGTTTATTATGTTTTTAACATCGCAATCAATTAGATTTATGAATAATTTTGAAAGATCATTTATACTGTCTTCTTCAATCCATCCAACAATTCCAAAGTCTACAAAAGCAATTTTGTTTTCATCAAGAATTAAGATGTTTCCGGGGTGTAAATCTGCATGAAAGAATCCGTTTACAAGTACTTGTTTAAAGTAGGCTTCGGCAGCTATTTTTGCTATTAATTGTTTATTACAATCTTTTTTTGCACTTCCTTCAATTATTGAAGTAAGTGGGACCCCGTCAATAAAACTCATTGTAAGAATTCTTTTTGAAGAATATTTTGGGATATATTCGGGGATTATAATATTTTTATCATCCTTATACATTTCCGCAAAGCGCATTATGTTTTTTCCTTCGAGTTCAAAGTTAAGTTCTTTTGAAATACTTCTCTCGAATTCTTCCACTATTTCGGGTAATCTATAGTGTTCCCAAGCTGGGTTGTGTCTTTGTGCAAGTGCTGCTAAGTAATGCATTATTTGTAAATCTTGTTTAATTATTGGTTCAATTCCTGGTCTTTGTACTTTTACAACAACTTGTTTTCCTTTTTTTGTTATTGCTTTGTGAACTTGTGCAACTGATGCTGATGCGAGAGGGGTGTGTTCAAAGCTACGAAATATTTCGTTTATTGGTTTTCCTAATTCTAATTTTATTTCTTGTTCAACTTCTTCATAAGTAAAAGGTCTTACTGCATCTTGTAATTTTGATAATTCTTGGGAAAGTTTTTCCCCAACTAAATCTGGTCTTGTGCTTAAAATTTGACCAAATTTAACAAAAGTTGGCCCTAAATCTTCTAAAACCATTCTGGCTCTTTCATAAGGGTTGTAGATTTTTACAATTTCAATAGATTTATTTTTTTGAAAAGGAACTTTTTTCTTTAAATTTGTTCTCTCTGCAATGTATTCAAACCCATATTTTGCAAGTATTTCCGCTATTTGTCTTAGCCTGTGTGGGCTTATTTTGTTTTTTGTGAAGAAGCTCATAATATCATTATGATAAAGTTTTTAGGGTATTTGAATCTATCGGTTTAGGGTTTTTCCTTCATAAACTTGGTTATTTTTTTGTTTCTTTTACAAAAATAAGCAAAGTTATTGAGATAATTGTGAGTAATAAGGATAGGATAAATGGGCTTGTTTGTCCAAAAGAATCCCATAATATTCCTGCGATAAGTGATGCGGGTAAAGCGCATAATCCTATTATCATCTGAAATCCTCCTAGTGCGCTTGCCCTGAATTTTTTTGGTGAGAGTTCAGAAACAAATGTTGTTTGTGCTGGGCCGAGTGCTGCATGGTGGAATCCGTAAAGTATAAATGTTAATATTATTGCCCACCAAGAATTTGAAATAATGAATGTTATGCATGTTGCTGCCCAAAAAAGTAATGCAATTCCCATTACTTTTTTTCTACCAATTTTGTCACATAATTTGCCGAAACCTGTTGAAAATATTGCTGCGATTGCAATGTAGAGTAGATACAGTATTGGGATAAATGAAGTTTGGTAACCTGATTTATTTGCAAATATTAAAAGAAATGAATAACTAAATGATCCTAATGCAAATATTGCGTTTAATCCAAGAAAGAGCCGATAATTATGGGTAAGGTTACTAATTTGTATTCCTTTATAGAGTTTTATTTTTGTTTGTTTTTTTTCTTTTATAATAAAATAAACAAGTACTGCACTCAAAATTGACGGTATTGCGGCAATCATAAACAGGGTTTGGTACCCTAAAAAATTTACTAATAATATGCATAAAATTATTCCAAATACTCCTCCTAGTTTATCCATTCCTTTTAGTATTCCAAAGTTTTTTCCTCTATTTTGTTCGTTTGATTCTTCAGCAACAATTGCATCTCTTGGGGAGTCGCGTATTTTTCCTGCTCTGTCAAGTATTCTAAAAGGTATTACTAGCGGCCAAGTAGTGGTTATTGCATAACCAATTCTTGATAATGCTCCTAGGAGATAGCCTAGCCAAATAAATATTTTTCTTTTTTTCAGTCGATCTGATGCGTATCCTGAAGCAGCTTGTGAGAGTGAAACTAGTGCGTCTCCTATTCCATCAACTAGTCCTAGGATTGACATGTTTGCCCCAAGTACTGTGGTTAAAAAAAGTGGCCAAATCGGGTAAATCATGTTTGCCCCAAGATCATTGAATAGTGATGCTAGTGCAAAAGTTTTAACTGTTTTAGTACTTTCTTTTGGGGCGTGCTTTTTTTGCATTAATAGAAAATGGTTTCTTAATTAATAAACATTATCTAGTGTGTGAGTTAGCTTATTTTTTGAAAGAATTTTTTATAGTTGAATTAGTTCATATTTTTGGTGTCCTAATCCGATTTTTTCTGCATAATCAAAAGTATGGTCTCCGCTAAAAAGTTTTTTTCCTTCGCTTTTTCTAACTATATCTATGCATGCTTTGTCAAGTGCGACTGGGTCGACTGATGCTAAAACCCCAATATCTTTTGCGATTGGGACTTGTTTTTCCCCGTGACAATCGCATTCTTTTGTTATATTGAAAACAAAGTTAATGTAAATTACTTTTTTGTCTTTTTGTGCGGCGAATGCATATTCAGCAAGTTTTTCATAAAATTCACTTGGGAGTGTACTTGCCCAGTTTACTTTCATTGCATTGTATGGACATACTGCAATGCACTTCGCGCATCCAATGCATTTTGAATAATCAATGTGCGGTATTAGTGTATCAATTATGCATGCGTTGGTCGGGCAATTTTTTGAACAAGTATGGCATTTTTTGCATGCAAGTGGATTAAGTAGGGGTTTTGATTGAGCGTGCATATCAAGTTTTCCTCCTCGTGCTGCGCAACCCATGGATAATTGTTTTATTGCTGCTCCAAATCCTGCAAGCATGTGGCCTTTGAAGTGAGCGAGTACAAGTAGTTGTTTTTTGTTAGCAATTTCTTTTCCGATTTTGCATTGTTTAAAGTGTTTTGCTTTGTCTAATCCATTAACAAGTTCATATTCTTCTCCCATTTCTCCGTCAGCAATTACTATTGGTAGTTGAGTGAATCCGTGTTCTTTTGCTAAGTCAGTGTGACTTTTTTTAGTTGTTCTTTTCCCTTTGTATAATACATTTGTTTCAATAAAACAACTTTTTGCATTATTTTCTTTTAAATAAGAAATTATTCCCTCAAAGTTTTTTGGGTGAATGTAAGTAGTACAGTTGTTTTCTCCAAAATGAACTTTTAGTGGAACAATCTCGCTAAAATCAAGTACTTTTTCTTCGGTTTGAATTTTTTCTAGGAGTTCTCGCGCCGCAAGAGTTATCTCTTGAGTTTTTGAATAAGAATTAATTGGTTTAAAATAAACCTTGGACATTTGGCACTTCACTATTTTTTTAATGCAGCGTATTCTTTATAAGAATAAACAATGGCCCAAATTGATGCAATTATTATTGGGGCTAAGATGAAGAAGAATGCAAAATCCGGAAATAATAATCCTGTTAGGCAAAGTATTCCTGCGCCTTTGAATAATTTTCCTCCTATAGTGTGGGTACTCGCCCATACTTTGTCATTGCTTAGTGTCCAAGGTGTACGTATTCCAATAAAGTAATTTCTCTTTGCTTTGCTTATCATACTCCCTGTAAAATAAATTAGGGCAGCAAAAGCTGGTGATAATACTTGTCCAATGTTAATATTTAATCCAAGATTTATTCCTAGTGTTATTGCGTGTATGTAGAGCATAAAACCCATTATTACTGCAATAAACTTGTTGTAATCTTTTCTAAAATCCAAAATATTTTCTTTTAATGGATCAAGTTTTGGAATAAAATAAAGTACTAACCCGATTATTATCATTAATAAGGGTACTAGTGTTAGTCCTGTTGTTTTGTCCATAAAGCCATTTGCTTCTCCATTTATTCCCCAATGGGTGGTAATTATTTGGGGGAGGGAATTGTAAAATAAAATGCTTAGTGCAACTGCGCTTATTACAAATGCAATTGAAAAGAGAATACTTTTGTCAAGTTTTTTATTTTCTAGTTTAACTGTTTTTTTTACAGACTTAATCTCTTTAGCTGACTTGCTTTTTTTTGTTGCCATATTATAGCTGTGGTTTTGAAGTATTTAATGGTGTGGTTGGGGGGTGATTTAGAAAGTTTTTTATTACTTTAATTCCGTTTATTGTTGTTAGTATGTATCCTGATGAGTCAGTCAAGCGTGGTGTTTCACATAAACCTTCTATTGGGGTTATTGCTAAGCCTAGGAATATTGTTGGTTTGGTGGTTTTTGATGGGGAAAAATTTCTTCTTTTGCACAGAGTGCTTCACTGGAAGGGGTGGGAGTTTCCTAAAGGGCATATTAAAGATGGGGAAGATGTTTTTGTTGCTATGCAGCGTGAATTGTTTGAAGAAACTGGTATTCCCAAGCTTGAGCTTGTTGGGAAGATTGATGAATTAAGTTATTTTGATAATGCGAGAGGGGTAAAGAGTTTTATTCAGAATTATCTTGTTAGGGTTTCAAGTAATAATAGAATTACTTTTGAGAATCAATCAATTAAGGATGGGAAAAAAGTAATTGAACATGATGATTTTAAGTGGTGTTTTCCTGGCGAAGCGGTAAAAAAGCTTACTCACAAGAACATGAAACAAACAATGAAAAAGGCAATTGCTATGTTGGGGCTTGAAATGGAGAAATAGAGAACACTATTTCTCGGACATGTATTTTGGTAAATATTTTTTGAGGTTGATTTTATGGGTTTGGAATTATTTGGAAAAAAAGAAGAAAAGAAAGAAGATTCAACTGAATCTAACGAAGGCGAAGCAAAATATCAAGAAGCTTGTTCTTTGTGTGGTAAAGGCCCAACTGATAAAAAGTGGGGTGGACAATTCTTTCATCGAAAGTGTTTTAGGCGTATGCGTAAAGGGGCCTCAAAAATGATTTAGTTATTTGAATCCAATTACTTGGAAGCCATATTTTTCAATTTCTTCTTTTGTGAAAAAAGAAATTTCTTTTGTTTTAACAATCTGGGTTACTTCTTTTTTGAGTTCTCTTCCTGTGTATTGTTTTGTATTTGGGTTCCACTCGCGAAGAAGTAAAGTATCGCCGTTGTTGCATTCAAAATCAGCAAGTCTTAATTCAAAAGTTTTGTCTCCATTAAGAATTGCTTGAAAATATTTTGGCCAGCACTTTTTTTCAATTAAAGTCATAATTCTTAGGGCTTCTTTGTATTTTCTTGTTTTTATTTTCGTAATATTTCGCTTAGCACTTTTTCATCTATTCTTTTGAGTGAACTTTTTTTCTTCAAATCTGTCTTTTGTGGTCCTT
>JBAYJX010000037.1:0-11303 GCA_041664905.1 archaeon | reverse complement strand
TATCAAAGAAAATGAAGAAAAAAGTAACAGAGATCAGAGCAATATTAAACAAGTTACACTTTAGGGGAATAGCGTGTTACCAGAAGAGTAGAAATCAAAAGACGGGCTGGTATAATTATACTTGGGAGATTAAAAAAGACAGGATTGCTGACATAATCAATGAACAGCAAAAGGAAAACTTGGAAAAATTGACCAAAAAGAAGAACCTGGAAGCAGATTACAGTTTCTTTGATTGTAATAAGTGTAATCATAGGGAAGTGTTTGAAATAGCAGCAGAATATAACTTTCTCTGCCCAACATGTGGAGGAAGTATGACTTCCGCTAATGACCCCCAGATGCAGAAAGAACTCGAAGGAAGAATAAAGAAGATAGAACTAGAGATAGTATTATTGAACAAAATAGTGAAATAACACAAAAAATTGGACATATTTTAGAGGGAAGATTTAAAGTTACAGAAAGCCAAAATGGCTTTTTTATTAGATTTAAAGGCAATTAACGAATAATTGGCGTTGAAAAGACTAAAACTGGTTTTTTTAACTCAAAACAGCCGTTAATTTTCCTTATTCTAGCGGGGTAGAGCAGCCTGGAGTGCTCGTCGGGCTCATAACCCGAAGGTCGAAGGTTCAAATCCTTTCCCCGCTATGTGAGAGTTAACGGTCTTTTTCTACAAAAATAACCCCCAACGCTTCCGCTATTAATCCAAATTTAATGAAATCTAATTTTACGACATTAAACGAATTTTACTGCTTTTTGTTTGTACTAACAAAAAAGCTTATTTTTAGAAAAACCTAATTAGCCCAAAAATGACTAAAAATAGCCCACTCACTCAAGCCAAAATCTGGTAATTACAACACAACAAAGAAAACATACCAAATAGAAGCCACTCACTAGAGTAAAAACACAACTAAAAACAGCAAAATAGCGAGCACACAGGATAATCAATAGTAAACTGAGTAATTACCAGTAATGACAGGTAATGAGGTTAATGAGTTCTCATTACAGTAAGGTTTTTAAATCATTACGGTCATTATATTAATGACTAAAAAAGGTTTGGTAATGATGGGAATACTTGATTTTATTAGACAGATGCTTGGAATAAAGGCCCAAGTACAACAAAAGGTAGTTGAAAGTGCACCAGTGAGCACAAGCAAGAAAGCCTTTGAGGTAAGATCAATCTGGGACTTCCTCCAGTTTAACGAACACACCCAAGCTTTTCACTTAGCTAGCGTAATACGCTTCGATGAATGGGCCACTATGGACGAAGTGAGAAGACGCATATTTGACCTGTTTCAGATAGATTACGAGAATGAACGAAGTCTCTACCCCTACCTAAAGACAATGGTTGATATTGGACTTATTGAGACTAACAATATAGGCGGAAAACGCAAGTGGAGAAAGAAAGATTTACTAATTAAGCTTGATAAAGAAGAGAAAGAAGCTCAAAAAGAGGAGAAAATTGAACAAGCAGTTCAAACTAGTGCTCAACAAGGCCAAACAGCTTAAATTGGATTTATTTTTATTTATGTTTAGGAAAATTGAATTATGCTTTAACTCAATTTCCTGGACATATTTTGAACCCAACAAAATAATTTATTTTGGTTATTTAAGCCATTGTAGTTGATTTAATGACTGTTTTAAGTGATTTTTTTGGAAGAAATGTGTGAGTTTTTGGATAAAAATAACCAAGTTATTGGGGTTGTTTCACGAAAAGAAGCTCGAAAGAACAAGTACAAACTCAAAGCAGCACTCACAATAGTAACTAATTCTAAAAAACAATACTTGGCAGCACAACGAAGCCCAAATAAAAAAATATTTCCTCTTCTTTGGGCACTTGGGGCTGGAGGGGCAGTAACCGCAGGTGAAACCTTTGAAACGGCTGCAAAAAGAGAACTCTTCGAAGAACTAGGGGTTGACTCAAAAGTTGATTACTTATTTGATTTTGAATATAAAGATCACTTTGGAGGCTATTATGCAAAAATATTTGTGGCAAATTGGGATGGCAAAATTAAACTTGACCCAATCGAATATACCACAGGAAAATGGCTTTCAGAAAAAGGGGTTCTAAAACTAGCGACTGAAAAAAAACTAGCACCAGATACAGAAATATTTTTCAAAAAATTTTTATTATTAAAAAAGAAAGAGTAATTACCAAAAAAATGGTAATTACTAACTAAATAGAAGAGTTTTGAGGTTGAGTTGGAGCTTGATTAGTTTTTAGACTCTTATACAACTCATAAAACTCAGTTAGTTGGGTTGATTGAGAATAGGTTTGTTTGAACCACTCAAGATCAACTATCCCTTGAGCTTCTTTTACAAGCATTAATTTGTAATTAATGTCCGCTCCTTTTTCCACCGCGCGCTTCATTTCAGAAAGCAACTTAACCGGCCCTTCAACTCCGTCAATAAACTTTCGGGCTAAAAGATTATCAATTGCTAAAATAATATCCTTTTCAGCAACATCCTTATCATTCAAAAAATAAGTACACTTCCATTCACCCTTCTCTTCCCAATTATGGGTAGGGTTATGACCTGTTTTAAAAAATTCTTGTAAAGATTGAAAAGCTGCTTGAGGAATAATAACACAATTCTTACCAGGTCTAAGATAAGGAAAGTTTGATAATACTCCTGCTCGATGGTAATGATAAGTCTTTCCAGAAGCCTTGTACACTGCTTGGGTGTAACCATAAATTGCTCGAAAAAGCTTTTGATAAGTATAAGAGGAATGTTTAACTGAATCAGGAATTATAAATCTATATTGAACAAAGTAACTTCGAACAGCCATTTTACCAACTCCAACAGACACCCAACACTTCCACTACTATTGTTATATAAAACAAAAAAAAATTTTGTTTATGTATATACTATATACATATTATCTATTTATATAATATATATAATAACTCAACTTCTTTTTTCTTATTTTTTGGTAAAAGGAAAAAGTGTCCAGGAAATTGAGTAGATTTGTTTTTTAGGGTATTTAGGGGTTAAAGTTAGGTTAAAAAAATAGGAAAGTAAGGGGAGGCCTTACTTTCTAGAATATTTATATCTTAATTGTGAAGAAGCAGTTGCTGGTTCTTCTTTAGTTTCTTCAACAAAAGGAACATCTCTACTTGAAACAATAATTATGTCTTTAACAGACTTAACGTTTCTGTAAGGAATACTCTTTTCGCTTAGAATCTTTTTAGCATCAGACTTAGTCTTTACTTTAAGAGGCTCAGTAGTAATTGTTTCCAATTTACCTTTTTCTAGGTTTATGATTATATCATACACCTTTCCTTTATATCCTGCCTCTATATCATACACATCCATGCCGAAAAGCTTTGACAATCGTAGACTCATAATAAATCCTCCCTTTTTCTTACACACCAAACGTCACCCAAGTATATAAATGTATTCTGAAAAATTGGTATTTTTTTTAAAGTTTGAAAAACAAACCATTTGAAGAAAAACAGACCAATATCTACATAATCTTTGCATTTTTATTAATTATATTTTTGTATTAAGCATTGCTTTAATCTTTTTGCTAATTTGTGCTGATGTTGGTTTGTGTATTCCTTCTCTCTTAAGAGAATCAACCGCAAACAAGCCCATTTGCTTCCAATGACTATGCCAGCTATCTGGGTTTCTTTTTGGTTGCTTTCCAGTTTTAAGAAAACTTTGCCCAGCTTTACTTGCAATAGTTATTCCTGAAGTTGGTTTTCTTTTTGTTAATTGAACTATCATTAAATCACTAAAAAAGTATATTTTTCAAATTTATAATTCTAACTACTTTGTCATTTTTTCATTTTTTTGCTTAAATTTTTTTTATTAAAAGTAAGGGAAGTGTGGGGTGGGTCAGAGTTTATCTAGTGGACTAACAACTTTTTTTAGTTGCTCATTTGCAACATTAGTATAAATTTGAGTGGTGTTCAAGTTACTGTGACCCAGTAAAGATTGAATGTATCTAATATTTGTTCCTGCTTCAAGTAAGTGAGTGGCATAAGAGTGTCTTAAACAGTGAGGGGTAACATGCTTATTTATTCCAGCTTTTGCGGCCGCGACTCTAACTACTCTTTGTACTGTATCAGTAGTAATGTTTTTTCCATTTTTCTTTGAAAAAACAAATTCAGATTGAATTTTTTTCTTTGCTAAATATTTTTTTAAATCATGAATCCAATCCTTTGAAAGAATAATCATTCTATCCTTGTTTCCTTTTCCTCCACGAATAGTGGCAATTCTTTCTTTTAGATTCATGTCTTGCACTTTAATTTTTACTACTTCAGAAACACGACAACCCGACCCATACATGAATTGAAGCATTAATCTATTTCTTCCAAATTTAGTATTTTGGAAGAGCGCTCGAATTTCATCTTTAGTTAAAATCTTTGGTAATGTTTTTGCTTTTTTTGGAATTTTTATGTCCTCTAAGATATGCATTTTTAGTTGTTTTTTGAACATATACTCCATTGCAGCGTGAACTAATGCAAGAGTGGCTGCTTCACAACCACTTTCTCTTTTTCTAGCTAAAAAACCAACAATATCTTTTTTGTCAATAGTAGCAACAGGTTTGTTTATTGCATAAAGAACTTCTCTTGCATAAAGCAAATACATTTTCAGAGTTTTAGGAGAATACCCTTCAACAATAATTTCTTGTTTTATTTCAGTAAGTAAGTTTTCAAATTCGGGATTTAATACCCTTTTTTCTTTTTCTTGAGTTATAGGTGGCGAATTAGTGGAAGGATTGGGAGTCAGGGATTTTTGAGTACTCGCTGGAATAGATTGAGACTGCTCCATTAAATTATCCTGCATTTTATTCTCACACTCTATTTAGGACTTCTTAGACTTATATAAATTTGCCTTCGTGCGAGTAAGGTTTAAAAGCGCGTTAGAGATAATTTATTTGTATGTTACGAAAACCACAAAAGCCTCCTGAAGGAGCTAAAATGAAAGAAACTGCAGACATGGTTGCTTGGAAAAAAGAATTTTCTAAGATGAAAACTGAGGACCACTTAAGCAAATTAAAAGAACTTGGTCTTGATGATGAAGATTTGAACGAATTTAAAGCTCTTGAAAAAGGAGAAAAAACTCTAGAAGATGAGTTAGCTCCACCACAAGAAGAAGTGGCTGAAGCACCTAAGAAAAAAGCAAAAAAATAATTTTTTTGAACAACTAATCTACTTCTCATTTTTTTATAATTAATTTTTTTGCAGTAATTCCACTAGATTTTTCGTTGTATTTGCATTCAGAAAAACCAACTTTGGTTAGTTGTTTTATTATTGTTAAATAAAATTCTTTTCCCTTTGTTTTGCCTGGGTTAGGGCAATAATGATATAAAATTCCGTTTGGTTTTAATATCCTAAGAAGTTCTTCATAAAAAAAAGGAGAGTAAAGATCTTTTGCAAAAGAAACTGTTGGAGGATCATGTAATATTCTATCAAAATAATTTTTTTGGAGTTTTTGAACTCCTTCAAAAACATCTTGTTTATGCAATTTAATTTTTTTGTTTGTAAAAAGTTCTTCTGAGTAAGGATTATACTTTGCAATTTCAAGCACATTTTCATCCCTCTCGAAAACAATTACTTCTTCACAATCTTTTTGAGCTTCAAGAATAGAAGTATACCCTAAACCACAACAGGTATCAAGTACTTTTCCTTTTACTGGAGATATTTCCTTAACCATCAATTCTGCATGAAGTTTTGGGCCTATGTGAATAAATCTGTGCATTGGAACAGAAGAAAGCATAATAGTCGGCCAATCTGAAGTGGGTCTTAATTTATAGTAAAGATTAGTTTCTTGTGAAAAGAGTTCTACTGCAAGTAACTTATTTTCTTCAATAACATAACAAGTATTTTCCTTTATTTTTTCTAATTCTTTAACAGAAATCTCTTCATCGCGAATAATTATTTTATTTTCTTTCAAAAAAACTTTCTCTGTGGTTTTTCCAAGATCCAAACTCAATAAAACAAAAGAATGTCCTACTTTTTGTGCATTTAGCGCCTTTTCTGCTTCCTTTTTTGTCAAAATGGCTTTATTCACGATTATAACCTATTTAATAGGGCTGAAAAGGTTTATATATGACTTCCGCAGCAATACTTATTGGAGCTATTTTTTGGGATTTTCCTAAAAACTTTGGAAAGGTGAGCCAAATGAGTCATGTGTTACTAAACGTAGGCGTCGACGAGGAATTAAGACTACAGCTCTTGGCTGAAGAACAAAAAATGAGATCAAAACAGCCAGAAGCATGGACTAAGACCAAGTTCAGAAAATACGCAAACTTCGGTAGAAACAGGAAGAAAACTGCTGAAGAAATATTAGGCATAGAACCTAAAACAGAAAAAACCTCTTTGAAAACAATTAAGAGGAAATAACTTCATCCAAAATTTTGGTAATATTCAAGCATGTGTGCAAGTGCACCATGCCCACAATAACCAAAGCCTGATTTTTTTACAAAAAGTAACTTAAGAAAGTATTAAATATTTTTGAGAAAATTGATTTAATCTATCTTCTGTGTGTTGGAAGATGATGTCCTTGCTTTGGCCCAGGTCTAACTAAATATTTTTTGAGACTCCCTGGTCCTAAAGAAGTTCCAGGTGCCGCCTGCTGTCTTGCAAGATTAATAAATCGCTCTTTTCGGAAACGTTCAATTTGTGACTTAAAACTAGGTGCTGCGTGGTCTAAGCCGGGTATTTTTGCTTTTCTGGCTCTCTCCATAAAGCGGATTACTTTTTCAGCATTTGTGTGGTGTTGTTCTTTGGTATATGCTGTGAAGGTTCTGACCGCAAGTTCTTCTGCAGTTCTAGCCGCAGAAGAAGCAGACATTTCATGCCCGCTTGAGTGCAATTCTTTTGCTTTTTTAATTGCCGCTCTTAATTGTCCTTCAAGCTCTGCGCCACTATTCATAACAAAAGTAACACTTTAGTAGAATATAAACTTTACCGAAAGGAAAAAAACTTTGGTTTAAAAAAATTAGAACTGAAGTTTAAAGTAAAAATTACTTTAAAACTTCAAGTTTTCCTTGTCTGCCTGCACTAATTTGTAATTTACCTTTGTATTCAGTAACCCAACCATTAGTTATTTTTATTTTATCTCCATCATTAACTGTTTTGTATTCATCGTTCCAAAGAGTGAGAGAAACTTCTTCCCCAGTCTCATCTTTTACAGCCGCATTACAAACAGTTCCTTGTCCGTTAGCCGAAGCAAAAGCTCTAGGTTCTCCTTTAGTAACAACTTCTACTACAATTTCTTCAAAAGCACTTCTTGGTTTTAAATCTTTTATCAACATAGTATCACTACTAAAAATTGTGGACAAAATCATTAAAAAAGCACACTATGTTTTGAGTTTGGTTTAGCTGCAGTTCTGACGAAGGATTTGCAAGCTTTATATTGGTTTTCTTTTAAGAAATATTTGATAAAAATGGGCTTTCTTTTTTTGGATATAGAGTCATTTGTTGATCCTGAGGACAACATGTCTGGATTAAACCCGTTTCATGAAAAGAGCAAAGTAATAGTGATAGCCTACAATTATTACCATTCTTCTTCTGCTCCAAAACCAGAACAAGTAAAACCGCCCGAGTTTATATTTGAATGGGAAGAGGGAACCGAAAAAAAGCTTCTTGAAAAATTTTTGTGTGTGTTAAAAGAAATTGAGAAAAAAGAATTCAACAGTGGAGAAACCTATTTGAAAATAGTTGGGTTCAATCACTTAGCTTATGACCTGAATTATTTATTTGCTCGAATGACTCACCACAAAATAGCTCCACAAAAAGAATTATTTAATTTGCTTTTCACTCACCCACGCCACATTGATCTAGCACAAATTGGAATGGCTGTTTCAAAAGCAACAAAACGCGACGAAGATTTTAGAACAATTTCTCAAAAAGCAATAAACTCTTATTTTGAAATACCTATAAAAGAAGCAAGTGGAAAAGATGTTTCTCTATTCTACTCTGCAAAGAATTATGAAAAAATAAAGAAATACTGCACAGAAGAATTCACATTTGAATTATTATACCGAAGTCTACTTGAAACTTTTTTGCACTAAATTAATTTAATACTTTTCAAAAACACCCCTTGCTTTTTAAAGAATAAAGTTTTTATACTAGAAATTCCTATTGAGCGTATGAGTTTTATGCCTCAAGCCGAAGAATTCTCTTGCCAAGAAAAAGAATTTGTTTTGTATAAATCGCTTTGCACTAAAGGTAAATGTCTAAATAATGAAACTTTGGCATTTGCAAAAAACTTTAAGCAATAAGACTAAACAAAATTCTTCTTTTACTAAATTCCTGTATTATATTTGCTTCTAAGCTTTCGAATAGCACTTAATTGATTACTTAACTCTATTATTCTTATTGTTTCAGATTCAGGGGGGTAATGAGGAGTTGACGCTAGCTCTTTTTCAACTCGGTTTTCGGCAGCTTTAATTGCTGCGATAAATCGTTTCTTTAAATTAACAGCTCCTTGTGCAAGCGCGGCTGATTTTTGGGATTCTGCTTCTGCTTGTTTAAATTTGATTTCTAATGAACTTAACGGTGTCAAAAAGTTCTGACTCACGGAAGGTTTTTTTGTGGGAGACACTACTCTTGAGGGATTTTGTAATTTCCTTAATTGATTATTAACAGCTGAAAGTCTTTGATTAAAGTCAGAATGCGTTTGTGCACTTATGTGCCAATAATGACTTAAAATTTCAGATATTATTTCATTTCGAGTTCGTTTGAGTAATTTGATTTGTTGTAATTTTCTTTTTATTTGCTGTGGATTGTCTCGAAATAACTTCCTGGCCCCACCAAAAGCACCTGGCTGGGCTTGTCTATAATGGATTTTTTTTGACATAATATTAATATGCTGCCGGAATTTATAAATAAAACTACTAGAATAAAAAAGAAAGCAAAATTTACCTAAAGCTTTCTCTTTTTAATTTCTTTTAGCTAATTTTTTTGTATGAAATTACTTGTTAGCGGAACCCCGGGGTGTGGAAAAACCACATTAGCAAAAATGCTTGGAGATAAATTAAAATTAAAAGTAATTAACGAAAAGGATTTTGCGTTAAAAAATTCTATTGGAGAATTTAATGAAGAAAACGAGCTTGAGATTCCTCTAGAGAAGTTTGAAAAAAAAGCAAATGAATTTTTAAAGAAAAATGACAATATTTTGTTTGAAGGACATGTAGTTTGTGAAGCAAAATTAAAGGTAGATAAAGTAATATTAATTACAGTTAATCCTGAAGAACTTGAGGCAAGGCTTGAACAAAGAAATTATTCTTTTCAAAAAATAATGGATAATGTTTTTTGTGAAGGAATAGATTATTGTAAAAAACACGTTTTGAGAAATTATCCTAAAAACAAAATAATATTAATTAAATCAGCCCAAAACCCAAAAAGTACATTTGAACAAGCACTTTTTGCCCTAAAAAAGTAAATATGCCTAATATTTGACAATTTTAACCCTTCCTGAACGTTTTAAAACTTATTTTTGCACTAATGAGTTTAGTAAAGTGATAAAATGAACACACAAAGAATCTTTTTTGGATTAATATTAGTTGTTTTATCCTTAACAACCGTTTTTGCTTATGAAGAATCCTTGGCCACACTTGGATTTAATGGAGTGAGTAATGAAAAAGCGTTTTCAACTGAATGCAAAACTTTAGTATTAAATGTTCCTGATTTAGATAAGGATTTAAATGAAAGAGGAGTTCTTTCTCTATCTGCAGTTTTCACTGATTATCAAAAAGATAGTTCTTATGTGTCTGTTTCAATAGACGGGGCAGAAGAAAAGATATTATGGCAAGAGGACTTTTCTTGTACAACTCATTGTTGGGCTAGATTATTTATTCCTAACTTAGAAAAAACATCTGTTCCAGTTACTATTTGTACTGTTCTTGGGGGGGCATCAAAGAAAGTTGAAGTAACAACAAATTCTTTCCTTGGGCTATATGATACTCCTGTGTTAAGTATACAAAATGAAGCTCCATTAAAAATATTTTTGGGGGATAGAGCAAGAATGAGTATTGTAATTTCAAACACGGGTTCTAAAGTTGCTAATGTATTTGTTCAGTTTGTACATCCAGATACTAGGGCAAGAGTAATAATTTCAAGTTTTGATATAGTTGAAGGGGATTCAAGTGCAACAACTGCTCTTGGACCAAATGAAACAAAAGAATTTGTTTATTATATTAAACCAACCGTGCTAAGCACTTATAACCTTCCATCTGCAGCGTTATTTTTTACAAACATTTTTGGAGAAAAACAAACTCTTATTAGTGAACACCCCCAAATGAGTGTTGTATCCTCTAATAGACTTGATGTTTCTTTAGTGGCTATGAGTGAACAAGCACCTTTTGTGTTTAAAGCAATAATAAAAAATAATTGGCCAGAGGCTTTTGACGGAAACATAATAGTTGCTCCTCAAACAGCTCTAGTAGATGCACTTCAAGGGGTTATTGTTCCTGGCGGAAGTGAAAAAGAAATTATTTTTAATTCAAATAAATTAAGCTCTGGAAAATATTCTTTCTTTGCAACAGTTGTTGATACAAACAACATTTATTCCTCAAATAAAATAGATTTGGAAGTAAAAGATGCTTCTCTTTCATTTGAAGTAATTATTGCGGTTTTAGCTGTTATTGTTGGCGCAGGCATATTTGCTTGGATATACTACCAAAAGAGCTAGTTATTCCTTCCATTCTTCAAGAATAAGCTGTTTTTTAGTGTCAATCTCCTTCTCTTTCTTACCTAAAGTGGACTTTAGTACAAATGCAACTAATACTATGAGTACAATCGGAAAAAGAACACTAAATTGAGAAAAAGGGGGTGTTTGGGGGCTACTTGCTGAAAGCAAGAACAGTGCCCCAGTATAACTATTAGAATCAATTAACTCTTTTGCTTTCAAAAGAGTTTCTTTTGAAACATTTGATTCAATAGCTCCATTGAATGAAACAATCGCTTGTCGTTTAAGATAGTCATAAGCTTTCTTTAATTCATCTCTTATGTCAGTGAGTGCTGCAATTTTTTCATTATTTGAGCTTATAGAAGTTTTTATTTCAGAAATCATCAAACTAAGTTTTTTTAATCGGCTTTGTGTGATAGGGGGAACAATTTTTGCTTTAAGTATTTGTTCCTCGTCTGAGAATAATTGGTTATCAAGTAAAGAAATTAATGTTAACGCTTCTTGGGCAAGTGATTCAATTGTTTTTGTTTGAGTTTTTGATTCTGCTTGAGAGTTTTTGTCAATTTGAGCTTTTAGAGAAATTATTTGAGAATAAGTGTTTTGGAGTTTAGTAAATTCGTTTTTTGCCAAAACCGGGTTGGATGAAATTTCTTTAAGTATGATAT
>JBAYJX010000036.1:0-11385 GCA_041664905.1 archaeon | reverse complement strand
TTGGGGCATGAATTCGTTGATAAAAAAAAAGTAATTTCCACTCAATTACCTAGGTATAAACTTACTTTTGAAAGAACACGATCAATTCAAGGAAAACTTGATTACAGAGGGGTTTCGGGTTGTCCTGAAGCGCTATGGCAATTACAGCTTTTTGACAGAAACAAATACGTTGGAAGAATTGGATTCAATTTCCATACTGAAGGCAAAAAAAATATTGTTACAATTGCGAATGTTCAGGGAGCAAGCGGGCAAAAATTTGGCCAGGAAGAATTCAGAAGAATAATGGGCACAAATTTTGGCGAATACTTGATAACCCAATTACAGGAAACACTCGGGCCCGAATTTGAGTACAGGGGAGCAATCCAAAATACAACAAATCAAGCCCAATATAGAATGTCATTTAGAAAGGCCAAACCCTCAAAAATAAAGGTTTATTCAAATGAAATCAGAACGATGGTTGAAGACAGAAGAAAACCTGTTAAAGAATAAAATGCGCTAAAATCCTAATTTAGATTCTTATTAAAATATTAGCTTTTAAAAATATTTTATTAATTGCCAAAATGTAGTTTTTGCGGAGGTGGCAGAGCGGTCTAATGCGCACGCTTGGAAAGCGTGTTCCTTCACTGGAGCCCGAGTTCAAATCCCGGCCTCCGCGTAAACAAAAGTCCAAATCCTATAATCATTTTAAAAATAGTTTTGCCCTGAAATTTTTATGATTCCAAGGTTTACTTTGAAAAGACAATTAAAAAAAGCAATTTTCAAGGCGGCGAAACGTTTTCGGAATTGGCAAGTAGAAAGAGCCAAAAAAGAAAGGAAAGTAAATGTATTTACTTCAACAATGTCAGAATATGGGCTGCGTTTTAGAAGAAATTTTGTTTCGTCATTGGATAAACCTGTTTTTAAGGGAGGAAATGGCAGAAATTATTCTGTTAATATTCATCCCCATGATGCTATTCACGAAGCAGAGTATTTGCTTGATGTTTTGGCAAGCACCATGTTCCAAAAAACAACAAAACCTGTCAGTCAGCGCGTAGGCTGGTTGGGAATCGGTTTTGAAAGAAATGCTGTTATAATTGAAGTAATGCAAACTTGCAGGCATAACTCCATTAATCGTCCGCTCTTAAATGAATTTAGGAGATTGTCCAAGAAACCAGTTCTTAATTATTTATTGGAGCAAGCAGAAGAAAATGCGCGAAAAAATGGTTTTAAGCAAATAAAAATTAGGGTTCCGGAAACTTTGTATTATTATGAACATTTGGATATGTCCCACGCCGTAACAAATGAAGAAGGGGTCAGGTTAGCAATGCGCCGGTTATATCAAAAAACTGCCCGGGAAGAAGGTTACAAACGAAAAGGAATTTTTTATGTTAAAGATTTAGTGTAAGTTTTTTTGTCATCTTTTGTAAATCACAGGGCTTGTTCCTTTTTTGATTTCTTTTGTCCTCCGCGTTGAAATATCAAATAATTTATTTAGCGGTTTTCCATAGTGCTTGGAAATATTGCTTATAGCTCTCTGCCACGGCCTTATTTTTTATCATAAATGCTGTAGGGTTCTCTATCCAGAGTGCGATAATGACTTTGTCTTTATAAATATTTATTGCTGCGGGGGTTGTTTGATCCAAATATTTTACTGTGGTTAGCGGCAAACTTTCCTCATCCTTCCCCGTAGTTTCTCTAACATCTGCATTAAAAATTATTTTTGTTTTAATTTTTTTTAGTGCTTTCTTTTTATTGAATTGCCTGAAAAAGTTTTGGGTCCATTCTAGCGGTAAACCACCTCTTGCCCCAAAAACATAATATTCATCTCCGTCGTCGAGACTTTTTAATATGTCATTAAATGCTGATTTTATCCCTTTATCCCCTTCAAATATTGAAGCCTCTAATTTTCTAGGTTGATGCTTTTGCATTGCTTCAAGTGTTGGAATAATTTCCTTAATTGCGTTTTCCTGTTGTAATAGTGCTTGTTTTTTTGAATGAACCAACTCTAACAAAAAATCAGGTCTTGTAACTTCAAAATATTTTTTATTATTCTTTGTAATGAATCCAACTAATCCTTTTTTTATAAGAAAATCAAGGGCATGGTAGACAGTTGAGCTTTGAAGCCCAGTTTTTTGTATTATTGCCCCGCTAGTGTTTGAACCAATTTGTAAAAGATTTAGGTAAACTTTTACTTCAGAATCAGTTAAACCTAAATCCTCCAATTCTTTTTCCATACAGAATAAACGACCCTTAATATTTATAATACTTCACTTTGCTCTCCAATTAGTGGACAGCGCACACTAATTAACTTCCTGTAAAGAGTTACTTATAGATTATCTATGAACCAAATAATCAAATTACACGGGAAGTTTAAGATGCCCTGCAAACTATCCGATGGCACAATGGAAGAAAACTTTGTTCTTCACTTGTTTAGCTCCCCAACAGTAAATCCTTTCCTGGCTCCAGAAGAATATTTCCACGTGTTAACTCTAGGAAATATAGTGGCAAGTGATAAAGTACTAGCCCGTATTGAATCAGCCTGTACATATGCCCATTTATATGGTTCACAATTATGCGATTGTCAATATCAAAAAGATGAAGCATTATTGCGTATTTCCAAAGAAGGAAAAGGAGTTTACATTTATTGCTTAGACCAGCATGGCAGAGGAACAGGTATTGTTAACCATGTTAAAAGTTATCAAACAGAACAAGAGCTGAAACTTGATACTGTTGATGCCCACAGGCACCTTAACTTTCCTGATGATGCTCGCGATTACAAACCAATTATTCAAATCCTAAAATATTTTGGCATAAATAATGTTAGATTGATGACAAATAATCCAAACCGATTGAAAGTATTACAAGATGCTAATTTCGCAGTTGAACGAATCCCAATACAAGGTCCATTGAACAAATATAACTCTAACGAACTTAAAACAAAAAAAGAAAAACTTGGGCACTTATATAATTACAATTTTAGTTGTGAAAGCCCATCTTACAAGTAAATACTAGACTTTATGAAACAAAGAAAAATTGCTCATTAATGTATCTAAACTTGACCAAAGAAAAGAATAAAAGCAACAAACTCCAATACTTTGGTGTGAGAAAATGAAAATTAAACAAATTTTTGGTAAAGCCGTAACGAGCACACAAAGGGGTATAGAGCAAATGAAAAGGGGAGTTCGAAAGAGAAGACTTCTTAGCCTTAAGCATTCCCCTCAAAGAAGAAAAATTCTTGCAGATATTAATACTAGTAATTATTGGCACACAGTATTTTCTAAAAAAGCAGAAGAGGCTGAGAAAAGAGTAAAACTAATTGAATCAGGGTCCAATAAATATTTGGCGGAGCTTCCTTTGCGCATGCAAAGAGACCTATTAGATACTTCAAGAGTAGAATTGAGAAATACAACAATGTCCGCTCACGCACACAACATTGCAAGAATTGCTGCTATTCCGGTTGTTCGTGAATTAACATCTCAAAGAAGAGCAATCCGCCCGTTAAATCGACGAGCAGAAGCTAAAAAGAAAGCCTGATTCTTTTTATATAAGTGGCTTTAGCATTGTTTTTAAACTTTCTATTTCTTTCTATGTCAAGTTTTATGTTGGTGATAAAAAATGGATTTAGAAAGTGTGGATAAAATAGGTAAGGACAAAAATCTCAAGCTCTTTGGATATGGTTTTATTTTGTGGTTAATTCCTTTTTTGATTTCTTTCTTGTTCTTTGATATGCAAGGAAAACTAACCGCAAGTGCAGGTTTATTTAATTCAGTAATGAGTGTTGTCATAATTATTGTGATGGCAGTACTACTACTAAAGTACACGAAAAAGATTAGTGTTAATTATTTACAAGAGTCAATTAATGCAGGAATAGTGTGGTTTCTAATGTCAATCATACTGGATATTTTGATACTAGTCCCTATGGCAAAAATAGATTTAGGGATATACTTTACAGATATTGGTCTAGGGTATGTTGTAATATTAGTAGTTGCTTTCTTTGCAGGTAAACTGCTTGAAGCAAAGTCAGAACACAGCAACAAAATATTTTCACAAGCATTCTCAACAAAGAAATAGAGCTTATTTTATTCTGGCAAAGCAACTCGCTTTGTCAGGATTTATTTTTTTAACATTTTTTTTAACATTTTGGAGAAGAACTAAATGGATCATCTAAACTCTCGCACGCATCATTCTCTTCTTTTGTTTCATCTAATTCATTTTCTTCAGAATCATCGTCGTTTTCGCTTGCCTCTCTAGTACTTGGACTCTTTGCTTTTATTCCTTCTAGTAAATACTTTAACTCTGCCAGGCATTGCTCACAAATATCCTTATTTCCAATGGTTCTGCCTTTACAGCCACCATCCCCATTCACTTCGCCCACAAATGTTCCACAAAGAAAGCAATCTGACACAATCTCACAAATAACTACTCTCCCAACTCAATTAAAACCTTTTCTGTTTTAATAGTTGTAATGATTTACAAGGTGATTTGTAGTGGGATATGATTTTGGAGTTCTACTCGGAAAAATAACTAAAGAAGATGTGCTTGGGCTAAAAAATGATTTGATTATGCTATTTGATTCAGAAGTAATTGCGCGCGGACAATACTTTCAAGAGCTAAGAAAGTTTGAAGGAAACATATTTGAAACAATAAAATGGCTTTACCAACAAGAAGAGTGGCATGTGTCCGCAATAGAACAGATTCTAAACAAAGGGAATGTGCTAGTTAAAGAAAAACCCCTTAAACCCGAAAAATTTGGGGATGACGCGATGAAAATAATTAAAATTGACATTATTTTTGAAGAAAAAACTGTTTTGCAATACAAATCAGTAATGGAAAAAGCTGGCGGGGCATTAAAAGAAATACTCACTAATTTAATGGAAGAAGAGTTAGTGCATGTTGAACGATTAAAGAAATATGTTAAGGAATAATTAATTGGGTGGGCGAAATGTTTGACTTAAAAAAAGAAAATATTTTTGGATTTAAAAACAAAGAATTAAACCAAATCTTTGAATTTTCTTTATATGCAATCGCCTTAGTTTTAATCCCTGCACTAATTAGTCAGCAAATAATTGTCGGGGCTCTTGTAAATGCTTTGCTTATTAGTGCTGCCCTAAATCACTCAATCAAAAGAATTTTTGTACTGGCAGTGCTCCCAAGCTTAACAGTGTTTGGAGTAGGCGTAATATTTGGTGGATTAACGTCTTCTCTTATTCTTATGCTCCCATTTATCTGGGCAGGAAACATTTTGATATGCTTAATTACAAAAAGACTTGTCAATAACAAAGTAAATTACTTTCTTTCTACCCTCATAGGGTCAATAACCAAAACAATAATTCTTTTCTTTTGCGCATTAGTTTTGTTTGAAGTTTCTTTAGTCCCGACAGTATTCTTAACAGCTTTCGGGGTAATACAATTCTTTACAGCCGAAATAGGGGCAATAATAGTTTGGGTTGTTAGACGATTGAAGACTGCGGTTTATGTGCGTGTTTGAGATTAATGATTGTGGTGAAAACATATGGGGAAAACTACAGCACACAGGCGATTTGAAAACGCTCCTAGAAGAATTTTTTCTGATGCAACCGTTGAAAGGTTGCGTTCCATTGAAAAGGCACAAGGAAAAAGAAGACTTCCAAGGAGAGGAGCAATAGCACATATTCTTACTCGGTTGCCGCCGGGATATAAGAAAGGTGTTCGGCAACACGTAAAATTAGTTACTGCGGTTTCAACCCGAATTGCAATGCAAATAAATCAGCATGCTGGCAGACGGCTTGTTGATGTTGGGCTCGTAACAAGGCTTGCACAGGGGCATGATATTGCGAAATCAACCGATGTTGTGGACAGGATTCGTGAAGACCCACTTGTAGCAAAGGAAGTTCACATATTTGACAGCATGGGGTATCCTACTTTTGGAAAAAATTATCGACACATAAGCAGATTTGTTCAAGAAGCCCCAGATAGATGGAAAAAGATGACATTAGAACAGCAAATACTATCCTATGCTGACAATGTGTGCAGAGGAGTTCCATTTAAGACAGGCGAAAAAACTATTTATAAACATGGAGTTTATTCCCTGAAAGATTCATTGGACCTTATTAAACAAAGATTCGCAGGAAATGATAAATTTCTTGCTCAAAACAATATTGAGTTTGAAAACCTTGCACACATGGAAAGAAATTTTAGAAACAGGGGAGTGGACATTGAAGGTCTACAGAGGATAAAACTCAAAAGGAAAAGAGATATGGCGAGCAATTTGTAAATTCATGCTAGGTGAAAACTCTCATTCCTATCAAGAGCTTCAAGCGTTTTTTCAAACCTATCTTTACTACCATTCATATACAAACTCCTCCTTTTTAGATATAAAAAGAGGGGAGCACCGAACAGTTTCACTCAAATGCAGGGGAAGAGGATCGAACTCTTACAGCCACTAAGGCCTGGAACCTCAATCCAGCCGGTTTTCCATTTCCGTACCCCTGCAATTAGTATCATTAATTCCTCGCTTTGCGAGATTTGCAATTCCCCCAGGAATTGTTTTCGCCCACCTTTTGCTTGCCAAAAGGCGGTTGGTCATTTCCGTACCCCTGCAATTAGTATCATTAAAACTTTGCTTTGCAAAGTTTACACTAAATTAATTCTCTTTAGAAAAGTTTTTGAATGTGATTAAAGAAGACTTTGTCCAAGTTAATGGTATTAATTATTTTTTTAAAAAGAAAAGATTGTGAGCATTTGCTCACAACCAATTAAATAGTTTTACTTTCTCTGAAATTTTTTATTGAGAGTTTTTGCTAATTCCAAAATATCTACTGGTACAGCTAGTATTACAGTATTACTTGGGCTTGGGCCTAAACCATCAATTGTTTGAAGTGTTCTTAGTTGCATTGCCCCTTGAGTTTTAGCCATTATTTGAGCAGCTTTGGCTAAGTTAGTAGCCGCCATTGCATCTCCTTCAGATTTAATGATTGTAGCTCTTTTTTCTCTTTCAGAACTAGCTTGTCTAGACATTATTCTCTTTAGGTCCTCAGGCATATCAATATCCTGTAACTTGATTTCAGTTATTTCAAGCCCCCAGTTAGCACAAGCTTTCTCAACTATTTGTTCAATATCTTTACCAATGCTTTCTCTCTCAGACAAAACTTGATCAAGTGACATGCTTCCCGCAACATCTCTTAATGCAGTTTGAGCATACTGTGAAACAGCATATTCAAAATCTTGTATTTTAATTACAGCAGTTTTTGCATCAACCACTTTGAAATAAACAACTCCATTGATTGCAACTGGCACATTATCTTTAGTAATTACTTGTTGACGCGGAATATCAATTGTAATAATTCTCATATCAAGTTTTCTTACGGTATCAATAATTGGAATAATTACTCGTAAACCTGGTTCAAGAGTATCTTTGAATTTCCCAAGTCTAAATCTTACCCCGTTTTCCCACTGATTGACTATTCTAATTCCTGCAATCATTATGAAAAGCACAATGATTATTAGCATTGGAAAAAATCCAACTATTATTGCTATTAGTAAATCTGCTATAGCCATTAAACAACCCCCTCATGGTAAATATTTCTTGAGTATATTTGCTTTTAAAACAACTTAAAGGGTTAGAAGAGAGCCTTTATTTCTTTATGGCCCATCTCTTTTTTGGAGGAGAATCTTTATCATTAGTCACTAAGAGGATTATTTTATTCCAATCAACTACAAAGAATGAAATTACTGCAATAACCCCAATTATTTCAATCATTATTGTCCAAAGCGTTGCATTCCCTTGGAGAGTAGATTCAAGTGAGGAAAATACTTTTTGAGTAGTAAAAACAAGAAAAAGATAACTTATTGTTCTTCCAACAAAAAATCCTGCAAGTACTTCGCGCATTCTTGTTTTTGTTGCCCCAAAAGCAATAAATAAAGCATTTGATGGAAGAGGGCTAAGTGCATAAATTAAAGTAAAAACAAATTTTTCAACAGGTTTTCCTTGGAGTTTTTCATTTATTTCATTAAACTCTTCTTTTTTCTTTCTACCAGCAAAATTACTTGTTATGTACCCGGATATTTTTGCAAGTGCAAATCTACCACAAGTTGAAGCAGTAACCCCAATGAATATTAACAAGAAAATGTTTTGGGGAAAATTAATATATAGGGCTGAGAGTACTGCCCAAGTCGGAGGCATTAGAGCTGGAACCAAATTTATTATGAACACAAGCACCCATTGTCCAACCATTAAGCCAACAAAATCAAGCCAATCAAAACCGAACATTAAATCACTTAATTATTACTGTCTTTTTGGTTTATATAATTGCTGTATCGAGTTTTTTTTGAGACTTGCGAAGTATAAAAAAGGTTTTGAAACCTAAATTTAGTATGACTAAATTAGAAATCGGGCCTGGAGCAAAACCAAAAACAGGGTATGTCCACTTTGATATACGAACTAACGTGGGAGCTGATTTTGTTGGAGATGCAAAAAAACTTTCTTTTAAGAATAACGAGTTTAGTGAAGTTTACTCGAGATTTTTTTTAGAACATTTATCAAGAAAAGATGCTAAAGAGGCACTTAAAGAGATGTTTAGAGTACTTGAAAGTAAAGGTGTGATAGAAATTATTGTTCCCAATCTTGCTTATTTTTGTAAATTATTTGTTGAAGAAAAAGGACAAAAGAAAGAGTGGGCATTAAATAAGATTTATGGGTTTGAAAATTACATTCAAGATCATCATTTCTTTGGTTATGATGAAGAAACTCTTATTGCTGCACTCAGCGAGACAGGATTTATCGAAATAGAGTTAATTAAGGAAAAAGAAGAACAATATTTGCATTTGAAAGGAAAAAGACCTTAGTTTGCAATAGCTATTTGCTTTGTTTTTAAATTGTTATGATTAATTTTAATTCAGTGGTGGAGATTATGTCAAATACAAAAAAAATTAGTGTACTAACAATAATTCTTTTTGTTGCCTTAATACTCTTGTTTGGTTGTACAACCCAACAAAACAGCACAACAAATGGAAGTGGTTTAATGGTTCTTGGTACAAATAATGATAACAATAAACAGTCTACTGATTCAAACACAAATGTTTACAGTAATCTTGATCAATTTAAAAAAGTAAAAGTTGGTGACCACGTAGCCGTAAATTACGTTGGAAAATTAAAAGACGGCACAATATTTGATTCAAGCGTTGGCAGAAGCCCATTAGAATTTGATGTTGGTGCAGGACAAATGATTAAAGGGTTTGATAGCGGAGTAGTAGGAATGAAAGTTGGCGAAATAAAAACAATAGAAATTGCTCCCTCAGAGGCATATGGCGAATATGCCCCTCAAAAAGTAATTACTGTTGACAAGAATCAGTTCCCTCAATTCGACCAATTACAAGTAGGGATGCAAGTTTCTGCAAGCAACGGATTAACTGGCAAAGTAACTTCCAAAAATGATACAAGTGCAGTAATTGATTTCAATCATGAATTAGCCGGGAAAACATTGGTGTTTGAAATAACTTTAGTTTCAATCAACTAAAAGGTGTTCTTTTGGGAAAAGCATTAATTGTTTATTATTCTTTACCAGATAAAAAGAAAACTTCAAATGAAGATAAGGCGGCAACTGAGTTTGAAAAACTTTTTAATGAGAAGAATATTTCTACAACAATTATTGCTCTCTCTACAGAAAAAAAATTATCACTAGGAGATCAATTCAAAAAAGAAAAAGAACTTACAATAAATCAAAAGATTCCTGATTTAACTGAATTTGATTATGTGTTTATAGGGTCACCTGTGGTTGGTTCGCTTACTTCCGCGCCCCTTGTAAATGTTTTCATTAGGTCAATTCAAAAAGTAACACAAAACCAAGCCAAACCAATTTTCGCACTATTTGTAACAGGAATAATTTCTGGTTTTGCTTTAAAGAAAATGCAGAGTCTGCTTTCAATGAAAGGAATTAAGCCCACCCAAACTGAAGCTTTTACAAGCATGTTTGAATTTGATTCAAAGAAAATAGCTGAAATTAAAAAGTTTTTTGACAAAGTAATGAATGAAAACAAATAGTAGTGAATAATAACAATCAACATTGCTTAAACTAAATTAATTACTTAAAACAAATCGCTTTCTTAAAATCTTGGTGCTTGTTCAAATATTTCCTCTTCAAGTTCTTCTTTAGGGCTCATAGTAGTATTTTCCCTAGTTGCTGAAGCTCTTTTTTGCCGAGTTATTTCCCTAGCTCCTTCTTTAAGTTGTTCTTTTAATTTATCAATTTCTTCGCTTTCTTGAATTGCTTTTATTTGAGCATCAATAGAAATAATTTCTTTCTTTATGTTTGAAGCAATGTTTTGGAAAGTATTTTCGTCAATTTTTCTCTTCAAATAGCTTTGTTCAGAAAGTTTTAATTCATGTACCTTAAGCTGTTTTTCCTCCAAAAGCCCAAGCAGTATTTTTTTCTTGCTCGAACTAACTAATTCAATCTTTTTGA
Source organism: archaeon (assembly GCA_041664905.1). GTDB lineage: Archaea > Iainarchaeota > Iainarchaeia > Iainarchaeales > JAAZKV01 > JAAZKV01. The sequence goes on along the minus strand of JBAYJX010000036.1, from coordinate 967 downwards.
TGTCTTCCGAAGGCAAATTAATTTTTTTGAAAGAATCAATTTCTGATTCAGTCTTAATTAAAGCAGTATTTTTTTCTTGTGAAATGGAGTCAAATGTTTTTTTATCAATTTTGTGTTGGAGAAATTGTTTTTCAGCCTCTTTTAATTCAATTATTGCTTTTTTTCTACCTTCTTGCAAAATATCAATCTTTCCTTTTCTGTTAAAAACAAAAAAAGCTACAAAAAGAGCTATTGCAATTAAAAAAATTGGGGCTAACAGTATAATTAATCTATATTTTTGCATTATGTCTTTAGGTATAAAAAAAATAGTGATTATGAATAATATTGCAATAATTATTATTGCAGGAGTCATAATTTTTTTATCCATGCAAAAAGTAGGGCTTTTTTAGTTAAAAATATATTGGTATGAGACTTCTAGACTTGTGAAAAAGGGTTTAATACGGGCCTGGAGGTTGTCTAACCCGCAACCCCTTTATGAAAGGTGTTGCCCTAGCAAACCAACAAGGTTTGCGTGGGCGTCCATCAAACATTGTTTGATAGCGCATTCCCAAAACTAACTACGGGCCTGGAGGGAATCGAACCCTCGACCTACTGCTTAGAAGGCAGTCGCCCTATCCACTGGGCTACAGGCCCTTAATCATAAATCTAGGGATAAAGGAGCTTTTTAAAAGTATTGGAAAGCAAAATTTGGCGCTAGTTAACTTACTAATTTTAGGAGTGCTTTTTCAAATATTGGAAAGTTTCTCTTAACCCATCCGTCATAAGGGTTTTTGGTTTCCAACCCAATTCTTTTTGAGCAAGTCTTGTGTCAAGAAGCATATCTCTTACTTCCCCCTTTATTCCTTCTATGTGCTTTGCATCTTTAGTGTATCCAGAAATTAGTTTAAGTTCATTAAATATAAAATTAACACTAACTTGTTTCTCATTTGCTAAATTAAACAATTTGTGTTCAGGTGTTTTTTCAATT
>JBAYJX010000035.1:0-12177 GCA_041664905.1 archaeon | reverse complement strand
TCTGATTTTGTTAGAACTAGTTATTTTGCGATTAGTGCGAAATCTAGTAAGTTGGTTTTGATGGAGAATTATTTTTCTAAGTTGCAGTCTTTGCAGGCGAGTACTGTTTCGAAAACTTTGTTCGCAAGAATAAAAACGATTAATTACAACGATACAATTAATTACAGTAACAAATGCGAATTCACAGTACAAACAAGATAAAATTAAAAGTATTAATTGAGTGGAATTTTGTTTAAGGTGTTGTTTAAATATCTTAACTATTTGTTTATATTAAATGGTTGACATTATTGATTTAGTTATTCACTTAGATAAGTATCTTGGGGTGTTAATTGCTACTTTTGGTCCTTGGAGTTATTTAGTTTTGTTTTTAGTAATTTTTTGTGAGACTGGTTTAGTATTTTTACCTTTTCTTCCAGGAGATTCATTACTTTTTCTAGCTGGAACTTTTGCCAGTAGCGGGGCTTTAAATGTTTTAGAGTTATTTGTCATTCTTTCCTTTGCTGCAATTTTAGGGGATTCAGTTAATTATGCTTTTGGAAAATTTGTTGGGGAAAAGGTTTTTCTAAAAAAAGGATTATTAAAAAAAGAGTATTTGGATAAAGCAAAAGAGTTTTATGAAAAACATGGTGGTAAGGCAATTATTTTAGCAAGATTTATTCCAATTATTCGGTCAATTGCTCCTTTTGTTGCTGGCGTTGGTAAAATGGATTATCCTCGTTTTCTTGGTTTTAATGCAATAGGTGGAATTCTTTGGGTAGGAATATTTGTTTTTAGTGGATATTTTTTTGGCTCAATTCCAATAATTCAAGAAAATCTTACTCTATTTTTATTTTTAGTAATTGTTGTTTCTTTAAGCCCTGTTTTTTTTGAAGTAATAAAGTATAAACTAAAGAGGTGTTAACTTGCCAATTAATATTGATGATAAGCTTCCTGCAAAAAAAGTTCTTGAAGAAGAGAATATTTTTGTAATGAATCAGTCTAAAGCTATAAGGCAGGATATTAGGCCGCTTGAAATAGTTTTAATGAACTTGATGCCCGATAAAATCACTACTGAAACTCAGATACTTAGATTGATTGGAAATACTCCTATTCAAGTTAATGTTACTTTTATTCACCCTAAATCTCACGAATCTACTCACACTTCCAAAGATCACTTAGTTTCTTTTTACAAGTACTTTGATGATATTAAACACAAAAAATTTGATGGGTTGATAATTACTGGGGCTCCTGTTGAGCACTTGGAATTTGAGTTGGTTGATTACTGGAAAGAGTTACAAGAAATAATGGAGTGGAGTAAGCATAGTGTTTTTTCAACTTTTCATATTTGTTGGGCTGCTCAGGCTGGATTGTATCATCATTATGGGGTAAAAAAATATCCTTTGAAAGAAAAAATGTTTGGGATTTTTTCGCACACACTAAATCAGAAAAATATTAAACTATTAAGAGGGTTTGATTATAGTTTTAATGTTCCTCAATCAAGGCATACTGAAGTTAGGGCTGAAGATATTTTGGGTGTGCCTGACTTAGAAATTCTTTCTGAATCAAAAGAGGCAGGAGTTTATTTAGTTGGAAGAAAAGATGGGAAACAATTTTTTATTACTGGCCACTCAGAGTATGATGCGGGTACACTAAAAAAAGAATACGATAGGGATATTGCTAAAGGTTTGCCAATTAAAGTTCCAAAGAACTATTTTCCAAACAATGATCCTACAAAAGAGCCACTTGTGTCTTGGAAGGCTCACGCAAACCTATTGTTTTGTAATTGGCTTAACTACTATGTTTACCAACAAACCCCCTTTGATTTAAATGAGATAAAATGATGGAAAGTCGCAATTTTTTGTTGTTGTATTGTAAATTAATAAAAACCCTTCGTTCTTACCTTTACTCAAGAATGATAAATAGGGGTGCGAAAAAATGGCTAAAATATTAAATGTAAAAGCAAGAGAAATATTGGATTCGAGAGGAAATCCAACTGTTGAATGTGATGTAATAACAGAGAATGGATTGTTTAGAGCGGCTGTTCCTAGTGGAGCAAGTACTGGTGTTTATGAGGCTTTAGAATTAAGAGATGGTGACAAAAAGCGTTACATGGGTAAAGGGGTGCTTAAAGCTGTTGAGAATGTTAACAAGAAAATTGCTCCACTTGTTTTAGGGATGGATCCAACTAAGCAAAAAGAAATTGATGATAAAATGATTGTGGGCGACGGAACAGAAAATAAATCTAGTTTTGGAGCTAACGCAATATTGTCTGTTTCGATGGCTGTTTGTAAAGCAGGAGCCGAAAGCAAGAAAGTTTCTCTTTACCAACATGTTGCTGATTTGGCTGGTGTAAAAGAAGTTATTCTTCCAGTTCCTAGCTTTAATGTAATTAATGGTGGAAAGCACGCTGGAAATGAACTTGCTATGCAAGAATTTATGATTTTGTCAGTTGATGCGCCTTCTTTTACTGAAGGATTAAGGTATGGTGCTGAGACTTTTCATACTTTGCGAGGAATAATTAAAGAAAAGTATGGGCAGAATGCAATTAATGCTGGAGACGAAGGCGGATTTGCTCCTAATGTTCAAAATGCAAAAGAAGCACTTGACTTACTAACTCAAGCAATAGCTAAAGCAGGTTATACTGGGAAAGTAAGAATTGGAATGGATGTTGCTGCTAGTGAGTTTTATGATGCTGATAAGAAAGCATATAATTTGACTTTTAAAAGTAAAGAAGCAACTTGGAAAACTGGGGACGAAATGGTTTCATATTACCAAGACCTAGTAAAGAGTTATGATATTGTTTCAATAGAAGATCCATTTGATCAAGATGACTGGGAATCATACACAAAATTAACAAAACTAGTTGGAGTACAAGCCCAAATTGTTGGTGATGATTTACTTGTAACAAATGTTAAAAGAATTAAAACGGGAATAGAAAAGAAAGCTTGTAATTCTCTTCTTTTGAAAGTAAATCAAATTGGTTCAATAACTGAATCAATTAATGCATGTAAAATGGCTCAATCTGCTGGGTGGGGTGTAATGGTTTCGCACAGAAGCGGAGAAACAGAAGACTCATTCATCGCAGATCTAGTAGTTGGTTTACGCACAGGTCAAATAAAAACTGGGGCGCCATGTAGAAGTGAAAGACTTGCAAAGTACAACCAGTTAATGAGGATAGAAGAAGAACTTGGTGCAAAAGCAAAGTATGCAGGAAAATCATTCAGGAAGCCTTAAAACTTCCTGAGTAATTAGTTTTATTAGTAAATTTTTTGATTGGTGAATAAATGGGCAAAGTAATTTTGGTTATCCGTGACGGGTGGGGTTATAGAAAAGAATCTAAAGAAAACTCCATCTTAGAATCAAAAACTCCTGTTACAAACAAGCTGATGAAGGAATACCCTAATACTCTCTTGCATTGTTCTGGTCTTGCTGTTGGTTTACCTAAAGGATTTCAGGGGAATTCGGAAGTAGGCCACATGACTATTGGGTCTGGGAGAATTATTTTCCAATCCTTAGCAAAAATTGATGCAAGTATTCAAGACAAATCTTTTTTCAAAAACGAAGCATTTTTGAGCACAATAAATAATGCAAAGAAAAATAATTCCGCCTTACATTTGATTGGATTAATTCAAGTTGAAGGAGTTCATGCCCATTTGAATCACTTGCTTGCATTACTTGATTTGTGTAAAAAAGAAAAATTTACTAATGTAAAAATTCACGCAATTACTGATGGGAGAGATTCTCCAGTTACTGATTCTTTAAAAAATATTAAAATTGTCGAAGATAAACTAAAAGAAATTGGGTTTGGAGAAATTTCAACAATAAGCGGAAGATTTTATGCAATGGATAGAGATAAACGATGGGAAAGAACAGAACAGGCATACGATTGCATTGTGAAAGCAGAGTCAAAAATAGAGTTTACTAATCCAATTAAAACAATTAAAGAAAGTCATGCTCAAAATGTTACTGATGAGTTTATTGTTCCAAGAAAGAGAAAGGGATATACGGGAATAAAAGAAAATGATTCAATTATTTTCTTTAATTTTAGAACTGATAGGACAAGACAATTAACCCAAGCAATTGTTGAAAGTAAATTTGAGGGTTGGGAAAGAAAACCTTTAAAAGTATTTTATGTTGCGATGACGCAGTTTTATACTCCTATGAATGCGCATGTTGCTTTCACAGATGTTTCTTTAGATAATTTGCTTGGAAAAGTTGTTGCTGATGCTGGGAAAAAGCAGTTAAGAATTAGTGAAACTGAAAAATATGCTCATGTAACTTTTTTCTTTAATGGGCAACAAGAAACACCAAACCGTGGGGAAGAGCGAATTTTGGTGCAGAGTCCAAAAGTTGCTACTTATGATTTGAAACCAGAAATGAGTGTGTATGAAGTAACAGAAAAGCTTGTTGAAGAAATAAAGAAAGCTGACAAAGATTTTGTTGTGGTTAATTTAGTTAATGGAGATATGGTTGGGCATACTGGAGTTACTAGTGCAATTCACAAAGCAGTTGAAGCGGTGGATGAGTGTTTGGGTAAAATTGTTGATGCGGGGCTTGAGAATAAATATTCTTTGTTGATTTTTGCGGATCATGGGAACGCTGAAGACCAAACTGCACAGTGGAGAACAAGTCACACACTTAATGATGTGCCATTTATACTTGTTTCAAGCGAGGCGAAATTAATGAAAGCAAAACTAAAGAAAGGTAAAGGCTTACAAGACATTGCCTCAACAGTGCTTGATTTAATGGGAATAAAAAAACCAAAAGAAATGACTGGGGAAAGCTTAATTGAGAAATAATTTGGTGTTGCTTACTTCAAAATAACTATTTTTATCAATCCTTCATCATTTTAATTGCTTTTGTTCTAAAAATTAGTGTTGATTAACATGGTTGAAGCTAAGATTAGTTCAAAGGATAGTTTTGGTTATTACCTTAAGCTCTTAGCGCCCTACAAAGCGTTGTTTGTTCTAGTAGTGGTATTAATCACGGCAAATGTTTTAGTTGAAGTGGGACAAAACTTTATTTATAAGATTGTAATTGATTCGGCTAATGATTTTGCTGTACAAAAAATACTTGCTCCTGCATTTGTGAATCTGATACTATTCTTAGGTCTTATTTATTTTGTTTCGGTAATTGCTCAAGGATTATCAAAGTATTATAGAATGCATTTTCTTAATAGACTTGAAATAAAAATGATGTTTGATATTAAGAAAGACATTTTCAATCACTTGCTTTCTTTGTCGCATAGTTTTCATGCTTCAAATAGTACGGGGAGTATAATAACAAGATTAATTAGGAGTAGTAACAGCGTTGAATCGATTACTGATTTTTTTACTTACCACAGCTTTCCTTTGTTTATCAAACTTATTGTGAGCTTTTTTGTTATTGCTTTTTTTGATTTGAATTCAGCAGTAGTTGTTCTAATAATGGTTCTTGCCTTTGCTGTATATACAGCTGTATTGTTAAAGAAACAGCAAGCGGCAAACGTTGAAAAAAATGCTGTTGAAGATTTTGAAAAAGCCTTCATTAGCGATGTTTTTACAAACATTGAAACAGTAAAACACTTTGGAAAAGAAGGGCGTTTGAGTTCAATTTTTGAGGGGCTTTCGCGTACAACACTAGACAAACATCTTAGGTTTTGGGATTTTTTTAACAAAACAGATGCAGGACATGTAATAATACTCGGGTTTGGGACAATTGGGGTAATGTATTTTTCGTTAGTTCGTCTTCTTAGTGGTGAATTATCAGTTGGTTCAATAGTTTTCATTTACACTAGTTTTATCGGGTTAACTCTGCCATTGTTTGAGTTCTTTTGGGGTGTGAGAAGATTGTATGAGGGACTTGCGGATCTTCAATCCGTTGTACAATACAAGAAAATTAAACAAGAAGTGGTCGATGCAAATAATGCAATTGATTTCAAAGTAAAGAAAGGAAGTATTGAGTTTAGGAATGTTAATTTTGGGTATAATCCAAAAAGAAAAATAATTGATTGTTTTAATCTTAAGATTAATCCGAAAGAAAAAGTTGCTTTTGTTGGGCAATCTGGAGCAGGGAAAACAACTATTGTGAAACTAATTTACCGTTTCTATGATGTTAATGGCGGTGAAATACTAATTGACGGTAAAAATATTAATACTTTTACTCAAAATTCTCTTCGAAATGAATTAAGTATTGTTCCGCAAGAATGTGTTTTATTTAATGATACTATTTATAGTAATGTATTGTTTTCTAATCCTACTGCAACTAGAGAAAAAGTATTTGCTGCGCTTAAAGCAGCTCAATTGTATAACTTTGTTGAGCACTTGCCCGAAAAAGAAAATACTATTGTTGGGGAACGTGGAATAAAGCTTTCTGGTGGAGAAAAACAAAGACTAAGTATTGCGAGAGCCATACTTGCTGATAAGAAGATACTAGTTCTGGATGAAGCAACTTCTTCGCTTGACTCAAAAACAGAGTATGAAATAAGACTTGCGCTTGAAGAATTAATGAAAGGAAGGACAACAATAATTATTGCTCACAGATTAAGCACTATAATGAATGCTGATAAGATTGTTGTGATGAAGAAAGGAAAAATTGAGCAAGTTGGGTCGCACTCAGAATTAGCTAAAAAACAAGGGATTTATTCTTCTTTATGGCAACTTCAAAAGACAGGCGCAATAAAGAAATAATTTAATTAGAAACTTGTTGTTTGTTTTTTGCCTTTCAAATGAATAAGTAATGTGCTAGTGCAAAGAAAACGTGTATTGTCGCAAAGCAAATTGTTGTGACAGCTAATCTTGGGTGCCACTTGAAACTAATTTTTGTTCTATTTGTGTGAATTAAAAAACCCAAAGTAAAAGTGCATATCAAAAAAAATAGGGTTATTAACCCTAACCAAAAAATTAAGGGTTTTCCTAAAACAATTGCATAACTAATTTCTTCAAACATTCAAATTACCTTCTTGTAGTAAATTACTTTTCTGGCCAAGTTTTCTCCGAACCGTTAATACAATAATATCGTTTGTCTATCTTATATTTCTTTTGTACAGGACAAGCGCCACATATGCATCCGTTAGCTTGTGTAATGCACTTACTTTTTCCAATCACTGGATAACAATAAGCTCCTTTTTCTTTGCACTCTACCCAGGAAGGGCATTTGGGGCAAAGACACAATTTTTCAATCTCATTTTTTAAATTAACCATTAAATCAAATCCTCTTTAGTATAAATAAACTGTAGGCTAGTTCTTAGTTTTATCAACGCTCCAGATTTCTTTTTTATCTTTTACAAGTTTAGTTAAAGCTACAACATTTTTTGCGAGTAACTCTGCTTCTTTTTTGTAAAAAGTGCTAGTTACAAATTCTTTATCAGAGTAAGTTGGATTTGCTACTGTTGACATTGCATACATGTTGCTAAATGCAGGGAAAAGCATTCCCCATTGGCTCATTGTCATATATAGGCTTGAGATTGGCATTGAAGCTCCTTCTTCGTGTCCTGTGGCAATCATTACGCCGACTTTTCCTGCGAATCTCCGCAAGAAACCATATCCGTTAGTAGAATCATTTGCAGTTAATTCAACAAATTTAGTGTGTTTTATATTTAGTTCCTTATCTTTTGGATTTTTTGGATTTGCTGGTGATAGGGAGCCATCTAATGAAATTAATCGATCCATAAAAAGTGACATAAAGCTTGAAACCTTAAAGTTATTTACTGGTGTAGCAAATATTATTGCATCAGCGACAATAACTTTGTCATACAAAATATTTGACATATCGTCGCCTTCAATAGTTCCGCGTGGATAGCAAGAACAAGGGTAGTGGCACTGTGTATTTGTTGTGGAGTAGCATGCTTTGCATGGTTTAATTGAATAGTTGCGAAGCTTGATTAGTTCGGTTTTTGCTCCGAGTTTTTTACATTCATTAAGTGCCTCTTCAAGTAGTGTTTCAGAATTTGACTTCTCTTGGGCATAATTAAATTCATCTCGGGCAGAACCGCTCACGCCGATTATATTTAATTTTCCTTTGGGCTTTGCAAATAACTTTTTTGCTTGTAAAATAGTTTCTTTTTGAATTTGTTTAAATCTACTTAATGTAGCTTCATCTACATCAAGTAGTTTCATTAAATCTTTATCTGAATAAGTTGGTTTCACAATTAACACCTTTAGTTTACAATTATTTGACCTTTCATTGAAGGGTGTATTGTGCAAATATAATCTATAGTTCCTATAGTATTGAATGTGTGAGTGTAGGTTTGACCTGGCGCCATTACTGGTGAATTAAGTTCTCCGCCTGTTACAGTGTGGGCCATTGAATCATTGTTAGTCCAAGTTATGGTTGTTCCTTTACTTATTGTTAAGGTGCTTGGATTAAACGAAAAGTTTTGGATTGAAATAGTTGCTGTTATAGCAGTTGTTTGGTTTGTAGTATCATTTGTTGATTGAGTAGGGGTAGTTGTTCCAGTAGAAGTTGGGGTTGTAGTTTGGTATGTGCATCCAGCAAGTAAAAGAGTTGCAATTAATAAAACAAATATTATTTTTTTCATCATATAAATCCTTCCATATTTTTGGGCTTATGAATATATGGTGCTTAGGTTGTATTTTAATGTTCTGGGACAATTTAAAACTCAAAAAGTGGGACAATGTTTTTTATATTACAAAAGCAGAATACGTTTGATAAAAATTATTATATTTGATTGATTTGGTGAGTCAAAAAATTAATTATTTTTTAATTAGTTTGGGTGGGGGTAAGTATGACTAAATATATTGTTGTTACTGGCGGAGTTATTTCTGGATTAGGGAAAGGAATTCTTACTGCTTCTATTGGAAAATTACTTTCTTCTCAATATAAGTGTGCTGCAGTTAAATGTGATGGTTATCTTAACGTTGATCCTGGTACAATGAATCCTGTTGAACACGGCGAAGTATTTGTTCTTGATGATGGGACAGAATGTGACATGGATTTTGGTCACTATGAGAGATTCATGAATGTTACTGCTAAAGGTAATTGGAACTTTACGATGGGAAAAATATTCAAATCAATTCTTGAAAAAGAAAGGCACGGCGAATACTTGGGTAAAACGGTTCAATTTATTCCTCATGTTACGGATGAAATTAAATCAAGATTTTATGGAATTGCAAAAGAAGAGAGGTGCGATGTTTTGTTAATTGAAATTGGCGGAACTGTTGGAGATTTAGAGAATGCGTTATACCTTGAGGCAGTAAGGCAACTTGCTTGGGAAGAAGGAAGAGATAATGTGATGTTTGTCCATTTATCATATGTTCCAATTCCAACAGGCGTGCATGAACAAAAATCAAAACCAACTCAATTGAGTGTTAAGTCACTAAATGAAATTGGTATTTGGCCAGATATTGTTGCGTGTAGGTGTTCGGAGCATTTAACTGAAAAAATAAAAAGCAAAATTGCCTTGTTTTGTAATGTTTCTGAAGATGCTGTAATTACTGCTGTTGATGTTCCTTCGGTTTATCTTATTCCTGGGGAACTTGAAACCCAAAATTTTAACAAATTGATTGAGAAAAAACTTCACTTGCACATAAAACAAGATGGTTTTTCTTCTTGGAACAAACTAGCTCAAAAAATGGTTGAAGTTAAGTGTAATGGGAATGGGAACAAAATTCATATTGGGATTTGTGGGAAATATACTGCGCTAGGTGACTCGTATGCTAGTGTTGTTGAGGCGCTTCACCATTGTTCAGCTAACTTGAATGTTGATGTTTGTATTTCAATGATTGATACTGAGGCGATTGAAACAGGAAAACAAACAGTGCAAGATTGTGTCAAAGATTTGAATGGGATAATTGTTCCTGGCGGGTTTGGTAATCGTGGTTGGGAAGGAAAAATACAAGTAATAAAATATGCTAGAGAAAATAAAGTTCCTTTCTTAGGTTTGTGTCTTGGTTTGCAAGCAGCAGTAATTGAATATGCGCGGAATAAATGTAATTTAGCTGATGCAAATTCTACTGAAATGAATCCTGACACTACTAATAAAGTAATTACTTTGATGGATGAACAAAGAAATGTAGTTGATAAGGGCGGAACAATGCGACTTGGCGCATATGAAGCAATTCTTTCTAAAGGAACTATTGTATCTGGATTATATTCATCAGGAATTGCATCTGAGCGACACAGGCATAGATATGAAGTAAATCCGGCTTATCATGATTGCTTAAAAAAAGAAGGATTAGTTCTCTCGGGGCTTTCCCAAAACGGTAAACTTGTTGAATTTATTGAACTCCCTAAAGAGGTACACCCTTATTTTACTGCCACTCAATCCCATCCTGAACTAAAATCTAAACTTGAAAAACCAGCTCCTCTATTTTTTGGGCTTATTAGGGCGGCAAAAGAATTAAAAGAAAGAAAACAATAATTACTGCATGCAAAGCGCGGTTAGAGAGATGGCTTTAAGTTACTTTAAAGGGCTTAACAAGACTCAAAAGATAAAACTAATGAAAAGAATAGTTGCACTACTTGATGAAGAAGAGAAGTTAGCGCTAGCAAAAATTATAGTTGGTAAATAACAATATTGCTGTTTGGTTGATGATAATGGTAATTTCTTGGGAAGAATTTGCGAGTGTTGATATTAGAGTTGGGACAATAATTGAAGTTGAAGATTTTCCAACTGCAAAAAAACCTGCATATAAATTGACTATTGATTTTGGTCAAGAAATTGGAATTAAAAAATCAAGCGCGCAAATCACAAAACTATACAAAAAAGAAGAACTTATTGGAAAACAAATAGTTGCAGTAGTAAATTTCCCTCCAAAACAAATAGCAAATTTTGTTTCAGAGTGCCTTACGACAGGATTTGTATTGCCAACGGGAGAAGTTGTACTTACACAGCCAGAACGCAAAGTGCCTAACGGGTCGAAATTAGCTTAATTTAGTTATGTTCTAGAATGGATGGTTTTATCAAAGCTCAAAAACAGCGCATGGGTGTGTTTTATAAAGGTTATTTTTATTAATTTTTGTATAAGTTTTGTTTAAACGGTGAATGAATGGCTACAAGAACGAAAGATACAAGCAGATTCAAAAAGACTAAAGCTAGACAAAGATGGAAATGGTGTAAGAAAAAAACCAAGAGAATGAAAAGAAAAAAGAGATACTTAAAGCAAAGAGCTAGAGCTTAAAATCTCCCTTTTCTACTGCTCCGTTTTTTAGGGGCAGTAAGAAAATCTTTTATCTTCAAATATTTTTCAAACAGATTTCACTTCTTAGTTTATTTTAATAGTTTTCGTATAGTCTTGCTTATTTTTTAAATAGATTAACTTTTTGAGTGCCTTTAAAGACTTTTTGGATTTTCAATTATTGTATTATTTGTAATTATGATAAGTTTTATATAAATTAATTTTTCCAAACTGGTGAAAAAATGGGTTTTGCTTGGATGAAAAACAAAGACAAACTAAAAGAAGTGTTTGTAAAATATAATTCGGCAATGCCTGCTCAAAAAACTTTTCAAATACTAAAAAAATATATTTCAAAAAAAGATTCAGTTCTAAATATTGGGGCTGGAACTTGTGTGCTTGATGAAAAGTTTGTTGAAGAGGGCCACAAGATAACTCCTATTGATATTTATGATGGTTCATTATCGGACAAAGTTGCTCCAATTGTTTATGATGGTAGAAAGATTCCTGCAAAAAACAAATCATATTCGGTAGCACTACTTATGAGTGTGCTTCATCACGTGCCTGATCAAAAAGAATTGCTAAATGAGGCTGTGAGGGTTGCTGATAGGGTAATTGTTCAAGAAGATTTAGTTGGGGGGCATAAAAGAAAAAAGGCCTACTCTATTTTTGACAATTTTATTAACTGTGATTTTAATTTTAACAAAAATAATTACCATAGTTTAGAAGAATGGAAGCAAATCTTTAGTGAATTAGGTTTAGAAATTTGTGGAAAAGAGAAGAAAAAAAGTTATTTTGTTGTAGATCAAGCAGTTTTTGTTCTTAAACCAAAAGCTGGGTTTGAAGCTTGATTAGTCATTATTTAATGTATTTGTTACTGGCGAGTAGATTTATAAATAAGGTTTTGTTATTGGTATTAACATGGCTAAGAAAATAAAATCAAAAAAGCAATCCAAAAAAATATTGCCTTTGGTAAAAAATGATTATTCGTTTACTGAAAAAGCGCTTGGCTTTGCTGAGCTTGCTAGGCCCGTTGAATGGAGTAAATCATTACTTAACATGACGATTGCTGCATTAATGGTTG
>JBAYJX010000034.1:0-12789 GCA_041664905.1 archaeon | reverse complement strand
TATACCTCACACTTTAAGGAAAACAAAATAAAGGTAGAGTAACTAAACCAAAAAAAGCTCCAAGAACACTAATTTAAAGCTTTTCCTGAACAAATTTTCATAACAAGACTACCTTTGGGCGGGTAGCTCAGCTGGTTGGAGCACGCGACTGATAATACAAGAATCAGCAATCGCGCGGTCAGGAGTTCAAATCTCCTCCTGCCCACTAATAATTAGACATGCCAAATTTAGTTTTGGTATGTTCTAATTGAGTTTAGCAACTTCAATTGCTTACATTTGCTCACAAAACCAATCTCAACATAAAATTTAATTAGATTTGTTTTTCCCATTATTTTTAACTCAAAATATTTTTTTCTAATTGGACCATACTTTTTAGACTCAATAGAAAAAGACTCTAGCAGTTCCTGAAGCTGAATTACTCCTTTTTCATTATTCAACTGAATTGCTATGCTTCGATTATACCATTCTTTTCTTTTTGTAAAAGTCACTGTGGATTCATCATCAAAAAATGCTTGCAAATAAGCACTTTTAATCTCAAGGCCCCCTTTGAAAACAAATTCCGGGCTAACCCAAGTTTTACTACTAAAACAGTATTTTTTCAATAACTCTGCTAAAACTTTATTCCGAAACCCCACATGATAACAAGTCTTACCTAAATATGGCTTATTACAATAAATCGCAAAAGCAAAAAAAGCTGCTCTTTCAAAATCATTAATTAAGTCTAAATCTTTGTTAAAGTATCTAAAAGCATTTCTTTCAGGAGAAAAACAACCATCCCCTTGAATGTGAGCTATAAATCTAGCCATATGCTCGTTTAGATTTAGATTCATTAGCTAATTTTATTTTTTAAAGGATTTTAAATTATCCGCAACCATCATGCCGGCGAAAACTAGTAACCTTAGCCCGAATTATTTAGAAAGAAAAAAGGCTCTTAATTAACTTGTCTTCTTTAGGACTTGACTTCTTTGGGTTAAACTCAACCAAATCAAAACCTCTTGATTTCTTTAAAACTAAAGAAAGGAACTTCTTTGTTTGTGCCCCAGAAAGTCCCCCTTTGTGAACATACCCAGTTGCTTTCATGATCTCTGAATCTAACACATCCACATCAAAAGAAACGTACAAGTTTTTTGAGTTTTTGATAAAAGAATTGAGTTCACTAAATACCCTTTTTGGATTTGAGTTTATTTCTTTAAGATAAATCTGCTTCACCCCACTACTTTTCAAAAAACTCTTTTCTGAAGGATATACTTTTCTTAAACCAAAAAGCAAAATTTGTTCAGAAGCAACTATTTTTTGTTCAACTAGGGCCCGAACAAAATCTTCATGACTCACAACACTTAAACCTTCATCGCAATCAGCATGAGCATCAAAAATCAAAATTGAAGCATCTTTATGGACTTGCGCAAAGGCTTTGAAAGTTGAAAAAGTAATATCATGAGTCCCGCCAAAAAAGAAAAGAGCACAATTTTTACAAGAAACAAATGCACTTTTTGCAAAAGCAAATGTTTTATTTTGCTGTTCTTCAACATCATTTTTTGGCAAAGAGAATTCAGTCAAATTTATGTTAAGTAATTCTGCCAAATATTTGGGCGCATTTTCGCAACCCTTATTTTTTCCCAAAGCACCTTCGCTAGTTGGAACACCAAAAAAACAAAACTTTCCACTCTCAACCATATTAACACCAATAATTACTTTTTATTTTTCTTGATTAAAATTAGTTTTGGTAAAAACTTTGTTGAACCAAGATAAGCCATGTCAAAAAAGAAAATTACTAGCCAAAAGGCCCACTCCCCAGAAACCAAAGATACTATAAATGAAACCACTTCCAAGACTGGTCTAAATGCAAAAATTCTAAATATTGATTTTGATTTTTTTTGCTTTTCCATATACTTGTCAGCGTATTCATCAATAAGACTTGATGCAAAAAATATTACAAAAAACCCAATAAAATAATAACTAACTCCAACATTTAATCCCCCAAATAAAAGTAAAAGCACAGAAAGAACAATTAATGCAACAATTGCAATTTTGTGACCAGGCGCATCAATTTTGTTTGCCCAAAATTCACCAAACACAACCCCCAGTGCAAGCGGAATTAAGATTGGCCAAAGCACAATTACAAGAATTATAAGTGCTCCATAAATAATCCCTAAAAAAGGAGAAATTCTTTTTAGAAAACTTTTCTTTGATACCCCTTTAAGATCGTCTTCAATAAAGTCCACGATTTTTACAAAAAAACCCACAATAAAAGAAAGTATTGCTAAAAGAATTAATTCCAACCCCATAACAAAAAACCTTTTTAGAAAAATTACTTTTCCAAATATGCTGCTAAAATCAAAGGAAACAAAATAGACGCATCCCCTTGAACAGAAACGTGGTTTGCTTCTTTATTTATCTTATTCCAGCTAATCGCTTCATTTGTTCTTGCACCGGAAAGCGAACCATCAAAAGGATCCGTTGAATTAATGTAAATCGCATAATCAAGTCCACCACGAAGAAGGTTTACTCCAATTGTATGGTGCTTTGCTACCCCCCCACCAAGAACTATTGCGCCAGTTTTCTCCGCATCAAGAACAATACGCGATAACTTTTCTTCAGCAGTATCATCAATTACAAAATCCTTGTGGTCTTGCTTGAAAAAGTATATTTGTAAACCAAAAGCCCCATCAAGCATTGCTTGACAAAAAACAGGAATATTGTTTTTAGCACACCAATACAAAAAAGAATTTTTATCATTAAGCTTTTCTCCCAAACGTTTTGTAATATCCACTGGCGCCCAAATCTTTTTCTCCAAATACATTTCTTTTAAAATTGGTTGAATCTTTTTCTCAAACCATTCATATCTATCATTTGGAACCAAAATATTTCCAATTCTATTAATCCCTTTATCGTTAAGCTCTTTATCATCAAGATCAAAACTTCCAAGCAAAAAAGATTTTTCAGATTTAATAAAATCCTCTTCAACCGAACCCACAGTAGTAATTATTACATCAACTAATTTCTCTCTCGCCATTTGGGCAAATATTTCTCTCATCCCGCTAGAAACCATATTAGAAGTAAAAGTAAGAAAAACAGTTGATTTATCCTTTTTCATGTTTTTAAGTATTTTAAGAGCTTTTGAAAGGTTTGAGGCTTGTAAACCAAAAGTATCCATTCCATTAACTAAGTCAGTTACTGACATTTTAGGAGTTAATTCCATACCCTTAATTGATTTCTCTTTATCCATTAAATCACTAAAGAACCATTCCAAGCAAACTATTAAATGCCTTATTTTAGGGTTTAAATCAGTTAAATTCTACCAAGTACTTCTTGTACTGTGCAGGGTGGTGCTCAAAAAGAGTGGCTTGCCTCGGGGTTAATCCTTCCAAGTATTCCTGGATTAAGCGAAGAGAATTTGTGTGAGCGCTTATTGCAACCGAACACTTTTCTTTTTGCATAAACTTTAATAAATCATTCATAAAAGGAAAAACGCGTTTTCCTACAAGAAACAGGTTTTCTCCACCCAAAACAGTTGCATAATACCCGCGATGAATTTCTGCAAAACCACTAGCAGATTTCTTTCTTTCTAACTCTTTCTCTTTTCCAGTCAAAGCACCATAATGTCTTTCTCTTAAACGAGGATCAATTATTACTTTAGCAACAGAATGATACTTTAGCACTTCAACCAAACACTCTTGACTTCTTAATTGATCAGAACAAAACGCAACGTCAATTCTTTCATTTTTCAATTTGCTTGCAAGTTCTTTTGCTTCACTTTCACCTTCTTTATTTAGTGGCAAATTTAACCATCCACAAAAAATATTTTTCTTTGAAACAACACTACCATGCCTAAACAAAATAATTGAAAGCTTCATCACCCAATTACTCGTTTGTAGTATTTATTTATGAGCATGAGGTAAAAAAACCAATAGAAAAAAGCAATAAGCAAAACCAGTAGTACATTTAAGGTTTAAATTCTTTTTCCCAAGTATCAATAAAATTGTCCACAAGAGAATCCAAGAAACTCTTTCTGTACTGCACAAGTAGAATAAGTATTCTTTCCTTATCAGCTAAATAAAAATAAATTTTTCCTTTAACTGTTTTCTGTAAAACAACTTGGGCCAACAAAAGCTTTTGCATATGAAAACTAGTTGTCGAAAGACCCAAAGCTACATTTTGCGAAATAATTGGAAGAGTAGCTCTTCTTTTGTTCATTAAAAATATTACAATTCTTCTAACTGATTCCTGTCTTAATAAATTCATTAAACCTGAATCAACAGCCCCATTTTGAAGAGCATAAAAGTGCGAAAACTTTCCTTGTTTTTCTTCTCTAATAAAATTTTTCTTTCTCAAATAATCAATATGGTACTGCAAAGCGCCTGTCGCAATATTTGTTCTTCGTTGAATTTCTCTAAAGTGAAGTCCCGGATTTTGAACTATTGTAGAATAAATTCTATCCCGAGGAGTAAGAGCCATTGCTTCTTCAAGATGAGCCAACTTTTCAGCCATACAAAAAACCTTTTACTTTCTAAACAATGCTATGAAGAAAGAAATCATTATCAATAAATCAAAAAAACCTTGGATTGATTTGTTCATAAAATCTCCTGGCGAAGCATATTGATCAATTATCATTAAAAGAGATTTTACAAAAAATAATCCAAACGCAGCAGTTACCCACTTTAATTTAGGAGAAGATTTTCTCTTCAACGCCAAAATTGAAACTCCAATTAAAGCAATTGAAACTAAAAATAAAACCCACAGAGTCAAAGGCTCAATAACTTGAACCCAAACAATTGGTTCTCTTAAAAAATCCCACAGTGCCACTAATAACCACCTCAAAAACAACTCTAAATATTGGAACCAAAGAGCTTAAATTCAAAACTCTTGCGCAAGTTTGTACTAAAACCCACACAATCTAACTTAATTTTTTTGTTAATATTTCCAAAACCTTTTGAGGATTAACTGTCCCCTTGGTTTCTCTCATAACTACCCCCGACAAGAAATTAAGGGATTTTAAGTTACCTGCTTTGTAATCAACAACTGCTTTCGCATTTTCACGAACAACTTTATCAATAATTGAATCAACATCAATTGTTTCTGAAATTAATAAATTATTTTTCTCCAAGAATTCTTTCGGAGAAAATTTGTCACCAGAAATATAATTAATCATTGATTGTTTAACATTTTTATCAGAAACTTTTCTAGCTTCAATTAAATTTACAAGTTCAACTAACTCAGCTGGTTTTACTAACACATCATTAAACGATAACGAATCGTGATTCAACACACTTAGAAGTTCCCGAGTCAATAAACGAGAAGAAATTTCAGCACTAGCTTTATTTTCAACCATTTTATCAAACAACTTTGCCAAGTGATACTCCCCAGATAAAACGCGAGCATCATACTCAGTAAATCCGAATTGTTTCATTAATCTCTGCGCTTTTTGTTCAGGCATTTCAGGAAGAGAGGCTTTTGCTCTTTCTAGGTAATCTTTGTCAAGCGAAACTTTTACTAAATCCGGATCAAAAATATAACCATAATCATCCTCGGTTTCTTTTTTTCGAAGCTCAGTAGTAATTCCTGTTTCAGCATTAAAGGCTCTCGTGTGTTGCTCTATTACTTTCCCATTTTTTACTTCTTGTTTTTGTCTAGCAAATTCATAAGTAAGAGCTTTTTCAACCGCAGCAAATCCTGACACATTTTTTATTTCAGTTCGGTTTCCCCCATTAATAGAAATATTGCAATCAGCTTTCATTGTTGTATCTGGCCTCAATACTTTTAGATAAGCCAAAATATTTTCTAACACATTCATAAATTCTCTTGCTTGTGTGGGTGACTCTAAATCCGGTTCAGTAACAATCTCCACCAAAGGCAAACCTGAGCGATTATAATCAATCAAAACGTAATTACTTTTTCCCATTCCGTTAGGATGAACTAGGGCTGCAGGGTCCCACTCAATGTGTGCTCTTCTAATTCTAACTTTTTTTCCACTAGGTAAAATAACAAAACCGTTTTGTGCAACTGGAACTTCATATTGAGTGATTTGATAATTCATACTCATATCAGGATAAAAATAAGTTTTTCTTGAAAAGAAAAAATCCTCATTAATTGTACAATTTAATGCCAAACCAACTTTTACTCCAAGTTCAACTGCTTTTTCATTTAAAACAGGTTTTGCTCCAGGGTGGCCTAGACACGTCATGCATGTTTGTGAATTTGGTACAGTAGTTGGAGCAGTTGAGCATGAACAAAACAATTTGCTTTCTGTCCCAAGGTATGCGTGAATCTCAAGTCCAATCATAACAGAAGTTGGTTTTTCTTCAGTCATTCTTGCATCACCTTTGCAAAAGAATACAATCTTTTTTCTTGCAAGTGCGGAGCAATAGCCATTAAACCAACAGGAAGAGAATTACTAAAACCAGAATTCACACTAATGTGCGGAAGACCTGCCAAGTTCGCAGGAACAGTGCAAAGATCCATTGCAAAGTTTTGCATGGGAGAAAGTTTTTCTATATCCTCAAATTTCGGAGCAACTACCGGCATAGTTGGAAACAAAAGTAAATCATATCTCTTAAAAGCTTCATTAAATTCATTAATTAATTTTGTTCTTACTCGCATTGCTTTCAGATAATACGCATCTCTATATCCACTCATCCTCGCAAAAGTTCCTAAAATTATTCTCCTCTTGGCTTCCTCGCTAAATTCCTGACTTCGTATTTCTGAAAAATAATCATCAAAATGCTTTCCTTCAACACTACCCTGAACACCATACCTTAAACCGGATAACTTCGCAAGATTAGTTGAAGCTTCACAAGTAGCAATAACATAATATGCGCTAAGAGCGTACTTTACATTTAGTGGCAAAGAAACTTCTTCGATTTCATAAAACTTTTTTAATTCATTAATTTTTGAATAAAATATTTTTTTTACTTCACTATCACAACCATCAACAAAATCTTTCACAACTCCAATTCGTTTTAACGTTGCTTCTTCTTTTGTGAAACCTTGATTTAGTGAAGTAGAATCCTTTTCATCATACCCAGCAATTACTTCCAACAATAATGCCGCATCCTCCGCATTCTTTGCTATTGCACCAATTTTGTCAAGAGAATTTGCGTAATCAATTAAACCAAATCTTGAAACAAGCCCATACGTGGGAGTTAAACCAACGCACCCACAAAAACTAGCAGGACACGCAATACTCCCACCAGTACTTTCCCCAATTGCTAAGTGATAATTTGTTGTGTAAGCAGTAAATCCTGCAGCACCCCCAGAAGACCCTCCGCAAGAACGAGAATTATCAAACGGGTTTTTTGGAACTTTTTCTGTGTGCGTAGCAAATGTCCCAAAACCAAATTCATCTTGAGTGGTTTTTGCCAAAATAATTGCTCCCTCAGCACGAACTCTTTCTATTACAGTTGCATCAAAAAGAGGTTTGTAACCTTTAAGTATTTTTGAACCAGCTTTTGATTCAATTCCTTTAACACAAATAGCATCTTTTACTGTGATTGGAACCCCAAAGAGTTTTCCATAATACTTTGAGTCTTTTGCAGCAAAACTTTTCTTTAATTCTTCAAACTGACGCAAAACATCTTTTACATCAAACTCTTCAACGTAATTTAATTTCTTTGAATCAATAGTTTTTATTTCTTGAATTACTGCAGCCAAGTTTTTATCAACCACAGAAAAATCTTTTCTTGCTTCTTCAACAAAAAAAGAAATTGTTTCTTCGCGTTTCATCAAAATCCCTTTTAGAAAATCACAACACTTTTGGCCCTTTAACATACCCGTCTTGTTTTAACTTTGGATCAACATTTCTCAAAGCTTCTTCTTGAGTTAAACCTTGTTTTACTTCATCTTTTCTAAATCTATTACTAACACTCACTGGTTGAAAAGAAGCTTCTTCTTTTGCATCAATCTCATCAAGTTTGTTAAAAGAATCAATAATAATTTCTTTTATCTGCGGAACAAATTTTTCTAGTTCAGCATCAGTAAGTTTTAATCTTGCGTTAGTTGCAACTTTTTGAATCAATTCCTTTGTAACTTCAACACTAACCATGAAATATGCACTGATAAACTAAGCCCAAAAGGTTTTTTAAATACAAAAGAACATTAACCATTCATGGTTTTATTTATTGCTTTCAATTCAAGAAAAGCCAAATTAACTCCCCGCCCAAAGACAAAGGTAACTGCAATTGCAAAAGGACTTAAAGTAGCAGTCTTAAGAAAAATTGAAAAAGACTTGCTACCCCACAAGTTACCTCAAGCAACACTTGACCTTTTAAAGAAAAACGGAGTAACTGACAGATTTATTAAAACCCATTTTGATTTTGAAACAGAAGGAGTACGACTAATTTGTTTATATGATACAAAAGACGGAACTTTAGTACGAGTAGTTAATTCAGAAAAACTTTAATATTCAGTTAATAACTTCTGTTTGTGTTGCTTTAAGGGTTTTGAATTGTATCCTAATTTATTTAGTTTTCTTGAGAACTCTTCGCAAAAACCATGATCGGTTAAAACAAGATTTGGATTTGAGACTCGCACATATTCAAGCAAATCATTGTAATCAGCATGATTACTCAAAGGAAAAGTTACATCAAATGCACCCCTATGTTCCCAACCAGTTGCAAGAGCAGAAGAAATCTTTCTCTTGTCAAAGTGTTCTAAAGTTGCAAACAAGTGTCTACCAACAAGTTGAGGAGGCATAATCAACACAGTTGAATCCTTTAAATTGTGATCAAGTTTTAAGTAGTCTCCAAGAGAAACCCCATGTTTTTCATAAATCTTATTTGCCTCAAAAATAGAATCATGAACAATCGGAACTACCCCCGCTTCATTACTAATCTTTGTTAATTCTTGTGCTTTACCAAGCGAATACCCTGCTAAAAGAACTAAACCACTTTTAGAATTCTTTTCAATCCAAGAAACCATCTCGGAAGTAACCTCTTTTTGTTTAGGAAAAACATATTGCGGAGCACCAAAAGTAGTTTCAAGAACTAAAGTATCACACGCTTTAGGAACTGCCCCAGGAAAAAGTAATGAGTCTTGTAACCTAAAATCAGAAGTAAAAACAAAATCTTTTCCATCCATTGAAAACAAAGCTTGAGCCGAACCAAGCATGTGCCCATTAGGCAGAAGCTCTAACTCAAAATCATCAAACTTTTGCTTCTTATTTAACTCAATCGGAGAAAAGTGAGCCTCACCATACTTTTGTCTAACAAGCTCAATAGTGGCAGGGGTAGCAAAAAACTCTGATTTTTTTGAAAGTTTAACATGATCAGAATGAGCATGAGAAAGAAAAACTTTTTCCCCCTTAGGAACCCTATGCGGATCAATGCACAAACTCCTAAAAAGCAAACCATTATTTTCTTCAAACATAAACAATTACAGAGTAAAGCATTATAAAAAATCTTTCAATGAAAAAAAACAAGTGCCAAATACACAAAGTTGATTAACACTAATGAGTAATCTACTTAACCTTTGCATATGCAATTATTCCTTCTTGCCAAGTCATGGGCAAAATTGAATTTATTAGTTTTCTAAACTTTCCGCCCCTGCCATCAGTTGGACTTTTTGGATCCTCATAACTAAAGGAGTCCATTTTATATGAATTAAACCCGTGTATTTTAAAAAGTCGTTTAAGACTTCTTTGGGTAAAAACACTTTTGTGCCCAGCAGCACCAACTTCACTCAAAAATGGATTTCCCAGACGAACTCTGCTCGAGTTATAATTCGCGAGATCAAATCCACAAAGCAAAAAAATTCTGTTATACCACACTGCAAGATTTGGAGTAGTTATAATAAGCTCATTTTTGCAAACCTTTTTAGCTTCTTCAAAAAACTTATCAGGATTATACAAATGTTCAATCAAATCATTTGCAAAAACTAAATCAAATTTTCTGTTTAAATCCCCCATTTTGTAACAATCACAAAACAAAAATTCATATTTTTTATTTTTAGCCAAGTCATTTTTGTTATTGTTAAGAACAGATATCTTTGCATTAGGAAATATTTTCTGAATACATTCTGCACTAAATTCAGTCCCACCACAATCAAGAATAGTAAAGTTTTTTTCACAAACTTTTGAGAAATGCTCTTTAATTTTTTTAAATTTTATTATACCCGTTACCCCTGCTTGCAAATGTTCAACCAAATTTCCCACAAAAACCACCATTTGTTCTAATATTTCATATTTTTACTTAATTACACCAATAAAAATACTTTCCAATTCTTTTTTAACCATTATCTAATACACAACAAATGTGATTATAAAAGAACTATTACGCAAAGCCACCCCCACTGAAAGCTTTATATTCAAGAAAAAGGATTATTGTAATTATGTCAGACTTGGAAGAAAAGGTAGAAATTTGCATTAATGAGATTAATTCACTACATGATGCAACTTCACGAACTAATTGGGCACAAATAAACAGACAAGGATTTGTTTTTGAACTAGAACAAAATCTAAATCGACTAAAAAATTTGTATTTAAAAATAGAAGAAATAAATCGAGAAACAAAATTATTGCTCGAAAAAAACTCCCCAGAACTAGATGGGTTTCTTTCTGAAATGGCACGAGAAATGACAGTACTTGAAGCAAATGTTTCGATGGAGAAAAAGAAAAAACTCAGGCAAGAACTAATAAATGAAAAAGAACCTCTTGAAGTACCTGAATTGTACTCCTCTCTTCAACAAAAAATACTAACAATTAGTCTAAAAGCAAGGTACAATATTGACAAAGTAAGAAACTTTCTTCTCGCAAGAAAAACACCTTTTGTGAAAAAAGGTTCTACTGCAAAAAACCTTCTTGAAGCCTTACAGAAGAAAGAAGAAGAACTTGAAAGCATGCGCGGCAAAAATATTGAACTAAAGAGAAAAACTTATTTTGGAACAGTAATGGAAAAAGGGGTTGCGGATGTTGAGAGTGAACTTCACGAAATGGACAAAAAATTATCAGAATCAGTTAGTGAAACAAAAAAATCACTAAAAACACACCTAGCACAAATAAACTATGTCGAAGGAAGTTTTATTCAACTAAAAAACAAAATTGAGGAAATTGAAAATTTACACGCTAATTTTACTCAAAAAACAATTGATTTAATTAAAGAACTAAAAAAAGAAAGAGATTTTGCTAAAACTCTGGCACTAGAAATAGAACAAGATACACTCAACACACGAAGTAATTATACAAAACAAGTGCTTGAAATGGATGAGAAAAAACAAGGAATTGAAGAAAGATTAGCTGAGAAATATGAGAAAGAACTTTCAAGTGTAAAGCGACAACTTGAGGAAAAAAATACAGCACTAAAACACGCACACAAACTTATTGAACACTTAGAAGAAGAAGTCAAAAAAGAAACAAAAGAGTAGTTAAAAATAAAACTAATTTTAGAAACAAATTGAATTTTTAACAAAAAAATAAAGTTATAATGAAAAATCCTTGTCTCTTGGCTCAAATTTCTTTTCATTAAAAAGAATTGCAACAATTAATTCAGATATTTCATCAACAAGAACTTGTTTTTTTTCAATATAATCCTCTTCATCAAGCGAAGAAAAATCATCCTCTTGAACATATTTCAATATTCTGGTTTTTGTAGCAATTTCAACATCAATTAATTTTTGTTTGATAAATTTTGCCATTTTTTCATCTTCAAGAAGAGCAAAAACAACAACAAAATCGCTTTCCTCACAACACTCCGCAGAAACCAAAGGAATATCTTCAGGAGTAGGAACAAATCTTTGATCAACTTCAAGCCCAGAAATCTTTTTTGACAAAGACTTAGTAAGCTCTTTAAACAAATTCAAAGGATTATCTTTAAAGCCAATAAATGAAATTTTCATAAATACTTAATACACAAACAAGAATTTAATACTTAGTTTAGTAAAAAAAAGGTAAAATGGAAACGCTTATAAAAATGAACTTCTTAATAATTAAAGCCAAAAAAAGGTGTTTTTTTGTACGATCCATACTCAGAACCAAATTATAATCCTGGTGGGGGCGCTTCTCCACAACAAGGACAAGGAAATCAAGCCCCACAATTTAATA
The DNA here is from genome assembly GCA_041664905.1 of archaeon. GTDB lineage: Archaea > Iainarchaeota > Iainarchaeia > Iainarchaeales > JAAZKV01 > JAAZKV01. Next base: position 761 of record JBAYJX010000034.1, on the reverse strand, counting down.
TGCCGAGTTTTGAATTCTCTGGCGGACCTAGCTTTGATTTCAAAAAGTATATTCCCTTAGCAGTAATAATAATTATAGTATTAATAGTAGGTTATTTGGCTTTTAGTTGGATAACATCCCAACAAACAGTAACAATAAAATTACTTGACAGCGACTTAAACCCAGTTTCTGGAGGAATAATCCTAAAAGATGCACAATCAAAACCAATTATTAATTATTCTCCAAAAGGAATTGCGCAAACATTTACTGCGACACTTTTTCCAGGAGATTATTTTATTAGTGTAAACGCAGAAGGCTACTCTACAGTAAATTCGGAAAAATGCACTATCACAAAAGAAAATGCGATTTGCAGCATCACAGTCCAAAGAGATTTACAAGCAATACTAACGGCAAGTCTTGAAGGGGATTTTACTGAAATATACGCAGGACAAACACTATCAGGAACAGTACAAGTAGTAAATAAAGGAACTGAATTCAACACAGAAGATATTGTTCCAATAGACACAAGCTTTTTTGATGTAAAAATGGTTCCTTCAGCAATAACAACACTCAACCAAGGAGGATCAGTTTTTATTGATTTTAATGCAAAAGTAAAAGACAGCGTAACCCTTACAAAATTAACAAATTCAAATCTTTCATTTAAAATAAAAGGATCAAAAGTAACTAGCAATAAAATTGCGCTTAGTGCTATCCCTGCAGTAAAAGCAACTGAAGTAACAGTAACAGGAACTGTTTCAAGCACTTCGCTTACGGCAGGAGAC
>JBAYJX010000033.1:0-12937 GCA_041664905.1 archaeon | reverse complement strand
TTTGTTCTTCTTTAGCTTGTTCTGAAATATAAACTAAGTGTGCTTTTTTTGTTTTTTCATTAATAAACACTGTATCTTTGTTCTTGAAATTGTTAATTTTATTGTAAATATCTTCTGCCCCAACTAGATTTGTCATTGAAACATAATCTACTGCATTTGAGTAAAAATCAAGTGCATCATAATAATGGCTTGAAGTAGCAAAAATAGTTGTTTTTGAAGAGGCTTTCTTTATGGCTTTAACAAACAGAATTGCTTCTTTGTGATTAAACATTGTTATAACCACTAGTTTAGCTTCATTTAAATCAATTTGTTCAAGTAATTCTTCATCTTCGCTAGTCCCATAAATAAGCGGAAGATTGTCTTTTTGTCCTTGGGAAACAACTTCTGGATCAGAATCAACAAGCAAAACTTTGTTTGTAATTTTTAATTTTGATGCGATTTTTCTGCCAATTAATCCCCCACCAACAACAATTATGTGGTTTTTTAGTTTTTCTTTTGGCGGCATTTTTCTAAGTTCCTCAATTTTTCTATTAAAAATTTTTGATTCTGAAAAATTAAACATTTTATTCAAATGTAAGGTTAAGTAATTTGCAGCTCTTGGTGAATAATTCATTAAGTGAGGAGTTACTATCATTGATAGTGCAACTATTGTAACAAGAAATGCAAATAGTTCTTGGGAAATTATTTTAGCAGATAAACCAAGTGCTGCCAGAATAAATCCAAACTCAGATGCTTGCGCAAGAGTAAGCCCCATCTCTAAACTCAATCTACTACCATATCCAGATATTAGTCCAACTGCAAAGAAAACTAGGGGTTTGAACACAAAAATTATTAATACAATTATTGCCATTAATCCTATTGGGAGGGTCCCAAATTGGAAGCTTAGGTTTGCTCCAAGTGCTACAAAAAAGATTGTTAAAAAAAAATCTCTTAGAGCTCTAATTTTAGAAAAAATTGCAGTGTTGTAAGGTAAGTTGCTTAGAGCTAATCCGCCAATAAATGCCCCAATACTAATTGGGATGTCAAGCAAATAACTTACTCCAATAAAGAGTAGGGCTGTTGAAATACTCGACAGAAAAAATAATTCATTTTCTTTAGATGCTTGATTAAATAATCGCGGAAACAAAAATTTGTTTGCAATCCCTGCAATCAGTATGAGTGAGCCTAATTTAAGTGCAATTGGTATAAAAAAGTAGGGGTTTGTAATCTGAGAAAAATTCTGGAGTACTGGAACAAGAAGAATTATTAAAAAATCTTGTATTAATAATATGGATATTATTATTCTTCCTGTCAAAGTATTTGTTTCTTTAGAATCCGCCAATAGTTTTATTACAATCATTGTTGAAGAAAAAGCAACAATTGAGCCAACAAAAATTGATGTTTCTATGGGTAATAGCCCACTATAACTAGTTAGTGCAATTGTGACACCTATAACCCCAATAACTTGAAGAATTGTCCCGACTATTAGTGGTTTTCCTGTTTGAAGCAATTTTTTAAATGAGGTTTCAATCCCTATTGAAAAAAGTAAGAATGCGGCACCAAGTTCTGATAATAAACTTATTTCCGGAGTTATTTCTTTTATCCCTAATTGAAATGGAAGATTAAGCCAAGATAAATCAAGCCCTCCAATAATTAGCGGGCCAAGAAGTATTCCTGCAATAATATAAGCAAATAAATTTGGTTGTTTTAATTTCCTTAACACCCCACTCACTATTGTAGCAGTAACTATAATTTCTACAAGACTGAAAAATAAATCGTAAGCAACCATAAGTCTACTCTCAAAGGCAACTTAATAAAATTAGAAGCTATTAAAAGATTTTCTACTAAATTGCTTTTTTTTAGGTTTATGAGCACTTATTTAGAGAACTTTTTTAGTAACATTTAAATAGGAGTTTTTACTTAGTGTTGTCTATGAATAAGCTTGTTATTCCAATAATTGGAGCAATACTTCTTGTTATTATTGTTGTTTTCTTATTCTCTTTTTTACAAATACAATTACTCCCTGTGTCTTGCGGTCAAGATCCAGTTTGTTTTAATAAAGCATTACTAAAATGTTCTCCAGCATCAATGGAAATGCCTTTTATGGGTGCAATTGAATCTTATAAAATTATTGGTGACTCAAATGGGTTTTGCCAAGTAACACAAACAGCTTCTTGGCATGAAGGCGGACAAAACACTTGTTATTATGATGAAAATGGAATGATTAATCATTGTGAAAAATCAATGCTGCCATTTTTACCCACTAATTAAGTTTAATAAAAAAAGAATTACTTTGTAAAATCTATTTTTTTAAATTTTAGCTCATACTCGAAGTGTAATTTCTATCCGTTGTTCTATTTGGGGTTCTTGTTGTATTAGGACCAGTAATTGTGGTGTTTGTAGTAGAAATAGTTGAAGTAGTTTGTGTTGGATAAGTCCCAATAGTTGATGTAGTAGTTGTTGTGCTAGGAGTCGTGTTAGTGGAATTTGCAGTACTAGAGGTTGTTGTATAGGGGTAGGTAGTGTAGGTTGTACTTGAATTAGTTATAGTTGGAGAAGTTATTGTTGATGTTGGTGTTACTTGTGGAACTGTTGTAGTAATAGCCGAAGTAGTTGGGTTAGTTGAAGTTGTAGTAGTTGTTTGTGGGATTATTGTTTGAGTAGAACTACTTACTGTAGAAGCTGTATTTGGATTAGAACTAGTTATCGTGTTAGTTATAGTTCCTATTGGCGGAGTTGTAGTAGGGAGTGTGTTAGTAGTTGTTTGTGAATTTGATTGGTTAGTTGGAGTTGTGGATGAAGTAGTTGGATTAACTAGGGTTGTGCTGCCCGAATAATTGTTATCTTCATTTGCATCAATACTATCTTCATCTATTTTAGTTGTTTCTCTAATCATTTCTTTATCCTCATTAATTCTATTTAAATCAGTAATTCTATCTGGTTTGTTAGTATCTTTAATTGTTTTAGTTGATTTGTTTTTATCTTCAGTAGAAATTATTGGGACATCTTTCTTTTCCTTAACTTCTTTTGTCTTATTTTTATCAGTTTCTTTAATTGCTTGTTGCTCAGTATTAGCTTCTTTTATAATATCTAATGTGTTTTGGTCAATTACTTGTGTAGTTGAGTTTGGGTCAATTGTAGTGATACTTTCTTGTACTACTTCTTCAATAGTCTTACTCAAATCCTCAACGCCAATCGAAGTAACTTTACTACCAACAAAGTTTTGTTTTTCATCAAATTTATCAGAAACAATATTTATGGACTCTATGTTGTTTTCCCCTATGCTTGAAACAACTTGAGCTAACTCAACATTTATTGTTTGAATTTCTTTTTCAACATTAATATTAAACTGTTTTGGAGTTTCAACTTTGATTTGAGCTTCTTTAGGTATTAATATTTTATTCAGTTCCTCATCACTAATAGGCACCCCGTTTTTTGTCCAATGTTCTCCTGCAAAACTAATTGAAGAAAAATGAATTACTTTGAAATTTTTTTGGTTTATTGATGCGGTTACTGTTTCATCAGAAATCTTTTCATAAACATCTGCTTGTGTGCCTGGTTTTGCAGAAAATGTTATCTTTGTTCCTTTTGGAGCGTTAACAAAAACTGTTGAAAGTTTATTGTTTTGAGTATCCCCTGGTAAAGCAATTGTGTTTGTGCCTTCTTTAAACAAAATTTTTATTTTCAATAACTTTGGAACTTCATTAAAAGATACTTTGTAGTTACTCAATTGTTGGTTTTTTTGCTCAACAAACCCTTGATTAATACTCATTATAGTTGCTTGGAAAAGTACAATTATTAAAAATAAAGTTATTCCCACTAAAAATAGTTGCATTACAGCCATCTGTTTTTTGTGATTTTCATCCATATTATTCCCCTTAAATTTTTATTTTTGACCTTATTTTGTTTCATTTATACTGGGTTTTTGATTATTTTCAACAGTATTACTTACTTGGCTGTTATTATTAAGTTTTGCGGTTTCTGGCAAAGCAACTTTTTTGATTGATTTAACTATTTGAGCATTAATTTCATTTATTTGAAATTGGTATTGCTCTGTTAAACGCCTATAAGTGATTTCATCAATTTGTCTTCGAAGATAGGAGGTTTCCAAAAGCTTCATTTTGTCTCGTAGTTCAGCCAAGCGTTTTGTAAGATCAACTTTTTCGGCTGAAGAAATACCTATTCTCATAAAATAAATGCTTATTGCTGCGATAAACAAGTACAAAATTGAAATTATTAACAATACTGGGAATACCCGATCAAAAGCTTCTTTTTGAAAATCAAATGGTTTATAATTAATAATTGTTTTTTCATTTGGAAAAGGGGACCAAGTAAGGATTATTGGAGTCATAAATGTTGGGTTAGTTGGAGTAAATGAATAAAGCGTTGAATTTTGTGGTAAAGTTATATTTAGGAAACTATTTTTTCCAAGTTTTGATATTATTTCAATCCCGCCTATTTCGAAAATAAAGTTTTTGTCTTTATCTTGACTTAGTTTTGTTGTAGAGCCGTATAGACTCATTTGTAAGTAATTTTTGTCCACAAAGTATTTTCCATAACAATTAAGTCCATTTGATAAACCTGGGAAAGAGGCTAAAATAAGTTCTTGAAATTTTACTGGACACGGAACTTCATCTGAAACTATGTCAATATATCCCACTGAAACTTGGTTATTTTGTGTAGAATTATTCATTTCAACATTAACAAATTCAGCAAGTAAACAGTCTTTTGGATAATTAACACCAAACATCATTGTTACGTCTGCCGAGGAATCTTCTTTTAACAAATAATTAATTTGGGCAAGTTGAATTGTGTTATTATCAAACTCACAAGAAGCAAATACTGTTCCTACAAAAACTAGAAATACAAAACCCGCTAAATATTTTGAGCAATTCATTAAACCACAATTTTTAACGTAAATTTTAATTCCAAACTGCTAGATAAAGCAAAAAACTAGTATAAAAGATTGATTATTTGAATAATTTTGAATGAAATTAGAATTAATTAAAAAAGCCACAATAACCTAACCACTTATTCTTGCAAGCCCTTGCCTTTTTGTTATTAGCTTTAGGGAATTTATTGCATAACAAGCCTAGTTTGACTAGTTGGGTATTCATGTTTTACTAAGTCTCTTAGACTTAAACTTCTGTGCTGCACAATACTTTTTTTACTAGTTAATTTAGTTACCCAATTTTTCATGACCTTTGCTCTATTGTGTGCTGTGAGCAATTTGTGCCATGCTTGAGCAACCCTTCTTTCTGAAGAAAGCTCTTTGAGCTTTTCTCTTATTGAATCTTTTATAAAATCTGTTTTTGTTGAATAACCAAATTCTTTCATTGCCCCACTTACTTGATTAGCAAGTTCTTCCCCAAGCCTAATGCTAATGTGTTTCATAGGGTAAGATATTATAACCAAACTTCGTAAAAACCTATTGGTATTACACCAAACATTGTTGATTGTCGTAATTTTGAATTAGTGTAACAAGTTAATCTAACTATTAAATTCAATCAAATTTTAATATGATTAGATAAATATTTGTTTATGGCATATGCAATATTTAATGGCAAAATTATTAATGAAAATGAAGCTGTACTTGGACTTGATGACAAAGCTTTTTTCTTTGATTTTGCAGTTTATTCATCTCTAAAAGTAATTCAAGGCAAAATATTTTTTTCTGAATACCATGTAGATAGATTGCTTGAATCAGCAAAATTAATTAATTTAGGTCATTCTTTTTCAAAAGAAGACATTCTTAAAATGCTTAACAGAGTCATAGAAAAAAATAGGCTTAATGATGCTTTTTTGAGGGTTGTTTTAGTTGGTGATGCAGATAAAAACAAAGTGGCAAAAATTTTTGTTTTACCTTTAACAGGAGTACATTATTATCCAAATAAATTTTATTCAAAAGGAGTAAAAGTGATAACTTACAATGGGGAAAGAAGATTTCCTACTGCAAAAACAATGGATTTACTACTTAGCTTTTTAGCTATGCGAAAAGCTGAAGAGGAAAATGCAATTGAAGCACTTTTAGTTGACCACGAGGGGAATGTAAGAGAAGGCACTAGAAGTAATTTTTTTGCAATAAAAGGTGATACTTTAATAACTCCTCCAAAAGACAAAATATTGGAAGGTATAACAAAAAAGATAATTTTTGATTTGTGTAAAGATAAATTTGAGATAGTTGAAGAAGATATCTCCCTTTCCAACCTAAAGAATTATGAAGAATTTTTTATAACAAGCACTTTGTTTAATGTACTTCCAATAAACCGTATTGATGATGTTGTGGTTGATTCCTCTTTTCCAAAAACAAAACTTATACAAAAAAAGTTCAAGGAATATTACAGTAAAGAAGTTCTTGGAAAATAAAGAGTTAAGCCCATATTCTCTTAATTTTTTTATTCAAAAAGCTCTTTTTTTAATACAATTTTATTTGTCAATCCATATTCATGTTTTTCAATAAGTCCTTTACTTTCAAGTCGTTTTAATACTCTGTGAACCTGAACCTTATTCAGACCCGATTCTTTTGTTATTTTATTTTGGGGCAAAGAATAGCCTCCTTCTTTTAATACCTCAATTACCTTTTTTTCATCAGGTAGAAGTAAATAATCTGCAGTTTCTTGTTTTATTTTCTTAATTTCATGTTTTCTTAATATGTTCATTATAGTCAAACCTGAAGCAAGTGAAATAATTCCGCTTACAAGAACAAGTATTGAGGATGGAGAGAATAGATTTCGTGTTGGCCCAAAAGGAATTCTTCCGCCAGGAAAAGAATGATTATTGTCAAAACGATTATTATCGGGGTGGTTAACATCTAAAGAAATAAAGTTGCTGTCTATTGCCCTTAATTCAGTGTTTTGTGAAAAAACTGATCCTTCAAGCCAAATTACTGAATATAAATCCATTAAAAATAATATTATTGCAAATCCGCCATAGAGTAAACTTACCCACATTACTATATTTTCTCGATTCTTCTTATTTAGAATGGTTTCAATTGGTTTCATGTTTCATCACGTTTCACTAACCCATAATAGGCGTTTCACTTGGTTACAAGAATACTTAATAATCGTTGCAAAGGTAATATAAACATTATAGCTGGTGAAAAAACCATTATGCAAAACAAAAAAAATAGTTTGGTAAAACAAAAAACCAAAGATGCGGTTCTTGAAGTTAAGGATGCTTGGAAAATGTACAAAATGGGAGATAGTGAAGTTGCTGCGGTAAAAGGAATTGATATGAAAATTAATGAAGGAGAATTTGTTGCAGTTGTTGGAGCATCTGGTTCAGGAAAATCCACTACACTAAATATAATGGGGGCTCTTGATATTCCCACAAAAGGTCAAGTGTTGCTTGATGGAGTGGATATTACTAAACTTGATGAATCGGCACTTGCAAGAATTAGGGGCAAAAAAATAGGGTTTGTGTTTCAAGCGTTTAATTTATATCCTTCGCTTAATGTTTATGAAAATATTGCTTTGCCAATGAGAATACATGAATTTGATGAAAAAGAAATTCAAGAAATTGTTCCAACTTTAATTAATAAAGTTGGTTTGGGGCACAGAGAACATCACTTACCTTCCCAACTTTCTGGCGGTGAAAGACAAAGAGTTGCAATCGCAAGAGCATTGTCAACAAAACCTTCGATGATTTTAGCTGATGAACCAACTGGAAATCTTGATACAAGAACAAGCTTAGAAATAATGGGGATGTTAACAGAGCTTCACAAAGAAGGAAAAACTGTTGTTATAGTTACGCACGAGCATGATATAGCGGCTTTTGCTGAAAGGGTGATTACTTTGAGAGATGGAAAAGTTGTGTCGGATATTAAACAAGTTGTGAGGGTGAAAAAATGAGAAATATTTCAAATAATTCAATGAGGATAGGATTTATTTTATTAGTTTTATTTTTAGCTATCATTGTGCCACAAGTGATTGCTGCAGATACTGCTCAAGCAGATTATCTCTATGCTGCAGACATATCAGCATATCGTTTTCTCCCCGCAGTTATTAGTGCTGGGGATACAGTAACCTTAGCAATTGATGTATTAAATAAAGGTTCAATTATTAATTTAGAGAATATTGATTTGTCTCTTGATACTGGAAATTATTTTGAGTCAGTTCAAACAACAAATAACATAAATTCAATAGTTGGAAATACAACAAAAACAACTGTATTAAAATTTAAAGTAAAGGATAATACTCCTGCAGGATATTATCAAGCAATTCTAAATTTATCCTATACTAGAGTTGATTACCAAGGAGTTAGAACTGATGTAAATCAAACTAAGACATTAACGATTCCTGTTTCAACTTCTCAAAAAAATATTGGGATTGAATTCAACCCAAAAGTAATTAGTCCTGGAAGTCAAACAGAGTTAAGTGTTTCAGTATCTAATTATAGTTCAATGCCAATATCCAATGTGTTGTTTTCTTGGACTGAAGCAAATAAGGTTATTCTTCCATTAGGCTCTGATAATAGACGCTTTGCAGCTTATATTGGGCCAGGAGAAAAATATGATTTTAACTATTTAGTAGTTGCTGATCCAAGTATTGTTACAGGAATATATCCTATTGATGTATCAGTAAATTATACTGACTCAAACGGACAGCGATCTCAAACATCACAAGTTGGTTTAATAGTTGGGGGAAAAACAAATTTCCAAGTAAGTTCAGATACAACTTCAACTGGACAAATATCTTTTAGTCTAGCTAATATTGGTTCAAATAATGCGGCAGCAGTTGTTGTTCAACTTACTCGACAACCAGGACTAACTATCACTGGAAGCGATACAGTAATAATTGGAAATATAAACAAAGGAGACTATTCACTTGCAAACTTTACTGTACAAAGCACTACTTTAAGTGATCAAAATGGTGCTGTGCAAAGAACGGGAACAGGATTTAATAGGACTGCAAATTCTCAATCAGCAACTGGAACAACCCAACAAACCGGCGGAAATTTCCCAAATGATTTTAACGGAACAAATTTTCCAGCAAGACAATCACAAAGTGGATTTGTTGTAGATATTTATTACACAGATACTACTGGAGAAAGACAACACATCCAGCAACCATTTCAATTAGGAACTGCTAGAACTGGCATTACCACTACAACAGGGACAGGGTTTGGTACTGCGGGGCGACAACAAAATTCAGATCAATTACTTTTAGTTGGAGTACTAGCAGTAATTCTTGTGGTTGGTTTAGCATATAATAAATTTGTTGCAAAGAAAAAATGGAAAAGTTTAGCAAAATATACTGCAATAGGAATAATTATTCCTTTAGTAATTGTTTTCTTCGCACCAAGTTCACTATCTTCAACAATACTGGCTGCAGTGTTCGCAATCGGAGCACTTGCAGTATTTTTTATTAAACAAACAAAGTAATTTTGGAGAAATGTGATTTTGAATGAAAATAAAAGATTCGTTTAAGCTTTCCCTAAATAGTATAGCTCATAGAAAACTAAGAGCGTGGCTTACATTACTTGGAATAATAATTGGTGTTGCGGCAGTAGTATCAATTATTTCAATAGGTAATGGAGCCCAAGCAAGTGTAAATGCTAGTCTTTCAGGATTTGGGGCAGATATAATTACAATAAGCCCTGGATTTAGTAGAGGCACTACAGTTGGGGGATTTGGGGGAGGAAGAGGTGGAATAGACCTACCGGGATTTGGTGGCGGTGGAGGGAATAATGCAAGAGAATCTTCAACTAGCACAGCAACTCCAACATTGAAAGATAATGATTTAATGATAATAAAAAGTAATCCTGATGTAATTGCAGTTAATCAAATTGTTTCAGGAAGACAATCAATTACATTTGGAGATAAAAAAACGAATGCAAGTATTCAAGGAGTAAATGCAAATACTTGGACCCAAACTACAAATGTAACACTTTCAACAGGAAGATTTCTAAATTCATCAGACACACGCAATGTAGTTATAGGAAACTCACTTGCAACAACAACTTTTTCACAACCAATTACACTAGGAAGAAAAATTGATATTAATGGCACAGCATTTACTGTTGTTGGAATACTTGCTTTGAGCGGAACTGGATTTGGCGGAGGAGGAACTGATTCAACTATTTATATGCCTTACAATGCAGCTTGGAATGTACTTGATGTTAATACAGGCACGTATTCTTCAATACAAGCAAAAATTAAAGATGCAACAAATGCAGATTATGATGTAAATTCTTTAACACAACAATTAATGATTTCAAGAAGAGTTACTTCAAGAACACAAAATTTTAGTGTAACTTCATCACAAACATTAAGAGAACAAATTGCGAATGTGACCCAAACACTTACTTTATTTTTGGGGGCAATTGCAGCAGTATCCTTACTTGTTGGAGCCGTAGGAATTGCTAACAGCATGTTTACTTCAGTTCTTGAAAAAACAAGGGATATAGGGATAATGAAAGCACTAGGTGCATCAAATAATGAAGTATTAATTTTATTTGTAATTGAATCAGGCTTGTTTGGATTCATTGGAGGCCTAATTGGAGTGATGATTGCATTCCTAATTACTGGCGTAATGAACTTAATGGGACTAAGTTTAGGTATTGGTGGAAGAGGAGCAGAAATGTTAATAACTCCTGAACTTGTAATAATCGCAATTTTAATTTCCACATTAATTGGTATATTGGCTGGAATTGCCCCTGCACGAAATGCTTCAAAAATGAGACCTGTTGATGCATTAAAGTATGAATAAATTAAGGTGATTAAATGAACGAAAAAGAAATGTTTTTGATTATGATAATAGGTTTAACTTTTCTTTTAGGGGGATGCACTCAAGGAGGAACTTCAAATAACCAATTTTATACTCTTGCAGAAGTTGCATTACACAATACACCGACAGATTGTTGGATAGTTAGAGATGGAAATGTGTATAACATAACTCCTTTACTAGTTAATTCTCCAAACAATTTTATGATTCAATCATGCGGAAAAGAAGTTACAAATTCTATTCAAAGACCTCTAACAAGACAAGACTTTAATAGTCAAGTTAGAGACACTAATATGCCAAGACCTGATTTTAATGGGGCGCAAAGAGATTTTAATTCAATAAGAATTGACCAAAATTTTCCACGACAAGGTGGAACGAGACAAGGAAGAGAATTTGAACAATATTATATTGGTAGAGTCGCTTGATTTGTTGTACTAATAATAATTTAATTATTTTTTTCTCTGTAACTTAATCATATATTTGATTCTTTAGTTTTTGTTTTATTTCCTCTTTTCTTATTTTCAAACCACGAATAGTTTCAGATTTTAGTGCAAGTTGTTCCAGAGTTGAGAAAAGTTCATCATTAGATTTTATACACTTTGCCATAAGTCCAATTGAAAGTTCTTTTTTCCATTCAATTTTTTCTTTATCTAAAAGTAAAATCATTTCATCTAATTTTTCAAATGAATTAAGAGTGCTGTTAAATAGGATTTCTGAGTTAACTGAATCAATGTCTTTGGTGTACCTGTTATTTTTGTTTGAATCAATAGCAATTTTAATTTCCGAAAGAGTGTAATCAAATGAAGAAAGGTAAGTATTAACTGATTTAAGTTCTTTTGATTTGAATTCTTTTTCTTCAAGCGCGGTTGTTATCCTATCAAGACTCTGTCTGAACAAAAGAAGTGATGAGCGTAAACGATTAATTCTTTCTTTGAAAGAAATATCATAAAGCTCCGTAAGTATTGCATCTTGTTTAATTGATACAAGTCTTGAAGTAACTACTGCCAGAAGAAGCCAACAAATTATAACCTGAACAATTGAAACTCCCTTAAAAATCCCAGTTGGAACAATATCCCCAAAACCTGTTGTAGTCCCTGTAATAAAGCTATAATAAATTGTATCTGCAATGCTTAGCACTCGCGAATTATCCACGGTATAAGTCAAGTGAGAATAATCACTTGTAAATACAAAGTAACCAATTCCAAAAAGAAGAGTTATGCTAAGCCAGACAGTTAAAATTACTGGAAAAGTTGCTTTATCCATCCAATTGGATTGGTATAATTTAGAAATTTTTTTTTTGCATAAGTTCTCAACCATTTAAAGAGAACAAAAAGGCTTTTAATCCTGCTCGCATAAAAGGTCTTAATTGTGATGTAATGCAAAAAAACTTAATTTTGCTTTTTGACTCATTACGTGATCCTCGTGATTTAGCTCAAATGATTCATTTGGGCTTAGCCGCAAATGTTGATATTGAATTAACAGGAAGCTCAATTCCCCCAACAAATCAAAAAGTAATAAATATTATTGATTCGTGGATTCTTGACTTTCGAAACAACATTAATCTAAAACATGTTTTTATTCACAATGATTTTGAAAAAAGAATTAAGGCTTTGAAGCGACAAGGATACGAAATAATTGGGACTTCTCCTGATAAAGGAAGTGACTTTTTTAGTTTGGATTTAAGTAAAGGAAAACATGTAATTGTTTTTGGAACAGAAACAAGCGGTTTATCAAAAGACAAAATGAACTTAATGAACAAAATGGCTAAAATCAAAATGCAAAATGGGACAAAATTCTTTACAATAGGTGCAATAGCCCCTGTATTTACATATGAAACATTAAGACAGAAAAATAGTATTAAATAGAAAGGATGTTGTTGGTTATTTATGAAAGTAAAAAAGTTCCGACCCATTAATACAAAAATTCATTATTCTCGCGTTTTTGACTATGAAGGAATTGCTGAAAGGAAAGTACGTGCCAATCTTTCTGAATTTCATGATGCAAGCATTTTTTTGTTCAAGCAAATACTTCACCCGGATGATATAAGGTGGAGACTTGCAAGAAAATACGCCGAACTAAAAAATGAATTTCATTTTCAACCAATAAATCTTGAAAATGCAATGCGTGCCAGTTATTCTTCAACAAGACAAGGCGCAAACAAAGCATACGGCGCATCAATAACCGGAATCATTCATATAAGACAGCTCACAAGAGCGTTAAGAAACATAGAATTG
>JBAYJX010000032.1:0-13037 GCA_041664905.1 archaeon | reverse complement strand
TTGGTTTGTCCGTCGGATTCTATTGGTTCTGGTTTTTCTTTTGTTTGGGATTCGAGTGTTTCTGTTAGTGATTTGCGTTCGGTTCAGTTGTTGATTGGGGCTGCTTCTGATTTTGTTAGAACTAGTTATTTTGCGATTAGTGCGAAATCTAGTAAGTTGGTTTTGATGGAGAATTATTTTTCTAAGTTGCAGTCTTTGCAGGCGAGTACTGTTTCGAAAACTTTGTTTGCAAGAATAAAAACGATTAACTACAACGACACAATTAATTATAGTAACAAATGCGAATTCACTGTAATAGTTAGATAATTTGCTATTTTTTTGTTATAAACTAGTTCTATAATTTTTTGTCACTGGCTCGACCCAGTAAATTATATGGAAAAATCAAACAATTCAAAATCAAATCATAGTTGGGGTAATTATTTATACTTCTATTTACTTGATTTTAGTAGGGTCTGCATGGCAAAAGATAAAATCCAAAAAATAGTTTCAAAAAAAAATATTTCAGTTTTGCCTAATGGGCCTTATTTGGTTTCTGATTTGCCTTTGGATGACGCGATAATGGTTTGTGAGGTCGATGGTTCTCCAGTTGATTGGAAAAAAGGCAAAACTATTGTTGTTCCAAAAAATTATGCCCTTTGTAGATGTGGTCACTCTAAAACAAAGCCTTTTTGTTCAGGTGAGCATAGCAAAATTAATTTTGATGGAACAGAAACTGCGAGTAAAGAAAAATTTTATAAAAATACTAGTAAAACAAGTGGGCCAAAGTTAGAACTTTTGGATAATTCTTCTTTTTGTAATCATTCTGGTTTTTGCACTACTGGGGAAGGGGCGTGGGATTTAGTTGAAAAAAATAAAACTAAGAAATCAAAAGTTGAGATAGTTAAGCAGATTTGTGATTGCCCTACGGGTAGACTTGTTGTAATTGACAAAAATACTAACAAAGCTCTTGAACCAAAGGTAAAGGAATCAATTAGTTTGATAAAAGAGCCCGAAGGGGATGGAGCTATTTGGGTTAAGGGTGGAGTTGAAATTAAATCAAGCGATGGAAGTATTTATGAAAAAAGAAATCGCGTATGTTTGTGTAGGTGTGGTAAATCAAGAAATAAACCATTTTGTGATGGATCTCATTTGGAATAATTGTACAAAAGAATGCTTTTTATAGTATTTCTAATTTAGGTGTGTCATAAAAATAAGGTAGGATTATGAAAATAATTTACATTGTTGTTCTTGTGTTTGCGATTGTTCTGCTTTTTGGCTGCACAATTAGTGTTAACCCACAAGATCTTGCGCCCAGTAAAAATTATTTAGTTGTTTCTGATGGTAATATGGGATCTTCAACAAATAATTCTTCATTAACAAGTAATTCTTCTGGAGTAGTTCAGAAAATTGTTTTAAACTTGCAAGAAGTTGCAAAACATAGTGTTAGGGGTAATTGTTGGATGGTTATTAACAATAATGTTTATGATTTGAGTCAATATGTTGCTCATCCTGGGGGAAGCGGATACTTAAGTTATTGTGGGAAAGAAGCAACTAGCGGGTATGACACTAAGGGTGGCAGAGGAATAATGCACTCTAGTTATGCAGATGCATTACTTGCAAATTATTTAATCGGACCACTAGGGCAAGAAGTTACTGTTAAGGATACAAATGCCGTGCAAAGCCCGTCTTCTGTTGGAAATCAAGCTCCAACTCAAAGACCTATTAGATCGAATTATTATGAAGATGATTAATTGAAGTAAATTGTGATTTTATGGGTGAGAAAAAAATGTGGGCAGGAATAGTTCTTGTGTTGATCTTGCTCTTAATTTATAGTTTTTTGTTTCCTCTTCCTCCTCAAACAATTTTAATTAGATTTTTTGCCTTGGCTGGTTTCTTTTTGCTTTGTGTAACTCTTTTAATTGGTCCAAGTTTTGTTTGTGTGGGTAATGTTTGTGCTCCTTTAATTAAACACCGGCGTGGGGTTGGAGTGCTTTCTTTTGTTTTTGTTGCAATTCATTTTTTGCTTGTATTAGTTTATTCCTATAATCTTAGTCTTGTTCCAATTTTTTCAAATATTTGGATTCTTATTGCGTTAGTTGCTCTAATTATTCTTTTTGTTCTAGCACTAACTTCGATAAACAAAATTATTCAGGTGTTTGGTTTTTCAAAATGGAAATTATTGCAAAGATTAGTGTATGTTGCATTTGTTTTTTCATTTATTCATTTTGTATTTGATACAAATGGATTATTTATTACACTTGCAAAGGGAGTAGTTTTTGTTAACCTTGCGGAAGTTGGATTAATTGTTTTAGGTGTGCTAACTATTTTGTTACAAATAATTGGATTTTTGAAAAAGAGTTCACAAATTGATAAAAAATAAGAAAAATAATTGAGATTATAAATAAAATTTTTTATGAATCAAGTTTGGGATTTTTATTAAATTTACCTCTGTTTTTTCGCTTTTTTTCTTAAACTATTAGTGATATAAGCTGCGCGGTGCATTGTTTTGCTTGGTGAGGGGCATGTTTATTAAAAAAATTATTGAAGAAAGTAAGGGTGGAAAAGATAGTGAGGATATTGTTAGCGAAGCAAGAGAGTTAATCCAAGTTAAAGAGGCAATTGACAAATTGGATGGAGAAACTCAGACTGGAGTTATTCTTGAAAAAGATTCTCAGAATTTTATGATTATTGGTGGCGGAAAAGACAATAAATATGCTGCTTTTGCTCAAGTTAAAGGCAAAATATATGTAATGGCCAATAAATTTGATGTACAAAAACCTCCCATTGAATTAATTGTTGCTGGAAAGAAAGGGATGTATCCTTCAAAGAGATGCATGAATCTCCAAATGATTTTAGAAGCCGCAAAGCATTATGCTGATAGAGGTGCGCTTGCTCAAACATTCAACTGGGAAAGTCCTTAGTTGAATTGTTTGCTAATTATTAGCAAAAATTTTTGGCATGACTAAGATTTAGTTATTTGTAAAAGTTAGCACTTTATTTTTATACTACTTTGTACTTTAATATTCTAAAAATACTGTTGATATTTTATGCCTCGTCCACGTGAAATTGCTGAATTTGGTTGTCACAAAAGGCCAATTGGTTTAATTAAATTAGCCCAAAAATCTGAATCTAAGGGCAAAAAAAGGCAATTTGTTGGAGTGGATATTGATTCAATTCAAGCCGAGCGAACTTTAAGACGACTTGGGTTAAAAAAAATTCCTTCAAATGTTTCTTTTGTTAAAGGGGATGCTGTTAGGGAAGTAGAAAAATTTGCTCCACAAAGTAAAGATTTAATCTTTGCGGGAAATTTGTTTACGGGGGGTTATTCAAACTTAGGGGTTCTCATGGGGATTTATGGGGCTGTGGAGAGAGAAGCATTAAAGTTTTTAGTCGGTGCAAAAAGAGCATTAAAGATAAACGGTCGAGTAGTTTTTATTCAACACGCTATGGATGCAGAGGTGTTTAAGTCTTTGGGTAAACAAGCAGGGCTTAAGTCACATGTAGTTGAGTTGACTGAAAAGCAGGCACAGGAGTCATTAGCATATTACACAAGGCGTATCTCTTCAGAAAATAGACGAGTTAAAATTAGGAATCATTTGTATGGTTCAAAGTCTACAATAAGTTCTGCGGATTTAAAACCTGTGGCAATAATTTTTAGGGAATAAATTTGAAACAGTGTGCTAAACTAGGGTTTTGTTGGCAATGGAAAACAATTATTAAGTAAGGAGTTCTTTTTCTATTGGATTTATTTAAAAGATAATTAAGGGTGAAACTAAATGGGTGGGGGAAATAATCAAAATAAGGTAGTAAAAAAAGGTAATTCTTTAGTAATTACAATCGCAGTACTTGTTGTGTTAGCAATTATAGTTGTAGCTGGCTCGACATATTTTTTGCAACCACAAATTTTAACTTCACTGCCATCAACTTCCGCACAAACAAATCCTGCGCCCTCTAATCAACACACTCCTCCTGTGAAAGTTGATGTGTCTCAAGAAGTACAAACATATAATATACAAATCAAGAATTTTGCTTTTTCTCCGCAAACCCTTTCGATAAGAGTTGGGGATACTGTTGTGTGGACAAATTATGATATTACTTCACATACAATTACTTCTGATGTGGGTAATGAATTAGCATCAAATGTGTTGTTGCAAGGGTCGCCATTTTCTCATACATTTACTGTTCCTGGGGTGTACAATTATCATTGTTCGGTTCATTCCTCAATGACTGGTGCGATAACTGTGCAATAAAAATTCAGTAGAATAATTTAGAGTTATTAAATTTTTGGTGTGTTAAGTTGAAGAAAATTAATGGATCAGTTCATAGAGTTTGGTATGAGGAGCCAGAAATCTGGGCTAAAGAACAAAATTCTCGTGTTGAGAGTGAGTGCAAATTCTTGGACAAGGTTTTTAGAAAATTCAAAGTAAAAAAAGTTTTAGATGTTGGTTGTGGGGTAGGGTCTCATTGTGGGGTTTTAAAAAATTTAGGGTATTCTCCAACTGGACTTGATTTAAACAAAAAGCTTATTGGGTATGCGAAAGACCACTTTGAAGGAATTCCATTTTTTGTAGCCGAACAGAACAAATATAGATTCAAAAATAAATTTGATGCAATTTATAGTATTTGTACTGTTATTGCTTTTGCAATAACAAATGAAGATTTGGTTAAAACTCTTCAAAATCATAATCGTGCACTGAAGAAAAATGGGGTTTTGATAATAAGTACTTTTAATCCAATAGTTTTTATTAACAAAGCGGAATATGTTTCCAAGAGAACGGATAAAGTAAACTCGCTAGGCTACTTTTCAACTAGAAAATATTCTGTTGATTTAAACAATCAGCTTAGTATTGACGAAGCAACTTTTTATGATTCAAAAACTGGGAAAATTGTTAGCTCGGATAAAACAATTAAGCGAATGACTTTTCCTCAAGAAATGCGTTTCTTCTTAGAACAAACAGGGTTTAAAGTTTTGGGCTTTTATAGTGATTTTGATTTTAAGCATAAAACACTTGATAGTTCATATATGACTATTGTTGCTCAAAAGAAGTAGTTTAGCTTAGTTCTTTTTTTAGTATCTTGTGCGCATTATTTAATTGTTTAAATTTTTCTGTGTTTCCTGTTGGCATGTCTGGGTGTAGTGTTTTAGCCAAGTCTTTGTATTTTCTATTTATTAATTCAAGATCACGTTCTTCTTCTTTTGTGAGTCCAAAGAATTCTCTTGCTTCTTTTCTTTTTGCTTCGTGTTCTTCATCGTGTCTGAACTCTTCCATAAATTCATTAATTGGTTTTTTATCCAAAACCACTAGTTCAACTTCTTTTTCAATTAGTTTTGCAACTACTGCTAAATTATCAACGTATTTAGTTTGTGAATTGTTGTCATAAGATAAATAATCTCGCCCCATAAACCATCCTACTAGGGCTTTACTGGGTTTTATGCTTGGGCCTTCATAATCAAATTCAACATCTTCCCTTTTTACCCCGAGTTTTCCTAGTTCAGTAATTATTTTATTTTTGTATTGTAAAGTTCTTCTGTCAAAAGAGCTTGTTGCGGGAATGAAAATAATTTCATGTCCTTTAATGTTTAATTTAGCCATAATCATCAACAAGTAAACTAGTTTATGCTTCATCTGTTGGAAGAGTGTAACCTGTTCTTTCATTAGTTTTTTTGGTATCTTCTTTTTCATTTTCTTTAATTGCTTTGCCAGTTAACAGCAAGGGTTTTTTTCTTGTTCCGTGTCCTGCAAGTATTTTTGAAACAACTTTTAGCTCTTCTTGATTTCTTTCCTCGAAGTGCATTTTGTACTCTGTTCCGCATTGTTTAGCCACTTTTGGCTTTCTTTGTTGTCGTGCCGGCCCAACCATGTTTCCACATAGATTTTACTAAAAGGGAGTTATTTAAACCTGCGTAAAAGGTCAAAAAAAGAAGGTGAGGTGGGGGGGCTAAATGGGTTAAAGGGAGAGAATTAGGTGTAATTTTAATTTACTTTCGCTTTTTGTTCAATACTTTTAGTTCTTTTTCAATTTTTTTGAGTCTTGTTGATATTTCTTTTTCACGTGTTGCATCTTCGTTCAAATATTCTTTCATTGACTCGGTTTCATTTAATTTATCCAGGGCTTTACTCATATTTCCAACTATTACTCCGAGGAATAGATTCATAATAATCATTGTGCCTATCACAATAAATGAAATAAAATATAATGGTCCACCTAGGGGGTAAACTGAGTTTGCTGGTAACATTATTGTATTCCAGTTTTCGAGTGTAAGTATTTGGAATAGTGTGAATAATCCTCTCCAAATGTTTCCAAAGTGAGTTGGGTCAATTATACTAAATGTTGATACTCCAATAACTGAGTAAATGTACATTACGATTACTAGTAATAGTGCAACAAATATTACCGAAGTAATGCTGTTTACAATTCCTTTTACTACTGGTCTTAGGTTCGGAAATGCTCTGAATAATCTAAATGTTCTTAGTACTCGTATTAATCTCAAAACGTAAATTGATTTGTCTTTTAGTGGAATAAAAAATAAAATAACTATTATAAAATCAAATAAATTCCAAGGGTCGCGAAAATAGTTTATTGGTTTTTCTTCTGCAAAAATCCTCAGTATTATTTCGATTGAAAAAAAAGCAAGTATTAAAGTTTCGAGTATGTTAACTAAACTATAATATTCTGATTCGGGTGTAATGCCAAGAGTTGCTCCAACAAGTATTGCTGAAAAAATAATTATGATTATTGATAAATAATTAAACCATTTTGATTCAACAATTGGTTTTAGCCTTTCTGATAGTGAGTTTGATTTTTGTTTCATGTTAATTTAATCAAAGTAATTGAGAATATTAAGCTTTTTGGTTGATTTAGGGGATAACCTTAAAGGTTTTTGATTTCTTCTTCTATTAGTTTAAGTTCTTTTTCTGTGTGGAAGTGACGGATTGGATTTTCGCTTAAATAACCAATAAGGTCTTTTCTTTTTGCCATTTTTGGGAATATATCATATTCTAAACTGTGTCCTTCATAATCGAGTATGTTTGGTTCAGCAATAAATACTGCTCCAAAGTGAATTAAAGAAAATTCTTGCCCTGATTTTTGAACAAAACTGGTTATTTTGTTTCCTTCTATAGTTACTACTCCCGCTCGCCCTGATTTTTTCATAAATGCCTGTACATATAGAGTTGCTGTTCCTTTGTACAATAAATGAGTTTTCCAAAAGTTTTGAATATTGTTATTAAAAAAAATTATGTCTCCAAAAGCAAATAGGGTTGTTCCGGTGAGAATTCCTGCTGATCTTAATGTATCCATTGAACCTTTTGGATAAGGGGGGTTTTCAACAAAGTTAATGTCAATATTAGGTATTTTTTCTTTGCTTAGGACTTGTTCTATTCTTTCAAGATTCCTTTTTTGTGCGATTATTGTGACTTCATTAAATCCATTGCTTCTTAGGAACCTTATGTTGTGTGCAATTACAGTGGTTTTCAAAAAAGGGGTGCATGGTCGGAAATAGTCAGTTTCAGTCTTGTTAGATTCTCCCCCGCACAAAAAAATCGCTTTATTATTTCCTGACAAAGTTTTTTTCAACAAATACTCTATTGCTTGGGAGGTGTTTCTAATATAAATTCCATCAATTATATTTTTAATTTGATTAATAACGCTGCCGTCAAGAGTGATTGAGATTTTTTCTTTCATGCAAATTCCTGTAGTAGTATAAAGTAGGACAATGGTAGGATATAAATACTTTTCGTTTTAGAGAGT
Organism: archaeon; assembly: GCA_041664905.1. Taxonomy (GTDB): domain Archaea; phylum Iainarchaeota; class Iainarchaeia; order Iainarchaeales; family JAAZKV01; genus JAAZKV01. The sequence goes on along the minus strand of JBAYJX010000032.1, from coordinate 5,306 downwards.
TAATTAGTTAATTTGGGAATAGTAATTGGGATTTTTGGGGTAATGCAAAAATGGGCGAGAAAAAGAGTTTTTGTAGCAAGTTTAACTTGCTGGCAATTCTGATTTTAGTGTTATTTTCATTTAGTTTTGTTTATTCTGCTGCGCCCGTGATATCTGATGCTGATCTACTTGATCAAACTGAAGCAAAAGCCGCCAATTATTTTTATGAACAGGTGCTTAGCAATGGGTTTGTAAAAGATACAACCGACACCCCTTATGCAAGCACTGCTGCAACAGGGTTTGGGTTAGCGACATTAACAATCATGGCGGAAAGATACGGGACAACAGCTAATTGGATTTATACTCCTACTCAATTGAGGGCAAGGGCAAATAAAATTCTTGATAATATAATCTTAATACAAAACGGTCAAGCTGAAAATCCTCTGTTTTATGGTACGCACGGGGTATTGTACCATTTCATAAAGCCCGATAATTCAAATGCGGGTTCTGAAGTTTCTACAGTTGATACTGCTCTTTTATTTGCGGGGGCAATAACTGCTGGCGATTATTTTGGTGGCGAGGTTAAAGATAAAGCTAATACAATAATTGGGGCTGCGGATTGGTCATATTTTCAAAAAACTCCTGAAAACAATTTTAATACCAAACAGGGTAATACAAATTTGTATCAATTTACTATGAGTTGGTTTCCAACTACTGGTCAAAATATTCAAACTTGGGATATGCCGACAGATGAATCAATTTTAGTTTCAGTTATTGCTCTAGCAACAAATCCTAATAATTTAAATTACCAAAAATCTCTTTTTAGCTGGCCAAGGGTAATTCGTTCTTATGCAGGCTATGATGTAGTTAACTCCTATGATGGTACTCTTTTTACTTATGAGTTCGCACACTTTTTTATTGATTTTAATAAAATTGGGGCGGATGCTCCTGCCGGAATTAGTCCTGGTGTTCCTGCAGTTGATTGGTGGCAAAATAGTATTAATGCGGCAAAAGCAAACAGACAATTTTGTATAAATAATTCTTCAAGTTATTCATCCTATGGTCCCGACAGTTGGGGGTTGAGTTCAGTTTATCGTCCTGCTGGTGATTATTATGGGCGATTAGGTGCGTTACCAAATTATAATATGGTTGCAAGTCATGATGGGACAGTTGCCCCTTACAGTAGTATAAGTACAATGCCGTTTTTTAAGAGTGAAGATGGGGGGCTGTTGGCAAATAATCTTGGGTTCAGGGTTTTAAGAAATTTGTATGATAAAAGATACTATAATCTTTGGAGTTTATACGGGCCAAAAGATTCATTTAATGAAAAAAATGCTATTAGTCCTCTTTATCTTGGGCTAGATCAAGGTCCAATTGCTATTTCAATAGAGAATTATAAAACTGGTCTAATTATGAATCAGTTTATGAAAAATGACTCTGTTAAAGCAGCGTTAAAAAAAGTTTTTACTTACCCAAATGGGGTTTGTAATACGCAAGTTACTTGTTCACTTAATTCGCAATGCTCGGATAATAATTCTTTGACTGCAGACATTTGTGTAAATCAGGGAACTGCACAAAGTTTTTGTCAATATTCTCTAAACGTTGCATGTTCTCAAAATACTCAATGTAATGATTTTAATATGCTGACTGATGATGTCTGTGTTAATCCGGGAAATCATTTAAGTTATTGTTCCTTTGTCCCTAATGGAAAAACCTGTGTAATTCCGACTACGCGGATGCAAATAACTCAGTCAACTGATTTTTGTCCAGGATACTATTCGGCTTACGATATTAATATTGCTGCAGATAATATTGTTGTTAATTGTAATGGGGCTATGTTAACAGATCCCGCGGGCGGGCTTACTAGATTTATAATATCTGGGCGAAATAATGTCACTATAAAAAATTGTATTGCGGGGAAAGTAAATTATGGGGTATATATCACTTATTCAAAATCTGTTACTTTAATGAATAATTCATTTGTTGGTGCTTATGATTCGGGGGTAGATGTAATTAGTTCAACTAAATTGAACATAATTAATAATATTCTTAGTGATAATGAATATCAAAATGGAATATATTTGTATGATGTTAATGATAGTAATATTGAAAATAATACAATAAAAAATAATGGGTATAGGGGGGGTTGGGTTCATAAAGGTGGTTTATACTTAGCGTTTTCATATAGAAATCGATTCATAAACAATGACATAAGCAATAATAATAGAGGTCTTTATTCAGTTTATTACTCGGGGAATAATTATTTTGCAAATAATAAGTTTTGTAATAATGTGGAAGAAAATACTTGTGGGTCAGGTGCAATCGGCAATACTGGGGCAGGGAACACTCTTCCTAACAAAAAGTCTCGGTTTTGTAGTTGGTTAGAAACAAATGCAATTGATTGTAACCAAACTTGTACTGAAACTGATGGGGGGTATCAAAAGGACATATTTAGTAATTTATTTTATTCAGATGGATTTGATACTCAAATATTTAGTGATTACTGTTCTGATGAAAATAATTTAGTTGAATATTCTTGTAACAACATTTTTCCTCAAAAGTCACCTGGAATTTATTGTGGCGCGGGGTGTATGAATGGGGCGTGCAGAAAGAGTTGTTCAACTAATGCTGATTGCGATGATAATAATTCTTCGACCGCAGATACGTGTTTTAATCCTGGGGACGGACCAAGGTATTGTCAAAACCTATCGAACCTAATTACTTGTAGAACTGATGCAGAGTGTGGGATTAATGGTTGGTTGAATGGAACTAATGATTGTAATAGTAATGATGTTTTCCAGCAGTATGCGACTTATTCTTGTGTTAATCCAGGTACTTCAAGTTCGAGTTGTTTGAGTTCAAATTTATTTCGATTAAAACAAGATTGTGGTGATTCAAATGTTAGTTCATGGAGCGCAAATTATTGTGATGGAAATTCTGTAAAGAAACAGAGAGTTGTTCATAATAATGGGTGTAGCGTTGGGGCTTGTACTTCAACGGACACAAATGAAATTCAAGTAGTGCAGGCTTGTTTGGCAAATCAAGTTTGTGATGTAAATCAATGTTTAACTCCAACTTGTAACACTAATGCCCAATGTGGAACTAATGGTTGGGTAAATTCTAATTATTGTAGTAGTACTAATATTTGGGGGACTTACAGAACTTTTGCTTGTAATAATCCTGGTGCAGTTCAAGCAAATTGCTCGTTTAATGATGTTAATCAGTTGAAAACAACTTGTTTTGCTGGGCAATTTTGCAGTGTGGGGGTTTGCGTAAACCCTGTCTGCACGAGTGATTCGCAGTGCAATGATAACAATGTGTCAACTACTGACAGTTGTGTAAATCCAGGCAGTGCGCAAAGTCAATGTGTATTTGAACCAATAATTCCTTGCACTAACCCAACAAGTAATATGCAAGTAACTCAATCAATGATATTTTGTAATTCATCTTATGGTTTTACTAATATGCAAATAGTTGCGGATAATGTGATAGTGGATTGTAATGGTGCTCAAATATTTCCTGGTTACAATGGAGTGTTGTTTACAATTGCTGACAGAAATAATGTAACAATAAAGAATTGTAAAGTTATTCGGGAGCCAAATGTAGTTGTTATGGTTCAGCGGTCAAAAAATATTACTTTGACTGATAATAACTTTTCATCTTCTTGGAACTCTTCAATATATGTAAATGATGTAAATTTTATTACAATAATTAACAATGACGTGTCTGGGAGTGGTTATGGGGCTGGGATTTATCTTTCGGGGGTAAATGCTAGTAACATTAAACAAAACCAAGTACATGGCAATCTTTCGGATGGCTGGTATTATGCGGGAGGGATATATTTAGAATCTTCTCAAGGAAATAAAATAGTGGATAATAATATTTTCAATAACAGTAGGGCCGTTGTAATGCACACAAGTTCCAATAATGTATTTACTGATAATTTGATGTGCAAAAATGGTTTTATAAGTAATTGTGTTAATTCCAACTCAAATTCTGCCTCAGGAAATCAAATAGGTTCTGATGATGCAAAGTATTGTGCTTTCCTTGCAAATCAATCAACTCATTGTGCTGGTCAGAGTTGTGCTGATTCGGATACTGGACTAAAATATTTAACAAAAGGAACAGCTACGGTGTGGGACGGCACAAATCATTCAACTTTTTCTGATGTTTGTATTGATGAGAATAGGCTAACCGAGTATTATTGTGAAAACGATTTTGTACATAGTTATAATTCAACCCAATATCCTTTCGGATACATTTGTGATTATGGTTGTTTTAATGGTGCTTGTTATGAATCTAAACCAAATGATATTGTAACAATAAATTTTCAGCCAATCGGAACTATTGTTTTAAACAGGGGTTGGAATTTGGTTGGCTTTCCGATTGTTGGAACAATTGATGTGAGTGAAATTCAATCGGATTGTAATATTATGTCCTATGTTTGGGAATGGGATGCAGCAAAGACGCAGTATAAGTTGGCTTCAGTATTGCAAGCTGGGAAATCTTACATGGTGTATGCGTTAAAGGATTGTAATTTTAATCTTGGTGCAAAAAAGACCTTGGCAACTCAAGTATCTCTAAGACTTTTTAATGGTTGGAATTTTATTTCAGGAATTGATGGGAATGCTTTAAGCAAACTATCGAAAATGAGTGGTTATGCGTGGGCTTGGAATAGTGGGTCAAGTGTTTATGTGACTACTAATAATGCTATTGCCAGTACTGGGCTTGTAATTTATTGGAACGCAAATCCGCTTCGAGGTAGTACTACTCGTGGAACAAATTTACCTCTAACTGAGAGTACTGATACAGTTGAAGAGAGTGCGGTTGATACTAATTCGGAGAATTCTCAAGCAATAGTTGATTCTAATCAAAATATTAAAGTGGATTCAAATCAAGCGGTACAAGTAGATTCTAACACCTCAAATCATTCTACAAGTAGTTCAAGTATTTCTGTAGTTAATTCAAGTGATACTAATGTTGCTTTAAATAATTCAGATACTAATCAAAACACAGTTGGTGTTCTTGATTCTAATAGTTCTTCTGGTGTGTCTGTAGTTGATTCAAATAGGACAGTTGTTTTGACTAATCTGTCTGACTCGGGTTTGACAAATTCTAACACGGAAAGCATTTTAACAAATGGTGTGGGGGATACTCAAAATACAATTTCAACGGCACAAACAAGTTCTGTTAGAGAGGTTTTGTTGGTTTGTCCGTCGGATTCTATTGGTTCTGGTTTTTCTTTTGTTTGGGATTCGAGTGTTTCTGTTAGTGATTTGCGTTCGGTTCAGTTGTTGATTGGGGCTGCTTCTGATTTTGTTAGAACT
>JBAYJX010000031.1:0-13363 GCA_041664905.1 archaeon | reverse complement strand
TTATACGAAGCAATGAGAGTTGGGGCAGCAGGAAATGTTGTGTTAGGAACTATTCACGCTGACTCTGCTTACTCTGTTTGGGATAGAGTTGTAAATGATTTAGGTGTTCCAACTACTTCATTCAAAGCAACTGATTTGGTTGTTGTTGCTAGACCAATTAGATTTAAGGGTTCTTTAGGGAAGCATAGAAGGATTGTTGAAATTACTGAGATTAAGAAACACTGGAATAATGATCCAAGTACCGAAGGAGGTTTACTTGATTTAATGACTTATGATGCTGCCAAAGATAATCTTGAATTAATGGAAGATAATCTAAAAGAAAGTGATTTGTTCCAAAAAATTCAGAAAACTTCTGGTTTAAGCGTTGATGATATTTGGGCTGAAATACGAATGAGAGGAAATGCAAAAGTATTTTTAGTTGAACAAAAAAATGCGCTTTCATTACCAACTCTTCTTGAAGCCGAGCATACAAGTCTTTGCACAAACAAATTATTTTTGATGAAAGAAGCTATGATTGAAGAAAATGGTAAAGTTAATTACGAGCAACTCTTAGGCCAGTGGAAAAACTGGGTTACAACCACACTTATTCCAAAACTACAACGCGCACAAGAAATAAATAAAAATAAACCAAAAGAAGAAGATTAAAAGTAAATTAAACTAATAAAACTCCCCATATATTTCTTCGCGAGTTACTTCAGTTTGTTTCATTATTGCAAGCAATGTTCCAGTATCTAATTTATCGTGCAATGGAATTACAGTAACAAGCACTGAGGCGTTTGTATTCTTTTTCATTATTATATGGCTTCCTTTTTGACGAGAGATAACAAAACCTTTTTTTGAGAGAAATTTAATTAAATCTTTAGCAGAAATTAGAGGTAATTTCATTTGACCATCAAGCCGTAATGGCTAATGGACAAAATTTTGCTTTTTTTAGTGTTCCTTCTTTGAGTAATTTTTGCACATCTTCATCCTCAAGATATAATTCAACTGCTTCTTTTAGATTTTGAAGAGCTTGTTTTTCTGTAGTCCCTTGACTTGTTACTCCAAGTTCCGGGCAAGTCGCCACAAAAGCTACTTCGCCTTTAGTGAGTACTGCAGATAATTCTAATTTGTGCATATCAAGCATATTATCATCCAAAGCCAATAAAAAGCATTCCTATTTTGAGGCTTTTTAAATTTAATTTATTTTTCGCTTCTTGACGAAAGAAAAATCAAAAAAGTGTACAAACTAAATCTAAAGCATGTCCAGGATTTTGAGATTTAAGTTTCTTTTACTTTAATCTCACGGCTTCAAGGTTTCTTATTGCACTTGAAGATATCCCAAATTTAGCCGCACAGTATTTAGAGAACTCAACAGCTCGCATTGGATCTCCATGATCAACAAGTATTTTCTTTGGCTTTGGTTTTAGTGAAGCAACGTATCCAACAAGTTGGTTAAAGTCAGCGTGTCCTGAGAAACCATCAATTGTTTCTACTCTCATTTTTACTTCAAGTTTTTTTGTTTTACCATTATCAGATATTGGGAAAGTTTTTAGTCCTTGTTGTATTTTTCTTCCGAAAGTCCCTTCAGCCAAGTATCCAACAAATACTAAAGTGTTAGCAGGGTTTTCAGCGAGTTTGTAAAAGTAATCTATTACTGGTCCGCCGTTCATCATTCCAGAAGTGGTAATTATTACTGCCCCGCTTCCTGAACAAATTTTTTCTCTATCCTCTCTTTTTGCTTCCTTAAATATTGTGGAATCAAACGGAGAATCGTTTGTTAAAATTCTTTTTTCAAGACTTTGTCGCAAAAATTCTGGGTAAGCCGTGTGTACTGCACTTGCTTCTCTTACCATCCCTTCAACGTAAATACTATTTTTTTCGGATAACATTCCTCGTTTATAAGCATCTTCAATTACCATGCAAATTTCTTGTCCTCTTCCAACACCAAATACAGGAATTAAAACGTTTCCCCCGAATTGAGTTGTTTCTTGAATTATTTCTAAGAGTTTTTGTTCTGCTTCTTCTCGAGTCATTTGTGTTGCATCTTTTGAACCATAAGTACTTTCAATTATTAGTGTTTCAATTCGAGGATATTTAACATCAATATTGTCAAATAATCTTGTCATCCCATATTTGATATCTGCACTATAAACCAAATTGTGCGCCCCTTCAGCAATATTTAAGTGAACTGAAGATGAACCTAAAATGTGAGCTGCATTGTGTAGAGTTAATCGTATATCTGGAGCAATATCAGTAACTTCACGATATTCTCTTGGTATTGCATGGAGTAAAGCATTTTTTACATCCGCTTCTGAATAAGGAGCCACTTTTTCTTGTGCAACGCTTACATCAAGATAATCAAATTGTAATAGAGTCATTAAGTCTCTTGTTGGTTCTGTACAATAAACCGGTCCATCAAAACCCATTTTGTACATGAATGGCAAAAGTCCTGAGTGATCAGAGTGCGCGTGTGAAATTACAATTGCATCAATTTCACTTAACGGATAACCCAAAGCATCAATATAGGGGTAAGGATCATCTGCACTAAAGTTTAGTCCAGCATCAAGAATTATTTTTGTGCTTTGGGTTTCAAGCAAAATACAACTTCTTCCAACTTCTCTAAATCCACCTAACGCAGTCATTCTAATCCATTGTCTATTTGTTTGTACTTTATCTGCGTAAATTTCTTCAGCAGTTTTTAGTAAGAATTTTTTTCGCTCATCAGCGTGCTTGAATAAATGCTTTCTTATTCCATTAAGTATTTCTGATTTTGAAGTTGGTGCTCTAATTATTCTAGGAGTCCACCCTGTTTCAAGTATTATTCTTTTTGATAATTCTCCACCTTTTCCAATAACAAGCCCTTTTTTTACTGCTTCAATTACTACTTCAGAAAAAGGTTCTTCGAAATAAATTTCTTTTACATCCGCTTCTTTTGGAATCATTTCGAGTATTTTTTTTCGTGCTTGTTCAGGGTTTGATAAAAGTGATTTATCTGTTCTAATATTTACTCTTTTTTTGAGTTCAAAAGCAATTTTTGAAACAATATTTTCTGTCCCAAAGAAACCAGCAGGGTTTCTTGTGTAAATAACAACTTCCGGCCCTTCCATTTCTATTTTTGTTACGCCGCAAGAATCAGGAACAATTCTTTTTATTATTTCGTTTATTTCGTCTAGTATCTTTATTTTTTGTACCATTTAATCATATCCTTTTGTTAATGCAAATTTTTAGATTGGAGTAATGTGTAGTCACTAAATTAAAAATTCTTTTTGGCAAAAAAGTAAAAGAAAACCTTGCACTACATCTTTGGTAATTTTGCAAAGTTTATCTTTGTATTACTAATTGCTTTTTCTACTTCTTTAGGATCAACCGTTCTATACCCATCTTTATCAATAATGGAAATACTAATTGTTTTTCCACCAGTGTAAATATCTCTGTTCTTTGATGCCATTACTGCTTTCACAGCTAACAAAACTGCTTCATCTTCGCTTAATCCTTCTTTGTACCCTGAATCAAGTATTGACATAGCAAAATCTGATCCTGAACCAGTAACACCATATTTCTTTTTATCAGCAATGCTTCCAACAGGATCTATTTCATATAATTCTGCGTTATTATTTACTCCGCCAACTAGGGGCATAAACATGAATGGATAATATCTGTTTCCGTTTAGTACATTTGAAAGAAGTGAAGCTACGGCCCTCGGAGTTATTTTTGTTCCTCTTTCTACTTCATATAATGCTGCTTGAGCTTTAAGAAATCTTATTACTGCAAGCGCGTCCCCTACTCCGCCTGAAATTGTTAAAGCAACGTAATCTGTAATTGCATAAATTTTTTGTGCATCTTCATCAGCCACAACATTTCCCATAGTTGCTTGCTGGTCAGCCGCAAGTAAAACAAAATTTGTTCCAACAACACCAACTGTTGTTGTTCCAGTTTTTTTGTTTTCTAGTTTATTATTTGGGTTAACAGGAGTATTAACTGAATTAAATCTAACTCTTTCACTAATCATGCTAATAGGCAATCCTTCTATTTCTCTATAATGATTCATAAGCACCAATCCTCTTTGCATAATTCTCTGTTGATTAATCTTATATACTTTGGCAAAAAATAAAGCAATTTTCTAAAAGCAGTTTCTATTAATCATGCGTTTGAAAACCTTTAAAAAGCTATCCAGGGGGCTTTGAAAAAAGCATTATCTGTGAGGCAAATGGTTATTTGCTTTAAAAAAAGCATTATTCATTTCAGCCCTCAATAGCTCAATTCGTAACATTTCTGCATATCTTCTACCTTCAGGAGTATTCATTTCTTTTAACTGATTCATTTCTTCTCTTCTTTTAGCAATATCTTTTGCAACATCCCTAGCCATTTCTTCAGGTTCAATTAACTCAAGTAAACTTGCGTTAGCATCTAAAGCAAGATACACATTAGTAAAAGCATCTGTTTTCATTTCTCCTTTTTGGTATATTGTCTGAAGTGTTTTAGCACGATCACTTAATTTTCTAAATATTCTGGCTACTTGTGCATACCCTTCTTTCTCAAACGAATTTGCAAGCCCAATCAGGAGAAAATTCACTGGTGGACGCAAACCTATCTTTGTGTGGGGTATTTTTTGAGGAGGACGAGATAAAATAATTCTCGAGATTAGTTGTTTTTGTTCTTGTTTTAATCTCATCGAACTTAGTGATTTCATTAAGTATCTTCTTGAAAGTCTTGCTACTGCATACATTGAACTTAATTTTAACCCACCTTTTTTTATTGTTAATATACTCTCGTTTGAAGCGGTAGTAGTGAAATGCGGGGCACCACCCTGTCGCACTTTTCTTGTATGCCATCTTGCAAGTACTTGAGACACTTTTTTTCGAGTTATTCCCCCAGAACTACCTAAGAGTATTGCAGGACTATTGTGACCAGGTAATCTAACTTCAGCCCTTTTTGCATTTAATCTATTTAAAATTTCAATTCTCCCTTTTGGTTTGTAAGGCATGCTAATAATATAGTTTAATCCTTTAAAAAATCTTGTTTTTAATTTATAAAATAAAGTACTTTGCAGCAAAGAAATTTATACTCCTAAACCAATAATATAACATGAAAACTTATCCTCTATCAACCGCTCTTGCGAGAATAGAACAAAAATATGGACGAAGCGCAAGTCTTGGTAAACTTAAACAAAAAGTTTATCCAGTACTTGGAATAAAACCAGAATACACCGGACGAGAGATTGTAAGAATGACTCGCCCAATAAGCAAAGGCGGTTTAATTAATCCAGAACGAATTCCAGTTTCTCCCGAACAAAAAGCACGCATTAGAGAACTTATTTTAGCTAACCGCGAAAAACCTTCTTATGAGCGATTAACTCTTACAGAGATAGCAAAACAAGCAAACAAAAGATTTCCGGTAAATGTAAGTAATGTTTCAGGCATTAATACCGCGCTTAGAAAAGAACTTGCGTCCAAAGGCAAAGACAGCAGTCTTAAAGTAGGAACTAGAGCAAAATATATTTTAGGCATAGTGGATAACATAAAAACAGTTATTAGAGAAAACCCAAGCATTACTTTAGAAAAAGCAGCAGCTAAACTTAAAATAACTCCTCGTGAGCTTCAAGAAGCTTTGAAACTTTATGAAACAAGTTTTAGGCATGAAACCACTCTTCAATTGCATGCACGGATTCAAGCAATAGATATTATGACTGGGCACGAATTATCAAATGCCGAACTTGCTAGCCAAGTCGGACTTAGTATGAAGGGTGTTGCTGAGATAAGACAAAAGTATTTTACTAAAGGGCGATCTAGGGCTACAAAGTCTCGTGCAAGAAAAATATCCCGACAAGTACTTATTTGGGCAAGATTTTTTTCAGAAAAAAACGGAGTTGCTCAATTTAATGAATTAACCGCAAAAATTCCCGAGACAACCTTAATTGTAGCAGCTAGTTTATCCATGCTAAGAAAACAAGGTTTGATTGAAAGAGCAGTTGTGCGAAATAAAAGCAAAAAAAACTATGTTTACAAAATAACCCCTAAAGGAACTAATGAACTTACTTCTACTCAAAATGGTTTAGGTCACCTTCCAAAAAATATTCTCTTGCTAAAAACTGAAGAACTTCGCGCACTCGCTGATCAATTAGAAGGAGTAGCTTTTACAACAGGCCGCACAGAAACAGTCTTACCAACAATAAACCAAATAAAAACAGAATTAAAACAACGAGAAATAAATAAATTTAAAGGAAATTAAATTTTTAAAATAATTATCTGGAATTTTTTTCAACAAATTCTTTGTAAGTCATCCACTCAACTAGATTAAATTTAACTTCAAGCCCCAATTTTTTTAATTCTGAGGAAAAATCTGTTGTAATGAGCCCGACAAGAATCCCTTGTTTAGTTGAGTATTCCAAATGGGCTTGTAAAACCCCCTGATTCAAGAGTAATTGGTATTGTAAAAATGCGGTTTCTTCTTTAGTTAATGTATTTGTATAACTAAAAGAAACTATTTTTACCTCTTCAAAAGGATACTTTTTTTGAGCAAATCCTTTTAACCCTTTTTTGAATATAGTTTGTTTCATAAAAATCTTCTCTAAAAATTATTTTTCTCCAAGTATGTTTTTTTGTAAATTTCTTCATTCTCAAACTTATCAACATTTCTTTTGTACTTTAAGCCCGGGCTTTTATCAGAGTTAAGTTTGCTCCATTCTTCCCAAGGCAACGCATAAGCTTTTTGCACTTTGTCACGGTAAATTTGAGGAATTACGTTAAATGCACAAAAAGGAATTATTCTTCCATCAGGCATCGCGTAATGGATTTGGCATCTTTCTACTCTTTGTTGATCATAATTATAGGAATCCATAAAGTGCATCATTCCAATAAAAAGAGTTTTATCGCTAAATTTTCCAAGTGAAGAATAATCATGTTTCACAAGCACATCAACAAGCATTTTCACTAAATCAATCCCTTTAGGAACTTTTTTAGAATCAACGCATTTAGTCAATTCTATTAATAATTTTGCAGATTCAATTATTCTTGTTGATTTAAAATTGTATAACTTATAACTCTTGATTCTTTGTGCGCTCTTGTTTAGAAAATCAAAAAAAGAAACTACATCAAAAAACTCGGGTAATGGAATTACTTTTTCTCCGTCAAAAAATAAATAACTTGCGGCTCCGCATCCGTAATGTGTACTTAAGGAATATTGATTCGACCCTGTTATTGCTTCAACAAAATTGGTTACTGATGAAACACAAGGAACTGTAAAAAAATAATTTTGTTTAATTATTCCTTTTGTTTGTTCTTCTATAAGTTTTTCTGCACGAGGAATAGTTATTCTTTCTTTGTTCCTTAAACTCTTAGGCATTCTTCCTACAAATGAAACCGGCTGGAAATTAACTCCTCTAACAACATCAAAATTATTTAATGCAAAATTAATTATTTCCCCAAGTTCCCCATCATTCACCCCTTTAATTACTGTGGGAACAAGCACAACAGCTAATTTTGCTGCCCTACACGCATCAAGTGCTCTTGGAATTTCGTAGTGATTCTTTGGATTACTTTTTGCGGTAACTCCATCAAATGACATGTAAATTGTTGATACACCAGCTTTTGCAACATCTTTTGCAAGTTTTGGATTTAGCGCGAAATTTATTCCATGTGTATTTAATTGTATGTGCTCAAATCCTCTTTTTTTTGCTAATTTAATTATTTGTATTAAGTCTTTTCTTAGAGTTGGTTCTCCTCCAGTAAATTGAATTGCATTTGTCGCAACTGGTTTTTGTGCTTTTAAGTTCAAAAACATTTTATCAATTTGTTCTATAGTTGGCTCGTAAATCGGGTCTCCGTCCTTGGCATAAAAAAAGCAGTACCAACATGATAAATCACATCTATTAGTCAAAACCATATTTGCAAGGGCAGTGTGATTTTGGTGATTAGTGCATAAACCACAATCAAAAGGACAGTTTGTTCCGGAGTTTTTTGTTACAGAAACATTAGATGTGCCAATCCCTCTACTCTTATGTGCAAACTTTCGTGCTCTTTCAAATTCACTTGCTGATTCCCAATAAATTTCATCAAAAACACCGTGCAACGGGCATTTTCTACTAATGAATACTTTTCCTTTCTTAGCATAAACTGTAGCAGGTAAAACTCGAGTACATTCCGGACACAAAGATCGAGTTTTGTAAGGCAATTTTGAACCATAAGAATTACTTACAACACTCCCACAAAAACTATTTTTTTCAGAAAGTTTATTTTCAAAGAAACTAATCCTCCCAAGATTTTTTTTTGCCACAAAAAACACCAATAAATATGAGCAGGTCACTCTTTAAAAAATTACTTTTAAGCTAGAAACAAAAAAATACCCTAATTTAAATCAAATTAAAGAATTAACTAATTACTTTAATATTTTCACGATTATAAACGAAGCTAATATCAAATAAATAAATCCACCAATTAAATTGTCTAAATGAAACCCAAGCGGGTAAGTCATACTTGTGATAATAATAAATTCGCTTGGAATAGTGTAAACAAGATACATCAATAAACCGAGTTTAATTGCATTCTCTTTTTCATTTCCAGTAAATGATTTTTTTGTTGCAATGTAAAAATAGGTTGTAACAAAACCAATTATAAAAGGCGAAAGGAAAAACAACATCAGCAAAGGATCATTAAAAGCCCTCATGCCCCCGACAGAAGCAATGTCATAAGGGGCAATAATTTGAGTAATAAAACCAAAAAGGGTCATTACAATCAAAATCACTAACCCAGAAGCAACTGCTGCTAAAATAAATTTTTTATAATTCATAAAACTCTACTTATACAATAGCTCTAGGAAATTAAAAAACTTTCTACAAACCCCTCTTTTTTATCACACCCTCACATCACGCAGATTTATAAATATAAAAAACAATACCATAAAAGGCGAAAAGAATGGAAATAGAAGTATCAATGTTTTTAGCAAGATTTTGGGGCGGTCTTTTTTTGAGCTTGGGGCTATTAACAATAGGCGCGGGTTTTTTGGGCAAAGTAATAAAGATGACTGATAATCCAGCAATTACTGTTTCTACAGGATACATCACTTTTTTGCTCGGACTATTTACAGTCTCCCTCCACAACATTTGGGTTTGGGATTGGAGAGTTGCAATCACTCTATTAGGTTGGGTGACTTTGTTTAAAGGAATAACAAAAATAGCTTTTCCTGACCATGTCAACAAACAAGCTCAAAAATTCAAGTCCATGACTTGGTTATGGGGTGCAATAATAGGCCTCTTTGGTGCTTGGCTATTATGGCGAAGTTTCTTTGGATAGAAAAAACAAAATCTAAATATAATTAAAATTTACAACCCTTTATAACCTAAAACAAAAACCATCAGCCTAAATCAGCTTTTAGGCTGATAAAACTAACAAAAAAATCTAGCCTAAAAAAGTAGTAATCCCCCCTCCCAGACTATACACTCGAGAGATCCGGGTCGAAGACTAAATGATTATTTTCTATTTCCATTTTAATCAACTGTATTTTTCACAAGTATTTTTTTATTGTTTGTGCTTGTTGTAAAAGTAAATGCTTTATTTTTGGAGTTTGATTGTTTGTTTCCATCGAAAAAATTACCGCTTTTTTTGCATTATATTCTTCAATGAAAGAGTGAATTGCTCTTGGCGTTTGTTCGGCTTTTATTTGTTTTTTTACTTCAACTGGTAGAAGTACCCCGTTTTTTTCTATTATAAAATCTATTTCTGCACCGGATTTGGTTCGCCAATATTTTGGTTCAATTCCACTTTTTAGCATTTCAGACAATACATAATTTTCTATTATTGCCCCCTCATCCGACCTTATTTTTGAAAAATTACTCATTATTGCATTCCTTAGTCCAGTATCGTAGAAATAAATTTTAGGTGCTTTAGAAATTTCCTTATTCTTATTTTTAAAATACGGTTTTAACTGTTTTATTATAAATGCTTTTTCAAGAACGTTTAGTGTTCTTTTCAATTCAATGTATTTTAGACCCGTTACTGTGGATAATTCATCATAATTTGCAAGTGAGCCTGTCTGAGTAGCTAGTTTTTCGAGTAATGAAGTTAACTTATAGTCTTCACTTAGTTTTGCTAAATCTTTTATTTCTTTTAACAAAAGGGTAGTGTATATTGATTCAATTACCTTTATTTTTTCTTCTTCGCTAGTCGCAAGTACTGCTCGGGGATACCCCCCAAAAAGCATGAATTCATTTAGAGATTTATTTAATTGTTCGGTTACTTCCTGCCCATAATTGTCTTTTTCAAGTAAATTCTCTAGTTTTGGGTTTATTGCACGAATATGCTCTTTAAACGAAAATGGGAGGAGCTCAAATAATAAAACTCTGCCAACAAGGTATTTTGTGCTTTGCATTGAGAGCTCTGTTGCACTGGACCCCGTGATAATTAGTTTTGCTTTTGTTTTGTCATAAATATATTTCAATACTTTTCCGCTTTGTTTTGAATAATGAACTTCATCAATAAAGGTTATATCAAATCCTTTTATGTGTAATTCAATAAAAGAGTCTGTGTCTTTTTCAAACATTTGTTTTAATTTTACATCATCAAAAGTTATTTGGTTGATTTTTTTTCCAAGTTTTTTTTGTTTTTCTAAGATATTTTCAATCATCGTTGTTTTGCCGCATTGCCTTGGACCAAGAACAGCAAGTATCTCAGGCTTATTCAAATACTCTTCAAGTTCAACTTCCAAATCACGAACAACATAAACCATACTAATATTATAACCCGACTAATATTTAAATCTTTGTAATTTTAGTAATACTAAAATAACGGGTATTTTTGGATGATTTTTAATAAAAAATCCCCCCTCCCAGACTGCACTTGGGAAATCAAGGTATCTGCTTCCATTGATAA
This sequence comes from archaeon, assembly GCA_041664905.1. Taxonomy (GTDB): domain Archaea; phylum Iainarchaeota; class Iainarchaeia; order Iainarchaeales; family JAAZKV01; genus JAAZKV01. Next base: position 2,519 of record JBAYJX010000031.1, on the reverse strand, counting down.
ATTATTTTCTTGTTCCATTTACATCATCTCCTTCTAAATTCAATCCTTTCTCAATTGTGCGGTTCATATTAAAATATTTGCAAAAAATTAATGTGTTAATTGTTTTATTTCCAATGGGGGAAAAATTCATTTCTATTAGCCCAGTATTTGCAATTTTTGTAAAACTTGATTTAAACCAAATAATTTCATAAATTAGTTGCTCTAAAGTAGTATCCGATTGAAGCTTTCTTCTACTCATTTGAAGCAATATTTCATTTATTTCAAGAATCAATTTGCATTTAACTTTTTTCGAGTCTATTTTAGAAAATTCTATTTCAATTATCGAAATTGTTTTTGAAATAAACCAATCAAGACTATCAATCATAAAATCAGCCTCTTTTTTAGTTAATATTTTTTTTATTATCTTTTTGTCTTCTAAATCTAAAAGGTCATCATTCAAAGTAGTGCGTGGAAGATATTTTTGGGTTTCCTTTTGATATATTGTACTGATTTGTTTATTTGTTAAGGGGGAATTTTTTAGTAATATTAATAAAAGAGTTCCCAGTTTTTTCTTTTTTAAAGTTGGTTTTTCTTTAGGTTTAATTTTCATAGATATACTAGGATGTGACGGGATATAAACTATGGCGTCGTACACTTTTTCGCTTCATAATATAGCTGCAGATGATTCTGCGGAGTGATATATATGAAATTGTTAATAACCTTGCCAGATGAGCTGGCTGAAAAGACAAAAACAAAAGCAATTGGAAATTACAGAAGTGTAAGCAAATACATCCAAATGCTTATAGAAAAAAATTTAAGGGTGAAAAAATGATTTCCACAACTAAAGAAGCATATCCTGGGCTTTACGGCGTATTCACGTACGATTATTGGTGTATTGGTAATACGGAAACCGCTAAATCAGTAAAATCGAATAAATCTATTCAAGTTTTTTGTGAAAATGAATATACAAAATACGTTCGCCAACTATTATATAGACTATTTTGTGAAAAGTTTCTTGAAGATGGTCAAATAATTCGAATTGAACAAAGTGTCTTTGGGACTTTGTCTGAAGAAGATCTTTTGGCAGTTCAGGAATTTTTTAACCAAGCCAATAAGCAGGTCGTTTGGTTTTTAGAGAGCCAAATTACAAAATATTCTATTCTAAAGAATGAAATTAAGTGCAAATTCTACAAAGATAGATTGGATTTCACTAAAGAAAATGACCTAAAAGTGCACTTCTTTTCCAGCAAGGTTAAAGGTGGTTCTGATGTGTCATGAAATTGCTATTTCCTTGAAAGATGATGACCCAAGCTGGATTAAGATTTGTGAGCTAAAAAAACGCTCAGGAATACCTTACTCCTTCACATTACGGCATGCTTTAAGCAACTATCTTGGTCTAACTGTGGAGGAATCTAAAGATGTTTGAAGAAGATTTTAATTCAACTGGGCAGAAAAAATGGTTGTCTTTCCGTGATGGATTTGGAAATTATAAAGGAGACGATAAAGCTGTATTACGCTTTATCGCCTTATTTCCAACGGTTTATGCTTTTCGTTCTTTGAAGAATAGCGAACTTTTAGAATTACAAAGCTTACTTGATAACATTACAACAAGGTATAACGTTTATTGGACACAAGATTATGAACAAGTCATATACAAAATTCGTAGAAGACGATTAAGGCATAAAGACAAAACACATATCGAACCCTTTGTTGTCACTGAATTCAAAGAACTTACCTGCACAAGGTGTGAATGGAAATGGCTCCCAAGGAACAAAACTGTCAAAATGTGCCCAAATTGCAAAAGTTTACTTTGGAGAATACCTCGACTAAGTAAGTTATAAGTCATTTATTTGTTCAAAAATAATTTTTTTGATAAATAAAAACCTTACTTACTCGTAAGTAATAAATAATACACAACAAAAAAAAATAAAAAATAATTAAATATCGCTTATTTCTTACTCAAAAGTAAGTTAACAATTGTACCCCGGGGTTGCAGATTTCTTAGTTAGCATAATCTTGTATGACCAGCTTTTGGATAAAACAAATTTTTTAGATTTCCGTAATACACTTATTCCCAAAGTACACCAAAAAACATTAGTTACAAAACTGAAACTTTCACTATTGCTAAAAATAACTTTGACCCCAAATAACTGAGCATAGTAAACCCAATACCAAACAAAATCCCAGTCAAAAACCTCAAAGAATTATTGCTTTGTCTTAACCCAAATAATTGAGAAAATCCATCAATTAGCAAAGGAACTATTAGTATACCCGAGATAGTTGCCGGAATAAGAATTTCAATCCCAATAAGAACAAATCCAACTATTGCCCCAATTAGTTGCCCTACACACCGAGCACACAAAGGAAACTGTTTTCCTTTTATAAAAAAACTTCTTTCGGGAAGTTGATGACAAAAACAAAGGTTCATCAAATAACACTTAAATTAGTTGACTGAAATACACATACCATATGTACAAGCTTGGCCTTGTTCGCAATCCGAAATATTTCCACAATACCCTTTTTTCCAAGTACATTTATTT
>JBAYJX010000030.1:0-14308 GCA_041664905.1 archaeon | reverse complement strand
CTGAGTGTTTGAGTTTTATGACTCAGCCTACACTAGAACTTGCAGATATTTTGTGGAAGGATTCAATTAAGATTGCTGAATTTGAAGGCTTGGCCCCTAAGTATAATAAAGGTGAAATTGAGAGAACTCACAAATATAATTTTGTTGTTCCTTACAATAAACCTCTTAGTGTTAGTAATGATGTTTCGTTACAATTTTTTGATGCAGGACACATTTTAGGTTCTGCTTTAACTAAAATAACTTGTAAAGAAAAATCTTTTTTGTATACTGGGGATTACAAGGTTAATGAAACTCAATTGCACACTGGGGCAGATATGAATGTTGGTAAAATAGATTACTTGATGACTGAAGCAACTTACGGGGATAGAGAACAAGCAGATAGAAAGTTAGAAGAGAAAGCGTTTTGTGAATCTGTTCAAAGTACAGTTGAGCGAGGCGGGTGGGCGATTGTTCCTGTTCTTGCTATTGGTAGAAGCCAAGAAATTGTTGATATTTTGTCAAAGTATAATCTTGATGCACCAATTTTTTTGGATGGTATGGGTAAACAAGTTTCTGAAGTTTATTTGCAACACCAAGATTTAATTAAGGATGCAGAAGGGTTTAAGAGATCTTTAAATGAAGTTGAGTGGGTTCAAGGAAAACAAGGAAGAGCAAAAGCATTGAAACAACCAAGTATTATTGTTACAACTAGTGGAATGATGAAGGGCGGACCTGTTGTTGGTTACGTTGAAAAAATAATTAAGGATCCTAGAAGCAAGATTCATTTAACAAGTTTCCAAGCTGAAGGAACTCCTGGTAGAATGCTAATTGAAGAAGGAAAGTTACCAAATAAAGCTGGGGATGTTGCTAAAGTTGGTTGTAGGTATGAAAAGTTTGATTTTTCTGCTCATCCGAGTCAGAGCGAAATGATTAAAGCAATTAAAAAGTGGGCTCCTAAAGAAATTTTCTTGGTTCATGGGGACAAAAAAGTAATGGAAATTTTTGCAAAAAGAATTGCGGACGAAACAGGAATTAAATCTAGTTCTGTTGTTCAAGGAAAAAGATTGGATTTTGACTAAGCAAACCTTTATTTTCTCATTTATTCATCTTATTCTTGTAGTCAGTGTGTTTAGAATTGATTTAAGTGTAGTTTAGATTGGATTTTGAGTAGGGTTTGATTTTTATGAGTTTTGATAAGTTTTGTGCAAGATGTGGCAAATCAACCGAATCAATAATTGGTGGAGTTTGTTCTAAATGTTTTTTAGAACGACACGATTTGTTTGAAGTAAAGGATATTGAGATTGAGAGATGCGTTAAGTGTGGTAAGATTCACTTTAAGGGAAAATGGACTAGTATTAGTAATGAAGAGATTGCTAATGAAGTTTCTTCTAAAATTAAATTAAATCACGAGCTTGATCAACCAAAAATATTTGTCGAACTTGAACCTATTACTGAACTAGATTTTGCTGCCAAAGTAACGGTTACTGGTTTTATTAAAGGGGTGTTAGTTGAACAAACAAAGCAAACTGAATTTTCTTTGTTCAAAGTTTCTTGTGATTCTTGCATGAAACTTGTTTCTAATTATCGTGAAGCAATAATTCAATTAAGGGCAGGTTCTCAATCAGAAGCTGATTCAATGCTTGAGGTAACAAAACAATTACTTAAAGCTGAAAGTGCTAAGGATGCACTAAGTGCTGCTATACGTGTACTTAGCGCAAAGAATTCTTATGATCTTTGGATTGCTTCAAACAAGGGCGCAATTAAAGCTGCTCGAAAACTCTCTAAATTATATAAATCAAAATTAATTGTTTCAAAAAAACTAATTGGTGAAACTGATGAAAAGAAATTAAAATATAGATTTACTTATTGCATAAAAAAAGGTTAATGTTTTAGTTCCCTTAGTCCTAGCGTAAGCCTAGCGCATATTATTCCTGAAGCACTATTAATCATGTGGTTGTGGTGTTTCAAAAACTTGTTTTGTTCTTCGGGTGTGATTTTTAGTAATTTTAAAAGTTTTGCATCAACAAGACCATTTTCCTTTGAAAGCTCTTCAATTCTTTTTTTAAGTCCACTTAAATATTCAATAGCACTAGGTTTTGAACCGCACTTATTCATGGCATGTTCGGCAATTTTTTTGCCTAAATCTTTTGGTGCAGGTTCTGTGAGTATGGCAACCAATTTTTTATCTTCAACAGAAAGATTAACTAAGGATCTATAAAAATCAGATCTTTTATCCAGAGAAAATCTACCTTTGATAAGTTGTCCTTGTATTATTTCAGGGTATTTTCTTTGGTATTTTATATTAAGTGCTAAAGCTTTTCGTGCAAATGTTCCTTTAGTTGGGAGGGGCATAAAAATCAGAGATTATTTCTCAAATTCAGCTAGTGCTTTTGTTAGTTCTTCTATTGGCATGCTTGTTGTTATTAGGGGGATTTTTTCGCTTTCAGCTATTTTTATTGCAATTGGGTCAACTGGTTTTTCTGGAGTAAATATTCCATGCAAAATTATCATGCTTGGTTTCATGTCGGTAGAGAATCTTCCTACCTTTACTGCAATTAGTGGACTTCTGCCGTTCTCAACGTGTCTAAAGATTAGCACTCTGTTAGGAGTTTTTCCATAAAGCATCATGTATTCGTGCACGGGTACCTCAAGTATTACTTTTATTGAGTCAATTATTGTATAACCAAAAACAGTTTCTTCTTTTATCTTGTGAGGTAAGCAAATAACGTTTCCATTTATTTTTTTAACTATTTCAGTTGCTTTTATTCCGCTAGTAAATTCGTGTGAATCAAATGCTGGGCTTTGTTCTTGTGAAAAATCTTTTTCAAGTTGTTTAACAGTTTTTCCGCCCTTTGTTTTATCAATTTCTATTAGTGAATTAACTAGTCTCGCAATTACTCCTATTCCTGGATTTTTTCTTCTTCCGCCTTCATAATCAGAAATAGTTGAAGAGGATACTTTTAGGAAACTAGCAAGTTCTGTTTGGTGTACTCCAAAGATTTCTCTCCACTTCTTCATTGAGCCGCCCGGGTCGCTTGAGAGAGTTATTTCTCCAGCAATAGTCATTGCTAACTTATCCATAGCACTAATTAGGTTCAAACTCAAATAAAAGGGTTTCGTCAGTTGTCCTTTTTGAGTATTAGTTTTTTCGACGCAGACTTTGTACTATTAAAATTTACTTTTTTAGTTAATTAATAGACTACTGTAGATTTTTATAGTAGTTAAATTGTATTTCTTGTATGGGGATTAATTCTGCTCGAAGAACTTTAAATTTGCCTAACTTATCATTGCAAGAACAGATGAGGCGAGAGCAGATTGCAAGAAAAGATAGTTTGCGGAGAAGAGAATTAGCTACTAATCTTCGTGCTAAGCAAGATGCGTTTGCTCGCGCTCACCCAAGTCAATTTGCGGCTTATACAATTGCAAAACAATTGTCAACTTCTCGTTCTCCTGGAAATCCAGTAAAAACAGCAACTGTTTTTTATGATAAACATAATGCTGTTACTGGTAGAGCGCTTGAAAAAGAGTTTACTCGTAGAGGAATAAAAACTCAATCACTTGGTTTTGTTAGGGATGAACCCAATTTAAGGATTAATCGCCATAGTTCGGCAGCAATAAATAAACTTTCAAAAAATGAAGCAGTTGTTTTTTTAACAAAGGGGAATAAATCACAGTTTGATAATAATGCTGATCTTGTTGTAAATTCTGTTGAACGTAGAAGTGATCACCCAATTGGGAGTCGCTTGGCTTTGATTTATGGTATTGATAACATGAAAGCAACTAGGGTGCTTGGAGCAAAAACAAGGGACAATGTTTTGATGCGTAGGTTTACAAGAAAAACTATTGCGGCTGTAAGGGGCGCAAGAACTTTAAAATGTACTACAAGAAGCGGAACAAACTTGACTTTTACTTTGAGTCCGAAAGTTAAGTGGTTGCCTGATGATGGAATAATTACAAAAAAGTTGTGGGGGAATTTTGTTTCGGGTGAAGCATACACTACTCCATTAAGAGTAGATGGAACAATTGTGCTTGATATGTTTGTAACTGGAGTTGGGGATGTTTCAAAAACCCCTATTCGGGCGAGGATTTCAAAGGGGAGAGTTGTTTTTGATTCTATTCAATGTGCTAGTGAGACAGCTCGTCAAAAGTTTTTAAAAATTCTTCAAACTGATAAAAATGCTTCAAGAATTGGGGAACTTGGTTTAGGAACAAATGTTGCTGTTAAACAACTAACTGGCGGAATTCTAATTGATGAAAAGTTTCCAGGACTCCACGTTGCTTTCGGAGACGGATACGGAGAATACACTGGAATTAAAGGAAGAGACAGCCTAGAACACAATGATGCTTTACTAAGAAACCCAACAATTGTTGTTGATGGAAAAAGAACTATAATGCGAGACGGGAAGAGTTTGTTAAAGTAGGGCACGTATTATTTTCCAAATTTTTTTCCAACTTTTTTTGGGTCAATTCCATATTGTGCAAGATTTGCCAGATTAAACTTCCACTGATATTTTGACCGTTCGTTAAACTTCTTAAAAGCTTCATTTTCGTGTAATTTGTAGTCTTGTTGCGAACAATTGTTTACAATACAAAAATGGGTTATTAGTTTTTCGGTTGAATATTTTCTTTTGCCCTCTGCAGTGTGCATCGAAAAGCCGGCATGTTTTATCATGTGACAATTTTCACATAAAGCAACTATTTTATCTAAAGTTTGTATTTTTTGGTTATCATCATAAACCCATTCTTCATGTGCATGCAAACTTCCCTTATTTCCGCAAATAAAACACGTATAATTGCTTCGTGCATAGGCTTCTTCTCTTAATTTATTCCATTCAGGGATTGTCAAAACTTTTCGTAAGTTACTATACCATGAAGTTGATGGGACTAACTCAATTTCCAATTTCATAAAAAATCACTTTTACTCTATTATTCTTTGCTTGTTTATACTGTCTTGCTCTTTATTCGGCAACGCGTATTTTTTGTTTGATATTTTAGCTTTTGTTATTCTGCTTGTTTTGAATGTGCGGTTCTCTTTTCGTAAGTGGCAGTATGCTTCGGTGTATCGGGCAGTTGTGTGGTAAACGTCTATTTCTCTTGGAATGAATTCGGCTGAATCCATGTCAAAGTATTCAATAGCAACAGTTTTTTGCTCAGCCAGAGCTTTTTTTAGAGTTGCATAAACTTTTTCGTCAATTTCGTTATTATAAGTGTGGTACTTCCTTCTCAAAAACTCCTTTTTTATTTCTTCAATTTCTTTTTCTGGCAAGGAAGAAGAAATCTTTTGCAAGATACTTTGTATTACTTTTTTGCTTATTGGTTTTTCGTATTCATCATAATAATCATTGTACCTCTCTTTATAACTTTCTGAATAATTGCCTTCGTTGGATTTTAATGCACGATACAAAGTAAGAAGTTCTTCTCTTGGCAATTCAAGGCAGGAACATTGTTTTTTAGTCAAATTGAATCACTTTTTTATTTCCCAATGTCCGCCTTTGTCTGGGCCTATTCTTTTCAAGATTCCTTGTTTTTTGAGTTTTCCAAGATTCTTTTTTATTGCTCTGTCAGTTAGTTGTATTTGCTCAGATAGTTCTTGGATGGTTATTTGTGGTTTTTGTTGTATTAGGTTGATTATTTTTTGGGGGGTTTTCTGGGAACTTTTCTGGGAACTTTTCTGGGAACTTTTCTGGGAACTTTTCTGGGAACTTTGTTTATTTCTATAGAAGATTATTGTGAAGTAATCCGTGTTCGTTTGGATTCTTGTTTTTATTCCTTGTTTTTTGCAGTTTTCTTTGATTCTTTTTATCCCTGTGCCAGCTTTTTCTACCCAATCCAGACGATGGACTAAGTCGAACAGTATGGGGTTTCGGGCTAGACTTCTTTTCCCAAGTTCTTTTTTGTTGAATAATAGTTTTCCAGGATTAGATATTTCTACTCTGTCATGAAAAAGGTCTATTTGTATTTTTCCTAGCGAAAAATAATCACGGTGGATCATCGCGTTGATTATTGCTTCTCTTAGTGCTTCTTTTGGCAGTTCTAATATTTCCTGCCTTTTAATGTCTTTAATTATATACTGCGTGTTTAATTTTGATGAAAGATATTGAAGTGCATTTTCATAATTTGAAACAAAATCTTTGTTTAGTTCTTTGGAATCAAGTATGTCTATTCTTTCCTTTCCCTGAAAAAGAGTGCAAGTTATTATTGCATTTGGAATATAGCGTCTTACATCCTGTGAGAAAAAGAGTATTCCGGCATTATTAACTTGGTCATTAGTTAATAAGTTTAAATTTGACAGCAGTGTTTCCGGTTCATTGTTTTTTGATATGTTTGCTTTTTTTAAAAAATCATAAAATAATTCGTAATCAAAATTATTTAAGTTGAACTCAAAATTTGTCTTTTTCTCAAAAGAAATCTTGTTTTCCATTTGAAAAAAAGTATGCACTTCATCTCGACCAAGTTTTTGAGTCACTGCGCCTTCGCGTATATAACACGAACCGTTCGCAAAATACGGTTTGTCCTTTCCCTCAAGGACATAGATAACTGCTACATTTCCTACTTGTTCATAATTTATTTTTATTTCAGGATCAACATTTCTTGCATAACTAAGTATTATAGACTTGTTAGAATTGGTCAACTCAAACCCAGTTAATTGACCAGAATCATTTATGCCCAAAACAATTTTTCCACCTGCAGAGTTTGCAAAAGCGCAAATTTCCTTAGATAAAGAATCATTAATACTCTGCTTGAACTCAAGAGTATATCCCTCGCCAAGAGCAATTAGCTTTTTCAAATCGTCATTATTCATTATTTCACTAAACAGATAATTTCATTCCCTGTTTTAAACTTTTCATAACCTCTTTGCCGGCGACGGTATTTCATAATTTATTTTTTTGGTTTGATGTTCAACTGTTTGGATATTGACAAGTTTGAGAAGCAAATGCCTAAGTTTTTTTTATGTGGGATTCCAAATCATGTTTTTCTCCTACTTGGGAAATAAGGATTAGAAGACATAATGAGATATTGAATTTTTTAAAACAAATTGGTTTTCATCACCCTGATAAGTCAAGAAGGGCAACCGAGTTGATTTCTATGTTGAGTTGAACGGGCCTGTCGGGAATCGAACCCGAGTCCACTTCTAGCTCCTCTTTTGAATAGGAGAAAGTCGCCTTATCCACTGGGCTACAGACCCACTAAGTATTTTGGGTTAAGAGGGTTTAAGAATTTTTAGTGAACTTCTAAAAAAGCTTTTAGATTAGTAGTCTTATTGCGCTTGCGGTGAAGAGTGGTACCCACAAATTGTCATCAAGTGGCAATACTTCAACAAGTGTTGCAACAACCCCTCCAATAATCGCAATGTGGATTGGGAAGAATATATTTATGCATGCGATGGAGATTATTAAGCAGGCAAGGCTTCCTTCGTATGTTTTCTTTTTGTAGAGTGGGTGTTTTCCAAAATTTATTCCAATTAGTGCGGCTCCTGCATCAGCGAAAACTTGTACACTTATTGCGGAGAGTATAATTGTAGGGTTATCTTTGAATATGATTAGCAGTAATAGTGCTGAAATAAAAAAGAATACCGCTGCTTTTCCCGGAAATTTTCGCTCATTTTCTCTTTCAACCACTTCAACCATTCTTCGTAAGAAAGGAAATTCGTGTCCGCGTTTTAATCCAAGTGAAACAGCTACTCCTGCAATAATGCATAACCCTATTATGTAAGTGCTTAGTTCTACGCCTGCAAATTGAATGAGTAAAATAAACATTATTCCAAAACCAACATGAATTGCTTTTCTTGCGTATTCTCTTGTGTGTTCCATTTATTTCACCAAATTAGTTTTTAATCAAGCCCTTCCTTTTGAGTGTATTCTAGGTTTTTTAAAAAAATATGTTTGAATTGGTTTTCCTCCAATTATTCTTGTTCTGGGGTAAAGTAATTGTGCAGGATTTGTTCGACTTTTGCCCGATTTGGGAGTAATTCCTTTTTGTTGTAAAAACTTTTGTGCGGCAAGAACAGCTGTTAATCTATCTACATGAAGAACTTCTCTTGCTTTTGAAAGGGGCAGAAATTCTACCTTTTCGGACTCTATGCTGGGGTGAAATTTTGTTTCGTGTGAAAAATCTCTCGGGTAACCCCATTTGAATGCTATTGGCACGGCTCCTTTTGGGGCTATATTTTTTGGGGTTACAATTCCAAGTGACCACTTAATTGCTGTGCGTTGTTTTTCTGCAGAATATTTGGTAGTGTGTTTAAATCCATCTAATAGATGAAGGTCGTATCCTTGCTTGTGGAGTACTTCTTCAAATGCTTCTCTAACCGCACCTTCTTGTGGAGTCTCGTTTGGGTTTAGTTTTCCTTTTGGAAAATCATACCAAGTTTTGCCGTCAGGACCTTTAACATGGGCTACCATGATTTCGAGTTCGTTAGTTAATGGATTCCGTGCAAAAATTAGAATTCCTGATTTTTTTGTAATCATAAAACCCAGTGAAGTATATTATGTTAAAAGCATTTTTATATCTGTTCTTGTTAGTGTTACCCTTGAAAGCGATACTTGACTTGTCAGATTCAACTAATCATCGTTGCAAGAGCTTGTATTTGGCTGCAAGGCTTGGCTTATCAACCCCGGTTGGCTTTTTTATCAAATCCAATGAATTTTCTTTGGTTAGTTTAAATCTTTTGAAAGAAAGCTTGCAAGGGAGATTTTTTACGGTGCATGCAATTTTTGCTGACCCAGTGGTTTCAAAGCTGGGCGAATTTTTTGAATCATTTGAGGAAACAAAATTATCCAGTTTTTTGTACTCGCTTAAATCTACTGGTGCAGAAGGCGCATTGGTTTTATCCACCGGTTTTGGCTCTGCACCTAAAGAAAGTGAAATGGTTTTCTTTGCAATAAAAAAGACTGAAAAGGGGGAATTATTAGTTGAAGGGGCAAATGGATTAAGTAAGAATTTTTATCATTTAGGTCGGCATGATTTTTCTTTTACTGAAAATGCGGGTAGTGTTTTTGGTTTGGTTCCAAAAGAAGTAAGAGGGTTTGTGAAAGAAAATAAGTCAAGAATTGAAAATCTTATTTCAAGCTTTGGAAATTGTATAATTGAGTGTGGGGTAATTAAGGGTGCGCCTTTTTTTCTTGAAGCGAAAAAAGATTTGTCAGAGATTTCGGCAAGAATGATTTCTGTTCCTTTGCAGGATATTGTGGGGATTGGTTTGTCGATTGAGGATTTCACCCTTGAAAAGAAAGGGATTGTTGTTGCCGAGCGTCCCGAGTTAAGTCTAAGTAAATTTATTCCATTTGCACAAGGGTTTATTTTTAAGGAAGCCCCCTTGCTCTGTCATCTTGCAATAATCCTGCGAGAAAATAATGTGCCTGCAGTAGTTTATCCGGATAACACAAACCTTATTGGCAAAAAGATTTTGCTTACTAAAAAAGAACCTTTTTTGAAAGTACTGGATTAATTATTTCTTTTTTACTAGTATTAAGTAGTGGTGTTTTTCGTAGGGTTCAATATTTATTATTTGTAGTATTTCAAATTCTTTTTCAAGTATTTTGTTTTCGCCTTGGAGTATTTCTTCTTTTGTTAGGGCTTGTGAAATACTTTTTGTTTTAAGGGCAAGTGCACCAAGTCCCCCTTTTTTTAAGAATTGTGCATTTCGAACAAATATGTCTGCTTGGTTTCGTTGGGATATGTCTTGGAACAGTGCATCAACTTTTTCTGCAAAGTATTCTTTGTAATTATTTGTGTTTTGTGCATCACTTAGTATGGGAAATAAGTTTGTCCGCACTTCAGCAAGTTTTGCTAATTTGTGCATTGCCATTTCGCTTATATCAACACAAAAAACAGCTCCATCCGCACCAACAATATCTGATACGTGGCTTACTGTGGTTCCTTCTGCGCTTCCTAAGTAAAGTGCAATGCATCCGTTAAAGAAAATGTTTTGTTCAAGTCCATTTTTTATTGCAGCACCGTATTTGGATCTGTGCGGATCCCATTCGCGGTACTCAACTCCTTCTTGTGTAAGAAGTTTTTCGCCATAAACTCTTCTTCCAACTAAAAGATTTTTCGTATAAATGTATTTGTCTTTAGCGTATACTCCGTCAAACAGTTTTTGCATAAACAAAATTAGCTAAAAGTTTTTTTAAAGAGATTTATTAGAATTTTTTCTTAAAACCGTGTGCAGGTTTATTGAATCTTCCTTTTCCAAAGCTTCTTTTTTGTGTTCTGTCATGTCCGAAAGAGGTTTCGCTGTCGCGTGCCCTGTAAGCTGGTCTAGAATAAGTGTCTGCTCTTTCACCATATGCTGGTTTTCCATACGCGTTTTCCATTCTTTGTGTTTCATAGCTTGGTCTATGATCTCCGTGTCCTGGTCTACTTGCTCCGTAGGGTCGACTTGTTCCGTATGGTTTACTTGCTCCATAAGTTGATCTGCCACCGCCATAAGATGGTCTATCTGATCCATATGAAGATCTTCCGCCGCCGTAACTTGGTCGACTTCCGTAGCTTGGTTTAGTTATCCCTGGTCTTGCAGGGGATTTAGTTTTGTATGCGCTGCCCATTCCTTTTTTTTGGAAGAATGCTTTTCGTTCTTCTGGAGTAAATGTTTTGTGTTCGGCTACTGGTTTTGCTTCGCCTTCTTCATCGTTTCTTGGTGCACGATATTCTTTTCTTTTATTATCTTTATCAAATTGTTGTTTTCTTCTTTCGTTGTTAATAGAATCATAATCTCTTTCTTTTTGTTCTTGTTTTTCAGTTACTGGTTCTGCAATTATTTCATCAAATCTTTTTTGAATTTCTTTTTTTACTTCTGCTGAAGTATTTTCTCCATTAAAGTAATCTTGTTTTAGTGCAATAGCGAGTTTGCCCGCTAAGATTCTTGCGGCTTTTCCTCGTTTAAATCTTGGTAAGTTTTGCATTAGCGGGTGATTAAATAAGTGTCCGTGTTTTGGGCTCTTAGCATTTTTTCTTAAGTGGGCAAATAGAGCTTTTTCTGCTCCAAGTATTTGAATAGTTGATGCTGGCATAAAGCATAATCTTTTCTTTGAGCCTGCAGTTGCAAGTAACTTTGCTCCAATTATTGGTGTAGCAAGTACAGAAAAATTAGGGAACTCAGCAGACATTTCTTTTTGAATAAATTCTGTTAGTTTTGTTTTTTCTTCTTCAATTCCTTTTGTATTTGTTTCAAGTTCTAAAAAAGCTTTTTCTGCTTCGCCTGTGGGTTGTCGTACTTTCCACTCTGAAGCGTTTTCTTTCATTAAGTTACTAATTGAATCAAGGTCAGAAAGAAGATTCACTGCTTTTATTATGTGTATTTCTCTTCCGGCAAATTTTTCGTTTATTTGCTCTTTAGTCTTTTTTAGCATTTGTTTTCTAATGAATTCTCTCTGTTCCATACAAAATCAATAATTCTCAAGTATTTTAAAGGATTGTTTAGGGGGGCTTGTTAGAGCTGAAGTTTAGGGCTATTTTTGTGTTCTGCGTCGTTTTGGCTCAAAATGTGGGCTTTTTCCAATTGTGAAAAAATCTCTTGTTGTACTGCGATATGCACTTTTAATAAATTCAGCAACTTTCGCCCAATGCGTTTTTCTTGCTTCTGCTCGGATAACTGATGCCTTAAACATTCTGCGTAAAAACGGATGTTTTTGTAATAGCTTATTTCTAGCTTCCTCAAATTTTCCTTTTCGTGCAAGGCTTATTGCCAAATCAATATTTTTTGTTTCTGCAACGTTTTTAATAATAAAAAACCCAATTCCTGGTTTTCCTGAGTTATATTCTTCTTTAGCGGCGATTATCCCGAGCAATCCTCCGCGGTAGGATAAACTGTCACCATTTGCCTCTCCATGTTCGACATTATCTGGGTTTGTTCTACACGCGGCAAATACGGCTAATGTTGAGAATGATTCTTGGATTATTTTTTTATCGCGTTGACTAAATTTTAGTTTAGGTTCAACATTTAGTTGAATTGTGTTAACATAACTTTGGTATGCGTTTGCTAGGGCAAAGTCATTAAATGTGGGTTTTTGAAAATGAGTCATTTCATGAAACAAAACTCCGTTCAAATCTGCGCGTTTAGATAAATCAGTTGATGGAAAAACTTTTGGATTAACGCTTATGTGCTCGTTTACTTTTGCGCTTGCTCCTTCCACACGGGGTGTATAAGCTGTTTTTTGGGCGGTTTCATTTCTAGGGGTTAATAGTCCTTGTTCTTTATATAAATCCAAAATAACATCTGCAATTACTCTTGATCTGGCCTTAAGTCTAAGTTCTGGAGTAATTGGTAGTTTTTTTTGTTCAGGCATAAAAAACAATTGTTTTTTTACTCAAAAGCTTTTGTGAGTGTATTAGCAAGTTCAGTAATTTTTACTCTTGTTTGTTTTAGCGAGTCTCTTTCTCTTATTGTAACAGAATTGTCTTTGAGTGTATCGTGGTCAATTGTAATGCAAAATGGTACGCCTATTGCGTCAAGCCGAGAGTATCTCTTTCCAATGCTTCCTGCTTCATCGTAGTAGGTTCTAAATTTGTCAAGTACTGCTAACACTTCTTCAGCTTTTTCAGGGAGCCCATCTTTTTTCATTAAGGGGAATACTCCTACTTGGATTGGTGCAATTTGTAAAGGCAGTGATAACACAGTTCTTTTTGCATCTGTTTCTCTTCTAAAAAATGCAATATCAAGTAGTGCATAAAATGGTCTGTCTACACCAAACGCAATTTCTATTACATGCGGAGTAATAACTTCTCCTGCTTCTGTTCTTACGGTGAGTTCTTGTTTTGAGAATTTTGAATGTTGAGTTAAATCGTATGTTGTTCTGTCGTGTATTCCGCAGCACTCTGTCCAACCGAATGAGTTAAGTAGTATTTCAAGGTCCCAAGCATCATCTGCGTAGAATGCTTTTTCGTCCGCGTGGTGTTGTCGTAATCTAATTTTTTCTTTTGGTATCCCCATTGAAAGGAATAATTTGTATGCAAGATTTATGCTCCAAGCATATGCTTGATTTTTTAAATATTTTTTCTCAAGTGCGGCTTCAAGAGTAATACTCTCTGATTCTTTATTTGTTTTTTGTAACTCTTCGGTCCAAAGTGGGAGTGAATCATTTTTTACTTTTGGGAACCATTCAAAGTTTTGTTTTTGTTCTGGGCTAATAAACATTTGGGCTTCTGCTTGAACAAATTCTCTTTGTCTAAGTAAGTGTTGTCTTGGAGAAATTTCGTTTCTAAATGCTTTTCCTATTTGGAAAACTGTGAAAGGAAGTTTGCCTCTAAAGAATTGTGCGTATCTTTTGAATGGGAGGTAAGTTGTTGTAGCAGTTTCTGGTCTATTGTATGCAACAATATCTCTTCCAATTGTTGTTTTCATCATTAAACTGTGTCTTAATATTTCAAGATTAAATCTTCCACCACAAGTTGGGCAAGTAATATTTTTTTCTTTTATTGTTGACAAGAGTTCATCATCTTTAAAACTGTCTGCGGCAATGCTAGCTTGTTCTTCAATTATCTTATCTGCTCTAAATGATGCTTTGCACTTTGAGCAAATAACAACTGGGTCATTGAATCCGTCTAGGTGTCCGCTCGCTTTCCAAACAATTTCTGGGGTAATAAGTGGGAACTCCATTTCATAAAAATTGTTTTTAATAAAGATTTGTCTTATTTTGTTTTCAACATTGTTTTTCATTGCTTTTCCAATAAGTCCGTAAGAGTAAAATCCCGCAACAGGGGTGTATAGTTCTGGCTCTGGGCCGTAAACAAAGTCTTTTTCAGCTAAGTATTTTGCTAGTTCTAGTTGAAATTCTTTTTTATTGTTTTCAGCCATTTTTAGTTCACTTTGTAATAAAGAGTGGAGTGAAAAGGAATAAAAACTTGCTTTTGAGGGGATTTTATTTTAAGGTATTAAAGCCTAATTTAATTAGCTCTCAGATTTGTTTATTTCTATTATTGCTGAGTCGGTTAGTGTTTGTGGAGTTGGGCTTACTGGGTCAAGGTATACCCAAGTGAGTAAGCATCTTGCCATATCTTTGTCAGGTGCATCGGAGGGTGCAGTCATATCAACTATTAGTGGTTCTTTTCCTTTTGCAGGAATTGTATTGATTTTCTTTGTGTTTGCGCTGTTTAGAGTTTGAACCCCTGTTAGGTATTGGTTACAGTTTGGAGTTGAGGGCGATTTGTAGTCAATATTAATTGTTATGCTGCTTATGTCCACATCTCCGGAGTTACTAAAATATACTTCTGAGTTACTTAATGATCTTGCTGTGCAAAGCCCTGTATCTTTTTTACATTGAATTGTGAATGGGCTTGATACTCCTACTAGGGTTAGTGAAACTTTTTTCTCTTTGCTTACTTTTAAGTT
>JBAYJX010000029.1:0-14893 GCA_041664905.1 archaeon | reverse complement strand
TAAAAAATAATCTAAAATTAATTAAAAAAACTTTTTTTATAATCTAAAAATTAGTATTTTTCCCAAAAATTTGCATAAAAAATATTTTCTCTAGGTTTATAAATATTTTGGTTCAGATTTATGCAAAAAGTGCATTTATGGAGGCGCATTGAAATGGGGTTTAGAAAAATGAGTTTAATTTTAACGCTAGTATTAATTTGCTTTTTAGCAGTTGGGGCTTTTGCCACGCCAACAATACCAGCATTTACTGTGAGTGGAGCGACTACGGGAGGATTTTACAAAAATTCAATAGATGTAAACTTTTCTTTTGTTGCTGTAAATGTTCCTGTTCACACATGGGTTTCAGGAGATATAAATTTCTTTAATCCAGCTTCAACTATGGTTTATGGTGTAACTGATACTAATTTATTGGATGGTGCCGGAAACATGGTTTGTCCAGTAACTGATTTGAATTCAGGGACTTGTGGACTTGTTATTAATACACAAGTAATTGGAGATAACAATTATACTGTTCGATTAACTGTGAAAGACAATGATGGTGGTTCAATAGATAGTAATATTGCATCAGTAATAATTGATAGCAATGCACCAACCCTTGTTTATATTGATGGCAATTCAACTACTTGGAGAAACGCTGATTTCAATGTAGCAATTCATGATGTTAACTTCATTTATTCTGGGAAAAGTATTGCTAAATACCAATTAAGCAGGTATATTACTGCAGGCACTGATTGGAATGGAGCTTGGACTGATTTTAGTAGAACAGTTGCAAGTGATGCAAACAGTACATATTACACAACAATAACAACAGCACTTGGTGATGGTAACTATGTCTTAATGTATTGGTTAAGAGATAACGCAGGAAATGATACTAATGGTATTGTTAGAAGTATTCTTTTGGATACAAATGCGCCAAATATAACAACTGCACTAACAATTGGAAAAGATTATTTCTACGGAACTAATCAG
Organism: archaeon; assembly: GCA_041664905.1. Lineage (GTDB taxonomy): Archaea > Iainarchaeota > Iainarchaeia > Iainarchaeales > JAAZKV01 > JAAZKV01. The sequence continues at coordinate 13,924 of JBAYJX010000029.1, read as the reverse complement.
GATATAAACTTCAGAGTAACAATGGCTACAACTTCATTCGGTTATGCGGATACTAATACTGCGGTAACTTCAGGTTTGAACACATTAAAAGTAATTTGCTATGATATGAATGATACAGATCAAAACAAAACAATAACTGCACACGCAGACGGAAACTATACAATAAATACAGGGACAATTAACAGGGATTTCAATGCAGTATATCTAAGAATGATATTAACTGATAATGCAACAAACTCAAGAACTGTAACTATGACTAATCCAGTAATATTGTATGATATGAATTATCCAGCTGGAACAAGTCAAGATGCAAATACAACTAACTTTCAAGATATAACTGATTTCGCGGATATCAATTTCTTGACATTCCAAGATGTTTTAAATAGAGGAAGGATCTTGTATTTTAATCAAGATATTAATTTAGCCGACACTACTGGGGCAGCCGGAAGAAAATTGCTAGCTTTAAGTACTTCATTAACAATGGGTTCTGATGCAGCTGGAAATAAATATTTAGATTTGAATTCAGCAGCATTTAATGATATAAATCATCCTGCACAAGTAACAATTTACAATTTGCCTTATGCAACAACTCCTCCAATTAAAATGGATGATGCTAATTGTACAAGCACAAATTGTTTCGGAATAACTTATGCGGGAGGAAGATTAGACTTTAATGTTCTACACTTCTCAAGATACACTGCTGATAATAATGCGCCAGATTTCAATGTAACATATACAACTACAACTACTTCAGTAACTCCAATTATTACTTCAGATGAGTATGTGACATGCAAATATGGTACTACACTTGTTGGATACGATTCAATGACTGATGGGACTCAGATTGTTCCTGCAAGCGTTGCGACTTCAATGCCTGTAAGAACAGGATATAGTGCATATAACGCAGGAACATTGTATGTTCAATGTCGTGATCCTGTAGGGCATGACACGAATGCAACTATCTCATTTAGAACTAATGCAGAAAATAATCTTACGGGTGCAACTGGCGGAAGTAGCACTACAACTACAACAAGCACAGTTCCAACTGAGACAACAGGGACTTCAACAACAACTACTGTTTCAGAGTCAACTCAAGAGTATACTCCAACAGTAGCAGATGTTGAAAGTGTTTTGAGTGCTGCAACTAATAATGATGGTACTCCATTGTACACAGCTGAACAAGTAGCTGCAATTGCACAAACAAGTACTGACTATAGTTTCACAAAAGCAGTAAAAGTTGAAGAAATTAAAACAACTAATTCAACAACTGGAGTAATATCTACTTCATATAAAACAACTTTCACAATTAGTGTGAAAAATAACAATACTACTGATATGAGTAATGTATTGGTTGTTGAAACAATTTCAAAAGCTGTGGCTGCGACAATTACTGCGGCACAAGTTAGTTCAGCTTTGGAGTTCAAAGTTTTAGCTGCTGATCCAGTAATACAATTCACTGTACCAATGGTTAAAGCTGGTCAAACTGCATCAGTTTCATATGCATTGAGTACAAGTACAAAGCCTGATACTACGGCTAAGTTTGCTTCACCAGCAGTTGCTGGGGAAACAGTAGTAACAGCAAGTACTAATACAGGAACTGGTACTGGAACTAATAACACTGGTACAGGAACAAATAATACAAATACAACTAGTACTGGTACAGGAACACAAAATACATCTGCTCCTGCAGCACCAATGGATTACACACTATTAATTGTAATAATAGTTATAGTTGTAATTGTAATAGTTGGCTATGTAATGGTTTCAAAGAAGAAGCAAGTAAAATTTGGAAAATAAAAATCTAATTTAATTGGGCGAGCAATTGCTCGCCCATTCTATTTTTTTAATTCAAACTTTTTGTACCAAAACTAGTTAAAAACTCAAATTTTGTTAATTATTTAAACTAAAACAGAAGGGGTTAAATGAAAGCAATTATTTTAGCGGCAGGGTATGGCACTAGAATGTATCCTCTGACAATTAATTGTGCAAAAGCTCTTCTCCCCATAGGTAAAAGAAAAGCTCTTGATTTTATAGCGGAAAAAATTTCATCTAACTTTTTTGATGAAATAATTATTGTGTCAAATAACAAATTTTGTGCTGATTTTGAAAAGTGGAAAAAGGAAACTAAATCAAAAATAAAAATAACTATTCTCAATAATGGGACAAATTCTTCAGAGGAAGCGAAAGGGGTAACAAAAGACCTTGCACTTGGGTTAGAAAATGTAAGTGATGATTTTTTGGTGATTTCAAGTGATAATATATTTGGGTTTGATTTAAACAAAATGGCGGCTGAATTTATTAAATTGAATAAAAAACCATTGATTGCAGTTACTGACATTAAAGATAAAGAAAAAGCAAAAAGGCACGGGATAGTTGAACTTGATGGAAACAAAATAAAGTCTTTTGAAGAAAAACCTATTCAACCAAAATCAACAATAAAATCAATTCTTTGCTATATTCTTCCTCAATCAACAAAACAAATTGTTCAAGAATTGTTAACTAGCGGAAAAAATGAGCATTTGTTGGAGCGTATTTTTTCAAAAGAAAGTGTTTTTGCTTTTCCTTTTGAGGAATATTGTCATGATATTGGAAATATTGAGGATTATAACAAGATTTGCAAAATATTTGGCGAACAAAAGAATCCAAATAAATCGGTTTAATTTTTTGGCTAAAAGTTAGAATTTTAATTGAATGGGAACAGGGTTAATATGAGTAAAATGATTAATAATGTAATAATAAAAAAATTGCCTGTCTTTTCTGATGAACGGGGCTGGCTTGCAGAAGTTTTTAGGGGTGATGAAATAGATTACAAGCCTGAAATGGTTTATGTTTCTTTTACTAAATATAATGTTTCGAGGGGGCCGCACGAGCATTCTTTTCAAACAGATTATTTTGTTTTTGCGGGGCCGGGAAATTTTGAATTATTTTTGTGGGACAACCGAAAAGAATCAAGTTCTTATGGGGTATTTCAAAAAATTGTTGTGGGTGAAACAAATCAGGTTGCGGTGCTTGTTCCGCCCGGAGTAGTACACGGCTATCGTTCTATTAGTAAAGAAGGAAGTTATTCAACAAATCTTCCAAATAAACTTTATGCAGGAAAAGGAAAAAAAGAAGTTGTGGATGAAATTAGACATGAAAAAGATATTAATACTAAATTTAAAATGGAGTGATTATGATGAAACTGTTAGTTACTGGGGGATGTGGATTTATTGGAAGTAATTTTATACTCTATATGTTGGACAAGTATCCTGATTATGAAATAGTAAATTTAGATAAATTAACTTACTCAGGCAATGAAAAAAACTTAGTGAGTGTTGTGGATAATCCTCGATACAAATTTATCAAAGGTGATATTTGTGATTCGGATTTAGTAAATTCGATAATGCCTCAAGTTGATGCGGTAGTGCATTTTGCTGCAGAAAGTCATGTTGATAGGAGTATTATTTATGCAAGCGAATTTGTTAGAACAAATGTGCTTGGAACACAAGTGTTACTTGAAAGTGCATTAAAAAATGGAAAGAAACGTTTTCATCATATTTCTACTGACGAGGTTTTTGGAGAACTGGGGGCAGAAGGAAAGTTTTCTGAGAATACGCCTTACTCTCCACGCTCACCTTATTCTGCATCAAAAGCTGGTTCTGATCATTTAGTCAGAGCATATTTTGCAACTTACTCGCTCCCAATAACAATTTCTAATTGTTCAAATAATTATGGTGCATTTCAATTTCCTGAAAAACTTTTGCCTCTTTTTATAACAAATTTAATTGATAAGGAAAAAGTTCCGGTGTATGGCGAGGGATTAAATATTAGAGATTGGATTCACGTGTTAGATCATGTTGAAGCTATTGACTTGATTTTGCACAAAGGACAACTCGGTGAAACTTATTGTATTGGAGGGGATGCGGAGAAAACTAATATCGAAATTACAAAACTTATTTTGAAAGAGTTTGGTTTTGGAGAAGAAATGATTACGCATGTTGAAGATAGAAAAGGGCATGATTATAGATATGCTATTGATTTTTCTAAAATAAAAAAAGAACTTAATTGGTTTCCAAAACACAGTTTTGAGATCGGATTAAAAGAAACAATTAAGTGGTATATTGAAAACGAATCTTGGTGGAGACCATTAAAGAAAAAAGTAATTCAAAATATAACAAAGAAGGTTGCTTAATGAAAATAATTGTTATTGGTTCAAAAGGAATGCTTGGGACAGATCTTGTTTATGAACTAAAAAAAAATAAATCAAATATAATAGTGGCCTTGGACATTAATGAAGTTGATATCACTAAAGAGGAATCTTTGCAAAAAATTGTTTTGGAAAAAGCGGATTTTGTAATTAATTGTGCTGCGTATACTAATGTGGATTTGGCTGAAACTAATAAGGAAAAATGTTTTGCGATTAATGTAACTGGTGTAAAGAATCTTGTAAAGACTTGTAAAAATATGGGTTCAACATTAATTCATATTAGCACGGATTATGTTTTTGATGGGAAAAAAGAAGGCTATGATGAATTAGATAAAAAGAATCCCATTAATTATTACGGGTTAACAAAATCGCTTGGTGAAGATGAACTGATAAAAAATACTGATAAATATTATTTAGTGCGAACATCATGGTTATTTGGAAAAAATGGTAAGAATTTTATTGAAATTATTAAATCTATCTCACAAAACAAATCTTCAATTAAAGTAGTTACTGATCAAACAGCGCGTCCAACATACACAATTGACTTAGCAAAGCAAATAATTTATTTAATTGAAAACAAAACCCCTTTTGGTATATATCACATAACAAATTCTGGAAAATGCAGTCGATTTTTATTTGCAAAAGAAATTATTAATTTATTAAAACTTAATTGTGTAGTAGAACCTTGTGCGACAAATGAATTTCCCTCTGCCGCAAAAAGGCCTACTTTTAGTGTCTTAAATAACAATAAATTACCACAATTAAGAAAATGGGAAATTGCATTAGCAGAATATTTGGGGGTTGATTAGGATGAAAGGGGTAATTTTAGCAGGCGGGACAGGAAGCAGAATGCTTCCATTAACAAAAGTAACAAATAAACATTTATTGCCAGTTTATAACAAGCCGATGATTTACTACCCATTACAAACCCTTATTGATATGGGAATAAAAGAAATTCTAATTGTTTCTGGACCTGGGCATGCGGGCCATTTTTTGAATTTACTTGGTTCAGGAAAAGAATTTGGTGTAAAATTAAGTTATGCTATTCAAGAAGAAGCAGGCGGAATTGCGCAAGCTCTAGCATTGGCCGAAGATTTTTCTGATGCTAAACCTGTTACGGTAATTCTAGGGGATAATATTTATGAAGATAAATTTGATATTTCGGAATTCAATGAAGGGGCAATGATTTTTTTAAAAGAAGTTCCTGATCCACAAAGATTTGGTGTTGCAGAACTTAATGGAAAAAATGTTGTTTCAATTGAAGAAAAACCCATTTCGCCAAAAAGCAATTATTCAGTAACTGGATTATATGTTTATGATTCAAAGGTATTTGAAATAATTAAAACAATGAAACCAAGTAAAAGAGGAGAACTCGAAATCACTGATGTAAATAATGCTTATATAAAAATGGGTAAAATGAAAGCCAATTTTGTTAAAGGTTTTTGGTCAGATGCAGGAACATTTGAAAGTTTGTTTAGGGCAACTGTGCTTGTTCAGGAAAAATTAACAAAAACAAAACAATAATGTTGTTGATTTTTGCCTGACAAACATTTTTATTCAAGTAAAAACATATTTTGTTATGCGTAAAAGTTTTTCAACATTTGATATACAAAAACATTTGGCTGCAAGATATGGGCGTCAAGTAGGAATTAGGGCATTAAATAGTGCTCGTGCTTCTTTATTTGGCAGATCAAAAAATAAAGAATCTGCTCAATTAACTCCTGTTCAAGCTCTCCAAGTTAAAGATGCAGTTCTTTCTAATGCGTCAAGATTAAATATTTCTGATTCAAAAAAAGACCAAATTATAGCGCTTCTTCAAGAGAGGATGCGCTCTGACCCTTACTCGCAAGTTTCTCTAGAAACCATTGCAAAAAAAGTTTCTAACCCAAAACATCCTATTTCAGTTAGGGAGTTAAAAAAACTTAATAGGGGTATTGTTGCTCAGGCAAGGTCAGAAGGAGTTAATATTAGAAAAGGCTATGATCCAGTAAGGGGAAAAGTTATTGGAAAATTTAGAGAAATTTTAAGAGCAAATATTAATTTGACTACTCCGCAAATATTAAATCAACTTGGGATTAGTTATGGTGAACTTCAACGAATACTCGTAAAATACAAAACTACGCTTAAAAAAGAAACAAAAGCAGCTCGGGTAAGAGCAATACAGTCACTTGACATACAAACCGGACACACATTAAATGTTAGGGAAATGGCTCAAAGATTAGGTTTGAAGGAAAGTTATATTATAGATAATTGGACTAGAGGTAAAGCAATAGGTGTTAGAAATAAAACTCAAAAAATAAGCAAAAATTTTCTTTTTTTGCTGGGATATTTTACTTCTCCTGAAGTAGGGGTATTTAGTTTTGACAGATTAGTTAAAATTACTGGTTCTACAAAGCCAGTTGCGTTTGGTGCAATAAAATTACTTAAAAAACAAGGATTGATTTTTGAAGAAGATCATGACGGTAGTAGACTTTATAGTATAAGTTCTAAAGGATATAAACTGCTTAATGGACTTGGGGCAAGAGCAGAGCAAAGAGCACAAAGACTTGTGACAATGTCTCTGGATGAAGTAGAGAATATTTTTTCACTTCTACAAAATGCACAAAAAATCGGGCTTGAGGTAGGAAGCGAGCTTGGGGTAATACAAAAAATTGTTGAGAAAAAAAGATTTGCTGACTTTTTAAAACGCCATCCTCAATAAGCACTCCTGTTTACTCATAAAGTCGCCTGTATGAGCTTTTTTTAACAAAACCTTTTAATATATCTTCTCTAGTTCTTTGTGTATGAACAAGTACTTTTGGGTTTTGATTTTACTATTAGCACTATTAGTTAGTGTTAATGCGTTAGGCATTAATGCACAGGACAATATCCCTAGTGGGACTCAGTGGACTATTAGTATTGATTATTCACTAAATTCATCTGGGGAGATTCAAATATTTTTGAATAATAATCCTTTGATTAGTGCATTTGAGCACGGCGGAAAAGTATTTGTTGATGAAGCACAAAAATCTGATTCAATATTAAATTACAATGTAACTTTAAACAAAATCACTCTTTCACTTGAAGGAATGCCAACTGGGAACTCAATAATTTTGGTAAGAGTTTTTTCTAGTAACAATGAAATTGATTCAGCTTCAAAGGAAATAACTTTTGTTGATTTACAAGCAAATGTGAATGCTTTAGAAAATACAGTTTCTTCTCAAGCACAAACAATTAATTCTCAATCAATACTTATCAGTGATTTAAAAAAAGATCTTAACTCAAAAGAAAACGAAATTTCTGATTTGAAAAAGAATAATGCTCAAACACTTGATTCTATAAAGAAAATAAATTCAAGTATTTCAAATTTACAACAAAGCGATGTTGACAAAAATTTGTCTTTGAATAAAATAAGCACTGATTTAAATAAATTAGTTGAAGAAAAGCAAAATAACACTTTTGCAGGCTTATTTTCTGCAGGGTTTTTACCGCCCACTTACCTTGCACTATTTGTGCTAATTGCACTAATTATAGTTGGAATAGTGTTTTATAATAAAAGAAAAAAAGAAAAATTATATTAACTAAATTTTTGATTATTCAAAATTATTTCTCTAAAAACAACACTACCATATCTTTAATATATTACTAATTGTGTATGTATTTATGGCCATTAGTAAAAGATTTGGAAAAGCCCCTTTTGGTTTTGGTCCAAAGGCGCCCGCTCAACGAATGGGTTTTAGGGGGGCTGCTAGTCAAGTTGCAAAAGTTGGAAAGGAATTAAGAGAATTTGGCACAGGATTAAAAGAACTAGAACAAAGGGTCATTGAATCCAAAATGGATCCGCAAGAAAGGGCTATGCGCAAATACCACGAAGAAGTAAGAGAAATGGTTAAATTGCGTGAATTTGAATCAAACATGAAAATGGGTTCTAAGGAAAGATATGCTACTCCACAAGAGAAAAAACTTCTATCACAAGCCTCAGAGCGAATAAGACAAATGTTAGCCTCCTTGCATATGAATACTCACTCCAGAATGTCAGCTCTGCTTGAAAAAGAATTAATTGAAAAATTAGGGCTTGAGGCAATTCTTCAAGTTGAGCCACAGGAACTACACAAAGCGTTTCATTCAAGCGCAAATTTGAATTACATAATAAACGAATTGAACAATAATAGGGGAGTTCACCCACGGGTAATGGAAAAAGCTATTGAAGAAATAACTACTAAATTGGAAGAAGGTCAGCAATAATACTTAGTTTTAACCCTCTGCAAATCCTTATAAACTTCTTTTGAAGAAATATTTATGGTAGTGAGGGATTGGCTAACGGTGCCCTGCAAGGGTTACTGAGGAAAGTCCGCTCACCTGCGAATCCCACAAAAACAAGGCCGTAAGGTTTTGTTTGAAAAAGCCGAAAGGCTGGGCAGCTCAACAGAAACGACTGAGTAAACCATAAAAGGTTTACGAAGCATCGCAAAACCGCAAGGTTTTGCAATGACCTCTAGAAATAGGGGATGCAACGGGGGCTGTGGTGCAACTCCGAAAGGAGGCTTAGGTTAATGCCAACCCGGACGAGCTTTCTCGTCGCTAAAGGGAAAACAAAAAGTGGCTTACTTCTCACTGCCAATTATAGTTAATTAAATAAAGACAATTAATCACAATATATTGATTACTATGAAAACGCTTGGTCGAACTAGAGCTAAAACACAAATGCTGAGAAATGCAAGAAGATTTGTTGAAGATGAATTTGGTACAGGGACTGCTTCTAGTAAAGTTACCTATAACTTAAAATCCTTTAGAGGGCCTGTAAAAAAAGCTTTTGTTAATGCTGGAGAAAAAGTTCCAATTCTTTTAGGGTTTGTACTTCGAAAATGTGGTGGGGCACATGTTTCTCTTGATGCAAAGCAAAGAAAGCATCTAATTTACTTGGCAAAAAAAGATCCTATTTCAGCAGTTCACGAACTTTCCCATGTAGCATATCAAAAAATTAGGGCTTTGAGGGGTATGAAGAATTGGGATTTAGCTGATGAAACTATTGCTAGTAGTCTTTGTTTTGAGTGGGCTTTAAAGAATAATGAAGAACGCTATGAAAAAGCAATTAAACGCACTCCTAGTTTTTTTGTTAGAATAATAAAACGTATATTTAGGAGCTTGGTTACAAACACAATTGATGGTTTAGCTCTTGCAAGAAGAATGCAAAGAGAACTAACTGAGGATGAAAGAATTGCAATTAGAAAAGAGTTGTTAACTAAGGAATTTGACTCAAATGAATCTGCACAAAGGTGGATTCTCTCAAAACTCGCCAAATAATTAATTTAAATTACTTTCCGCTCCAATCTTTTCAAGTGAAAGAATGATTACTACTAAAGAATTAAGAAAAAAGTACCTTGATTTTTTTAAATCAAAAGGACACGCAATTATTCCTAGTGCTTCTCTTATTCCTGAAAATGATCCTACTGTTTTGTTTACTACTGCAGGAATGCATCCTTTAGTCCCATATTTACTTGGCGAAAAGCACCCTTTGGGAAAAAGATTAGTGGATATCCAAAAATGTATTCGAACAGGGGACATTGATGATGTTGGAGATTCTTGGCACTTATCTTTTTTTGAAATGATGGGGAACTGGTCTTTAGGGGACTATTTCAAAAAAGAAGCAATTACAATGAGTTTTGAATTTTTAACAAAAGAGCTTAAAATTTCAAAAGAAAGAATTAGTGTTACTTGTTTTGTTGGGGATAATGATTGCCCAAAAGATAATGAGGCTGCGAATTTGTGGGAAACCTTGGGGATTGCAAAAAATAGAATTCATTTTTTGTCAAAGGCGGATAATTGGTGGGGGCCGGCTGGACAAACTGGGCCTTGTGGACCTGATACAGAAATGTTTTTCCATGTGAAAGATGTTCAGGAAAAAAATACTGAAGAATTTTTACAGTTTTGCAAACAAGGTGCTTTTTGTGAAATTTGGAATGATGTTTTAATGCAGTACAATAAGAATGCACTTGGGAAATATGAAGAAGGAAAACAACAGAATATTGATACGGGTATGGGGGTTGAGCGAACAATAGCTGTAATGAATGGTTTCACAAATGCATACGAATGTGACTCAATAAAACCAATCCTTGAAAAAGTGGTTGAAACAGCTGGAAAAAATATTAAAACTTTAAATGGACAAGAAATTAAAAGTGCTAGAATAATTACTGACCATTTGCGTGCTTCTGTAATGATTTTGGGTGATGATAAAGGAATTGTTCCTAGTAATGTTGACCAAGGATATGTGCTAAGAAGATTTATTCGAAGAAGCATTAGGCACGCAAGACTACTTGGAATTAACACTGTGTTTTCTAAAGCTATTGCTGAAGTAGTAGTTAATGTAATGGGAAAAGTTTATTCAGAGGTTGAAAAAAACAAGGAAAAAATTTATTTAGAATTACAAAAAGAAGAAGAGAAATTTTCTTCAACTCTTGAGAATGGAATAAAAGTCCTTGAAAAGAAGTTACAGTTTCTTGGAGCAAGTAAAGCAGAGCTTTACGGCTCCCGTGAAGCCGCAGCTTCACTTGGACAGAGTCCGGTTAAACAATTGAATTCAAAAGGTGCTTTTGATTTGTATCAAAGCTTTGGCTTTCCAATTGAAATGACACAAGAGATGTGCAAGGAAAAAGGATTTACTGTTGATATAAAAGGATTTGAAGAATTACTTAAAGAGCACCAAGAACTTTCACGCAAAGGTGCTGAACAAAAATTTAAGGGTGGACTTGCTGATGCAAGTATTGAGACTACAAAACTTCATACTGCTGCTCATTTGTTGAATGAAGCTCTAAGACAAATTGTGAATCCAAATATTTCTCAAAAAGGGGCAAATATTACTGCTGAAAGATTAAGGTTTGATTTTAATGCTGATGAAAAACTTACTGATGAACAAGTGAATAAAGTTGAGGATTGGGTAAATAATGCTATTAGTAAGGAGTGCGAGGTACAAATGGAAGTTCTTCCTCTTGATGCTGCAAAGAAGTCCGGTGCTCATGGGGTATTTGATTCTAAGTATGGTGAACAAGTAAAAGTTTATACTATTAAAAGCGGTAATACTATTTTTTCAAAAGAAATTTGTGGCGGACCGCATGTAGAAAATACAAAAGTAATGGGTAAATTTAAGATTGTAAAACAAGAAGCTGTTGCGGCAGGTATAAGAAGAATAAAAGCAACTCTTAGTAATTAGGTGTTTTTTTATGCCAATTTTAAGTCAAAATGCAAAAAGAGCACAAATCTTAATTAGAGCTCATAAACAAAGATTTCTTCAAAGAGAACCACTTTTAACTGCCGAATCATTGCGTGTAGCAGAAATTAGAAAACAAATACTCAAAGACCCTTTAATTCAACCAAAAAATAGAAGAAAACTTTTAACTCAACTTGATCAAATATTAGTAAGGCACTCTGATGCTGCGCTTCAATTGCTTGAAGAAAGAAAAAAACAAAATTAATTTTTGTTTGTGGAAAAAATTTTACATTTCTTCTATTGCTTCGATATCAAGCATTTCTAATCCTTGTTTTATTACAATTGTTGTTGCATAAACTAGTGCTAAACGTGCAAGAGTATTTTTTTTATCTTCAGTATTTAGTACTTGGACTTCATGGTAATAGGAATTAAATTTTTCAGAAAGCCCAATTAATAGGTGACATAATGGGTGAAGGGATAAATCCTCCCAACAACGTTTTATTGTATCAGAATATTTGGCTAATTCAATAATTAACTCTTTTTCTTTTTCGTGTGTTAGAAGAGAAAAGTCAGCTTTAGTAATTTTATTTATATCTAATCCTTCACTTTGGGCTTTTCGGAGAATACTTTTTGCTCGAGCAAATGTGTATTGCACATATGGGCCAGTTTCTCCATCAAAAGCTAGTGCTACTACTTTGTCAAACACCATGTCTTTTTTAGAATCATTTTTCAGTAAAAGAAATTTTATTCCTGCTAAGGCAATAGAGTGTGCGCGCACTTGTTTTTTCTTCTCACTTAAATCAGGATATCTTTTTGAGATTTCTTCAACCGCCAAGTCTTCGATTTCTTTAATTAAATCATCAGCATCAACAACAGTTCCTTCTCTTGACTTCATTTTCCCGCTAGGTAGGGTAACATACCCATAACTCAAATGGTAACAATTCTTTGCCCATTTTCTTCCGAGTTTTTCAAATATTGCAAATAATTGTTTAAAATACAAATCTTGTTCGTTTGCAACAACCCAAATTGCTTTGTCAAGTTTAAATTCATCAAATTTATTTTGTGTAAGCATTAAATCATTTGTTGCGTAAAGAGAAGTTCCGTCTCCTCTAATTATTACTTTGTTTGGAAGCGAGGGTTCAAGCAAAGCGGATATTGCTCCATTATCTTCTTTCTTAAAAACCCCTTTTTTCAAGCCTTCTTCGATTAATGCATTTTTATCTCCTTTCTTGAACATTTCTGATTCATAAAACCATTTATCAAAAACTGTCCCAAATTCAGAATAAGTTTTCTTAAGTCCTTCTATTGCCCAAGCATTCATTTTTTTCCAAAGTGCTATCACTTCCTTGTCTCCTTTTTCCCATAGTACCAAAAGTTCCTGAGCTTTTTCTTCAAGAGTAGGATCCTCTTTGGATTTTGTATTGAACAAAACATACATTTCTCCAACAAAATGATCAGTTTTAATTCCTTCTTTTACGGGGTCGCGGTTATTTCCAAATAATTTGTAAGCAAGCATGCTTTTGCAAATATGTACTCCTCTATCATTAATCAAATTTGCTTTAATTACTTCGTGCCCAGTAACTTCAAGTAAATTTGAAATTGCGAGTCCCAAGGCATTATTTCTTAAATGTCCTACGTGGAGCGGCTTGTTTGTGTTTGGTCCGGAATATTCAACCATTACTTTGCCACTCCCAAGTTTTACTTTTAACGCACTTTCATCAAAAATCCCATCAAGAACGCTTGAAGAAAGAGAAGTTTTTGCTAAGAAAATGTTAACATAAGGCCCTTTAGATTCAACTTTTTCTATAAAAGGAGCACTAATTTTGCTCGCAAGTTCACTTGAAACCGCAACTGGGTTTTTCTTTTGAGCCTTAGCAATAATAAAGCAAGGGAAAGCATAGTCACCTAATCCTTGGGGTGGAACTACAAGCAACTGAGCCACTTCTTCTCCACTAACCCCTGTTTGTTTTGCAATTAATTGTGCAATTTTTTCCTTAAAATCCATATCAGAAATTAGGGCAAAAGAGTTTTTAATTAATGGTTTTAAGTTAGTATTTTTAGTTTAAAAGAAAATAAGCCACAATTTTGTACTAAAAACCATTTAAACACAAAAAACCTTTTACTTGTGGAAGTGAAGTAAATGAAGGTTCTTGTTACTGGTGGATGCGGGTTTGTGGGAAGCCATTTAGTGGATAAACTTGTAGAAAAAAATTATTCCGTTGTTGTAGTAGATAATTTAAGTGCTGGAAAAAAAGAATTCTTGAATAAAAAAGCAGTTCTATATGTAGAGGATATTACAAATTCTAAAGGGCTTGATAGTATATTTTTAAAAGAAAAACCCGAACTTGTTGTTCATGCTGCTGCACAAATTATGCTTAGAAAATCAATTGAAGAACCAGTTTTTGATGCAATGACAAATATTCTTGGAACAATTAATGTGCTTGAGGCATGCCGAAAAAGTGGGGTAAAAAAAATAGTTTATACTTCAACAGGCGGAGCAAGATATGGCGTTCCAAAATACCTTCCTGTTGATGAAAATCATGAATTAAATCCAG